>RKRP01000042.1 GCA_007571315.1 Gammaproteobacteria bacterium
TGGTGCGTGAAATCATTGCCTCGGGGCTCCTGCCCGAAGGGGCGCTGCAACTCATCTGCGGCAGCGCCGGCAACCTCTTGGATCATCTGACCGAGCAGGACGCGGTCACGTTCACCGGCTCCGCCGAAACCGGTCGCATGCTCAAGGCGCACCCCAACATCATCGCCAGGAGCATCCCCTTCAACCAGGAAGCGGATTCGCTGAACTGCTGCATCCTGGGACAGTCGGTGAGCGTTGGCGACCCGGAGTTCGACCTGTTCATCAAGGAGGTGGCCCGCGAGATGACTTCCAAGGCGGGGCAGAAATGCACCGCGATCCGCCGCATTCTGGTTACGCGCCAGCAGGCCCAGCCGGTGGCGGATGCCCTCAAGGCGCGGTTGTCAAAAGTGGCGGTGGGCGACCCGGCGGCGGAAGGCGTGCGCATGGGGCCGCTGCTGGGGGCCGCGCAGAAGGCCGAGGTCCAAGCCAGCGTCGATCAGCTGGCCGGGAGTTGCGAAATCCTCATGGGCGGCGGCGATGACTTCGAACTCATTGGCGAGCGCGCCGCGCGCGATGCCTTCTATCCGCCCACTCTGCTGTATTGCGCTGATCCGCAGCGCGCGGATGCGCCGCATTCGATAGAAGCTTTCGGCCCGGTGGCCACTCTGATGCCGTACGGCGATACCGGCGAGGCGGTTGACCTTGCCGCCATGGGGCGCGGCAGCCTGGTGGGTTCCGTGGTCAGCCGCGATGATGAAGAGGCGGCGCAAATCGTGCTGGGAACAGCGGCCTGGCACGGCCGCATGCTGGTGCTCAACCGTGATTGCGCCGGGGAATCCACCGGGCACGGCTCGCCTTTGCCGATGCTGGTGCATGGCGGCCCGGGCCGCGCCGGCGGCGGCGAGGAACTGGGCGGGGCGCGAGCGGTCAAGCACTACATGCAGCGCACCTCGGTGCAGGGTTCGCCCAGTTCGCTGGCCGCCATTACCCGCGAGTACCAGCCCGGCGCCCGCACCCGGGACACGCAAACGCATCCGTTCCGCAAGCATTTCGAGGACCTTGAGGTGGGCGACCGCATCACCACCCATCGCCGCACCGTAACCGAGGCCGACATCGTGAACTTCGGCTGTATTTCCGGCGATCACTTCTACGCGCACTTCGACGAGGAGGCGGCGAAAGATTCATTGTTCGGAAAGCGGGTGGCGCACGGCTACTTTGTTTTATCAGCAGCCGCCGGCCTGTTCGTGGACCCGGCGCCGGGGCCGGTGCTGGCGAATTACGGGCTGGACAACCTGCGCTTCATCGAGCCGGTGGGCATTGGCGACACCATTCAGGCGCGGGTCACGGTGAAGAAGAAGATCGCCAGGGAAAAGCGCCCGGAAGAGGACCGCGCCACCGGGGTGGTGGTGTGGGATGTGGAAATCGTTAATCAGGAAGGCCAGCCCGTGGCGCTGTACGACGTGCTTACGCTGGTGGAAAGGAGGGAAGCATGACGGAATACCGGCTCAGCGGCGCGGAACTGGAGGCGGCCTTTCAGACACGGGTCGATGATGAGCGCAGGATCGAACCTAAGGACTGGATGCCCGATGCCTATCGCAAAAACTTGGTTCGCCAGATATCCCAGCACGCTCACTCGGAGATCATCGGGATGCAGCCGGAGGGCAACTGGATTACGCGCGCCCCCACCCTGAAGCGCAAGATGATCCTGCTGGCCAAGGTTCAGGACGAGGGGGGGCACGGGCTGTACCTCTACAGCGCCGCCGAAACCCTGGGCGCCAGCCGCGAGGACATGATCGAGGCGCTGCATCAGGGCCGCGCCAAGTACGCCTCCATCTTCAACTACCCCACGCTCACCTGGGCGGACATCGGGATGATCGGCTGGCTGGTGGACGGGGCGGCCATCGTCAACCAGATTTCCTTGCAGCGCACTTCGTACGGCCCCTATTCGCGGGCCATGATCCGCATCTGCAAGGAAGAGAGCTTTCACCAGCGCCAGGGCTTCGAAATCCTGATGGCTTTGGCGGCCGGCAGCGAAGCGCAAAAAGCCATGGCCCAGGACGCGCTCAACCGCTGGTGGTGGCCCACCTTGATGATGTTTGGCCCGCACGATTCCGAATCGGCGCACAGCGCCCAGTCCATGCAGTGGAAGATCAAGCGCAAGAGCAACGACGAGCTGCGCCAGGATTTCGTCGATCAAACCGTGCCGCAGGCGGATTTTCTGGGCCTGAAGATACCGGATCCCGAGTTGCGGTGGAACGAGGACCGGGGCCACTACGACTTTGGAGAAATCGACTGGGACGAGTTCTGGACGGTGGTTTCCGGCAACGGGCTGTGCAACCGCGAGCGGCTTGCGCGCCACCGTAAGGCTCACCAGGACGGGAAATGGGTGCGCGAGGCCATGCGCGCCTATGAGGAAAAGCGCCGCGCCCGCGCCGCCTAGCGCTGTGACCGGTTCATGTTGCCGCGTCAGGGCCGGTTACGGCAGCGGTCTGCGAGAGAGCGGCCGAGTCCTTGCGCTCAATGGAGAAAAACCGCACAGATGACAAACGACAGGAAACTTCCGCTCTACGAAGTATTCGTGCGCTCCAGGCGCGGCCTCGATCACAAGCATGTTGGCAGCTTGCATGCGGAGGACGGCGCCCAGGCGCTGAAATACGCGCGCGATTGCTACACGCGGCGCAGCGAGGGCGTGAGCATATGGGTGGTCCGCTCCAGCGAAATCGTCGCTTCGCAAGAGGAGGACGCGGCCAGCTTCTTCGACCCTTCGGACGACAAGCCCTACCGCCACGCCACCCACTACCGCCTCCCCAAGGCGGTCAAAAACCTGTGACCGGCCGCCGCGCGCATGGGCGAGGGCATCCTGGGCGCGCTGCTGCGCTGTTTGAATTCGCGCTTGCCTTGGGCGACGACGCGCTGGTGCTGGGCCAGCGCCTTTCGGAGTGGTGCGGCAATGCGCCTTTTCTTGAAGAAGACCTGGCGCTGGCCAACGTGGCGCTGGATTGCATCGGGCGGGCGAACCTCTTCTACCGCTACGCCGCCGAACTTGACGGAGAAGGGCGCAACGCCGATCAGCTGGCTTTCCTGCGCGGCAGCCGCGAATACCGGAATCTGCTGATCTGCGAACTTCCGATAGGCGATTTCGCCTTCACCATGGCCCGCCAGGCGATGGTGGACACTTTCAACCTGCCGTACCTCAAGCGCCTGGCTCGTTCCACCGACCCGCGTATCGCCGCGATCGCCGCCAAGGCCGCCAAGGAAAGCCGCTACCACCTCCAGCGCAGCCGTGAATGGGTGCTGCGCTTAGCCGGAGGCACCGGGGAAAGCCGCGCCAAGATTCAGTCCGCGTTCGACGCGCTGTGGGGCTACTGCCCGGAAATGTTTGAGATGACCAGCGGCGAGACGGCCTTGCTCAAGAGCGGCGTGTCGGTGGACCGAGCGGCGATGAAAGCGGACTGGGAGAGGGCGATGAAGGCCGTTTTGGCCGAGGCTGCGCTCGAGGCGCCCGAGGGCAAGTGGACGATCAGCGGCGGGCGCAACGGCCTGCATACCGAGCATCACGGCTACCTGCTGGCGGAGATGCAATCCGTGCAGCGCGCCTGGCCGGGGCTTGAGTGGTAGGCGGCGCGCCTTGAGCGGGGCCGGCTTCCATTCCTTGCGGGTGGCGGAGGTTCGCCCGGAAACCGACAGCGCGGTTTGCGTCGCTTTCGATGTGCCCGATTCGGCGCGCGAGGCTTTTCGCTTCATCCAGGGCCAATACCTCACCCTCAGCGCCGGTATCAATGGCGAGGAAGTGAGCCGCTCCTACTCGATCTGCTCCGGCGTGGACGACGGCTGCCTCAAGGTGGGCATCAAGAAGATCGAAGGCGGCCTGTTCTCCACTTACGCCAACGAATCGCTGCGCGCCGGCGATGAAATCCGCGCCCTGCCGCCCAAAGGGAACTTCTTCTCCCCGCTCTCGGCGAACAACGAAAAGAACTACATGTGCATATGCATCGGCAGCGGCATCACGCCCATCCTGTCGATCATCAAGTCCATCCTCAAGCGCGAGCCGCGCAGCATCGTGACCCTCCTGTACGGCAACCGCAACTCCGCCACAGTGATGTTCAAAAATGAACTGAGCTTTTTGAAGAATCGCTGCATGGCCCGGTTCAACTGGGTCAATATCCTGAGCCGCGAGGAGCAGGATGCCGAAGTGCTCCACGGCCGTCTCGACAACCGCAAGGGCGGCGAGTTGCAGCGCAAGCGCCTGATCGACATTGCCGGAACCGACGAGTTTTTTCTGTGCGGCCCGCAATCGATGATTTCGGAGGTATCAAGGGGGCTGCGCGGCGCCGGCGTTGATGAATCGCGTATCCACTACGAACTGTTCTCGTCTTCCATCAAGGACGCGCGCGCCGCGGTCGAAAAGCACCTGGCCCGCGCCCAGCACTACGCCGGGCAGGTCAGCGACGTTACCGTTGCCGCGGCCGGCCGCTCATCGCGGTTCGAACTCTCCAGCGACGGAGAGAGCATCCTCGACGGGGCGCTGCGCAATGGCGCCGACCTGCCGTTCTCCTGCAAGGGAGGCGTATGCGCCACCTGCCGCGCGCGCCTGCTGGAAGGCGAGGTGGAGCTGGACATCAACCACGCGCTGGGTGACAAGGAACTGGAGGAGGGATTGATTTTGACTTGTCAGGCTCATCCCATCACCAGCCGCGTGGTGGTGGATTTCGACCAGTTGTGACCGCGCATGGGCCCGCGACCGGGGGCTTTTTGCCCTTGACTAGCCTGCGTATTTCGCCAGGCCGCTCGTTGCCTCTGTGATTTTCCCGCTGAATCCAATGCTGATTCCCGGCTTTGCCGTTGTTCGCTGTATGCAAAACACGCTAACCGCGTTCCCGCGGGTCTTATGCCTGGCAGCCGCGTAACGCCCCGCGCCCTGGCCGGCCGGGTTGCCGAGCGCTCCATCAGCGCCGCATCCATGATGGTTACCGTGTTCGGCGATGCCGTGTCCCAGCACGGCGGCTGGATTTGGCTGGGCAGCCTGATCGAGGCGCTGGCGCCGTTTGGATTTGGCGAGCGCAGCCTGCGCACGGCCGCCAACCGGCTGGCGCGCCAGGACTGGCTCAAGGCCGGCAGGGTGGGCCGGCGCAGCTATTTCTGCTTTACGGATCAGGCGCAGGGCCATTACGAGCGCGCCGCGCGGCGGATTTACTCCGCTGCCCGCCCGGAATGGGATGGCTGCTGGACGCTGGTGCTGCTTCCCGGCCTCCCGGAGAAGAAGCGCGAACCCTTGGTCAAGAGCCTTTCCTGGCAGGGCTTCAGCTCGCTGTCCGGCGGCTTGTACGCGAGTCCCTCCGCCAGGCGCGGGGAACTGGACGAAACCATAGGCGGGCTGGACCTGGCCGGGCAGGTCACGGTGTTCAAGGCTGCCACCGAGGAACCTCATTCACAGTCCGCGCTCCGGGACCTGGCCCGCCGGAAGTGGAAACTTGACGAGCTTAAGGCCCTCTACGACGAGTTTCTGCATTTCTACCGCCCGATGACGCGGGAATTGCGCTCCGGCGAACTGACCCCCGAGGAGAGCTTCTGGCTCAGGACGATCATGGTGCACGACTACCGGCGCATCCTGCTTCGCGACCCGGGCTTCCCCGACGCAATCCTGCCCGCCGGCTGGCTCGGTTTCGCCGCCTGCGAACTCATCCGGCGCACCTACAAGGCCCTGGCCGCTCCCTCGGCGGACTACATCTGCCGCAATCTCCACAACGCCGAAGGCCCCATGCCCGCTCCCGGCCGCCGCTTCCACCGCCGCTTCCAAACCCCGGCATAACAACCGGTTCATGCCTGGCCGGCCGGGAGCAGGTTGAAGCCTTGCCGGGCAAAGTCCGTGTCCAGCGCCAGAACATCGGTTAATCCCAGGCGGCGCATCAGCTCGAAACTGGCGCAATCCACCAGCGACAGCCGCCGTTGCGCCGCAGTGAAAAGCGAGGCGGCCGCGGCCGCATGCAGTTCCTCGTCAACCCACACGGTTTGCAGCAGCGGCACAAAAGCATCCGCAAAACCTTGAACAGCCTCAAGGCCGAGCCTGCGTTGAAGCAGGGCAAAGGTTTCGACAAGCACGTAGTTCGAGGTAAACAGAATCCGCCCGCCTTCAGTGACGGCCCGCCAGGCCGCAACCACTTTCATGTGCCGGGGTTCGTCGCCGTCAAGGAGGGCGTACAGCGCCGATGTATCGATAAACAGACTCACGAATCGTACGCTTCGTCAAGGTGCTGGTCGTGATTTTCCGCCACGTTGGGATATCCCGAATGAAAACGCCCTGTAAGGGCGCGGGCTCGGTCAAGCAGGGCGCTGCGGTCCCGCGCGGGCCGGCGCGCCAGGTACTCGGCAACGCTCTCGCGCACGAGATCGGCCATTGAACGTTCCTCGCTGCGCGCCCGGATTTTGAGTTCCCTAGCTTGCTCTTCCGTAAGTTGGACCTGTGTTCTTACAAGTGATGGCATGATTACAAATAAGGCAACATGATGGCATCATCATGTAAAAAAACCTGCGCCCTGTCAATCAGGATTTTTTTCCAAATGCTGCAATTGCGATTTCAAACTTGGGAGCACGTGGTCCTGGCGCAATATTCCATGGCCCAGCTATTAAGGCGCCGAACGCTTTTCCCAGTGCGGCTGCTTTCCAAGGAAGACCTTGCTGCAGAATTCGGTTCTGCTGTTTACCGAGAGTTTGTCGAACAGGTGCTGGATGTGGCTGCGCAGCGTGGGCAGGGAAATATGCAGCGCGCGGCTGATGATCTTGTCCGAGCCGCCCTCCAGCACCGCGCAGGCCACTTCGAGTTCCCTTGGCGTGAGGCCGAACTGGTCCGAAAGCTGCTTGCGGATTTCGTCGAGGTCCAGGGTGGGAACCTGGTGCTTGGCGAACAGGATATTGCGCATGGCGTTTTGGAAGTGCGGCGCGATCATGTCGAGTATTTCGAGTTCCCGGCGGTTGAAATTTTCCCGCTTGCGTGACCGCCAGATGCGAAAGTCGCCAATGTTGCGGTTGCCGTTGTCGTACACATAAATATTGATGCCGTAATAGAGTCCGTCCACGGCCAGAAAATCGTTGAAAAACTCGGTCTTGACCAAATCGCGCTGCTGCATGACTTCATTGGCCGACACGGCCCGCCGGTAGGGCTGCATCTTGAAGGTAATCGGATCGTGGAACTGGTAATACTGCTCGTAGAGCCTGAGGTTGTCGGGCGACATGTTCAGGAATACGGGCTGGCTGAAGATGCCTCCTTGCTCATCCCACACATACGACGCGAAGTAATCCGCCTGCAAAAGGTCGAGCAAGGCCCGCCCGGCGCGTTCCCGAATGACCTGATCGTCCAGACTGTCGTTCAGGTGCTGAATTACGCTCAGCAGCTTGCGCCATTCTTTCTGCGTGAGGTCCATGGGCCTTACTGTAACCTGTCCGCCTCATTTCTGCGCGCGGGCGGGCTATCCCCCTCTCGGCGGGGCGTCTGGGGCAGGACAGCCCCAGCCGAGCCCCATGGA
>RKRP01000168.1 GCA_007571315.1 Gammaproteobacteria bacterium
AAGCGCACTGTCCAACACCGTGCGAAGCCGATCAGGATCGGCTCGCAAACGCCCCGCCACCTGCGTTTGAACCTTCATGCCACACAACGTAGCAGAAACGCTTCATGAAGTCCGGCAAAAAGATGTGGGGCACGGGCAGCGCTAGTCCTTGTAGTCCTCCGCGTCGGGCGGGTTCGCAGGCCGGTAGATGCTGCGGGGAAACTCCGCCTGCGCTGCGCCATCGGGGGTTCGGAAACGCAAGCCGTGACCTTCCTTGGGCGTATAGGGGATTGCCGGCCCGCCTCCGGTTTCCAGGTTCAGTTCATACAGGCGCTTTCGCATTTGCCGCAGCAGCGGCTTGTGCTCGCTGGAGTCAACCAAGTTGCGCATTTCCCGAGGATCGCTCCGCAAGTCATATAACTCGTCCGTGTCCCAGATTCCGTGGTACTGGATCAGCTTGAAATCATTGCTGCGCAGCGCGAGGGTGGTGGGCGTTTGAGGAAACACCCAGTTCCAGAAATACTCGTAATACAGTTCCGGCCGCCAGTCTCCAACCGCCTCGCCACGCGCCAGCGGCCCGAAGTCCCGCCCGTGCAGCGGCCGGCTTGCTTCGAGGCCGGCCAGCGACAGCAGGGTGGGCGCGATGTCGATATTGGCCACCATTTGGTCAACCACATGCCCGGCGGGAAAGCGCCCCGGCGCGTATGCAAGCAAGGGCACGCGCATGGATTCTTCATAGGCGTTGCGCTTGTCGATCAGCCCGTGTTCGCCAAACATGAATCCGTTGTCTCCCATGAACACTACGACGGTGTCTTCCACTATGCCCTGTTCGCTGATCCATTCCAGCAACCTCCCTACGCTGTCATCCACTGCCGCCAGCGCCCGGTAATAGTCGCGTTTGTAGCTGCGCACATCCAGGTTGCTGTGATAGGCGAAATCCACTCCGTGCCAACTGTTGCGCTGATTTCGCACCCACATGGGCTTGCCTGCGTAGTTCTCGGGCGTGTCGGCCGCGCTTGGGGGCAGTTCAAACGCCACATCCGAATACAAGCTCCGGTGCCGCTCGGCAGGCGTGAAATTTGCGTGAACGGCCTTGTGTGAAAGATACAGGAAAAACGGCCTTGCGCTTTCCCTCTCGCTTAGCCAAGCCAGCGCGTATTCGGTCAGTTCATCCGTGATATAGCCCCGTTGCGGCACACGGTCGCCGTTTACGTTGATGGTGCTGCCGTCAACCGGAAAGTAGTTTCCCTGGCCGGCAAAGCTGACCCAGTGGTCGAAGCCGGGCTGCTTCTCGTCGCCGTGCAGGCCCATGTGCCATTTGCCGACAAAGGCTGTCTGGTAGCCGGCCGCCTGCAGATCCTGCGGGAAGAAGACCGTGCCGGGCGCCAGACCGCGGCGAAGATTGTCAACCACGCCGTGCGCGTGCGCGTACAGCCCCGTGAGGATGGATGCCCGGCTTGGCGAGCACAGCGATGTGGTTACGAACGCGTTTGGGAAATAAACCCCCTCGCTGGCCAGCTGGTCGATATTGGGCGTGTCGATATCGCTGTTCAGGAACCCTAGCGCGTCATATCTCTGGTCGTCGGTCAGCACGAATATGATGTTCGGCTGCGCTTGCGCAGCGGAGGGATTCCGGGCGCAGGCGCCGAGCAGCGCCAGCGCCGCGAAAATCATCAATCCCGCCTTCATCTTCATGCCTTTGCCCTTGACCGTGTTCGCTACAGGAATATCTCCAGGGGTTCGTGAGGGGCATCGCAGTCGATCAGGTCCACCCTTTTCTCGCGAATCATAAAGCGCTCGCGGAAGCGCAGCCGGTAGGTGAAAAGACCGGCGAAATGGCGCATCCGCCCGCCCTGGCGCTCGGTCATATGGAAGCGGCGCTCTACAGTCCAGTCGCCTCTTTGCGAGTCCACTGCCCGCAGCGCGGCCGGGCCCACGGTTCGGCTCGCGCGCACTCCGCCGGCCAGCGAGTGCGCCGCCTCGTGGGTGACGCGGCGAATGCGCATGCGCATGAGTTCCCGGTTCTCGAGAAACAGGGAAGAGTGCGACTCCACATCTTCCTGTCCAGGAATCAGCGGGGCGAAGTACCGGCAGTCCAGCGAGAACAGCGCCAGCCAATCGTCGTAGCGGGCGGTATTCAGCAGCTCGCATTCGCGGTAAAGCAGTTGCTCGGCCGCCTCCAGCTGCGCCGCGGAAACCCGCGCCTTGCGGTCGAGCACGATCATCGGCGTGTCCCCATGTAGTCCCGCCAGGCGCGGTACTGGGCGCGAACGTATTCCTCACTGAGCGCTGTGCCAGCGCTGCCCGGCGCCTCCCCGGGGTCCGCGCGATGCTGGCTGACGTGGCCGGAAACCCCCGCAAGCCCTTGCTGGACGCGCCGATAGGCCTCGGCATCGTCGGGCTTGACCAGCGATGAGGGCGAATGAATGGTGTTGGCGTAACGGATATTGCGCAGGAAGTGCGATTCCGGCGCGCCATGGGCGCGCAAGGTCCAACTCTCCACCAGCGTGCGGTCCGCGGCCAGCGGCGTGAGGCGCCGCATCTGCATGTATTGCGGATGGGCCGACGCGGTAGGGTAGAAGCAGGCGTTGTGCAGATTGCGGGTCAAGGCTTGCTCTGCTCGCCGCGCTCCCCAGGCCGCGTCCAGCGCCGCGCGGTAGCCTGAATCTTCGCCACCCGCCTCGTTGCGAAAGCCGCTCATGTCGCTGTGCCCGCCGGGATGACAGCGCACCGCAAGCTGGCCGAAAGCGGACAGGGGCTGGCCGTTCGACGCCACCCACGATGCTTCAAGCGGCGGCTTGCCGTTGCGACTGGCGTTGCGCGCCGCGCCGATGGATGAGGCATGAACCTGCGGGGGATGCATTCCATCATGCAGGTTCTCCAGATAGACCTTCCAGTTGCAGCGCAGCACTATCGCCAGGCGCCCGCCCGCCACGCTCAGCTTGCCGGCCGGCGACCGCTCCACCATCAGGTCCAGCGCTTCGCGCGCCTCCCCCAGAAACTCCTCCAGCGGCGCCGCCGAGCGGTCGCATTGTAGTCGCACGAAAGCGAAATCGCGGTAACTTTCGACCGGATAGGACGGCAAGGCCCAGGATGGGTCACCGGTTTTGGGCGAATCCGCGCCGGAATACCCTGCCGGCCGCGGGATTTGCGTGAGCGCTCCGTCGGTGGCGTAGGTCCAGCCGTGATACGGACAGCGAAGGCGCTGGGCATTCCCGCATGTTTGTCCAGCGATTTCCGCCCCGCGATGCGCGCAACGGTTCAGCAGCGCGCGCGGTTGGCCGTCGTTGTGGCGTATGAAGATCAGCGGCCTGCCCGCCACCGTTGCGCGCTGAAAATCGCCGGCAGCGGGAATCTCGCTCAAGTGACCCAGATAACTCCAGCAGCGCGCGAAAATCCTTTCTCGCTCGGCAGAGAAAACTTCCGGGCTGGTGTACACCCGCCCGTCCACCGATCGCTCATGCGCCAGACCTGCAAACATAGCGCGAAAGAATAACGCCTGTGCGCATAATTGCCGTGCCAAACAGACAACTTCGCGCAATTATCCGCTTGACAGGGCAATATAGTATTCCCCGCCATGGCCATGCGGAATTGGACAGCGCTTTTTATTGGGCCGCGCCAAGGCTGCCGTGGCGGTTAAGTCTCCGCGCCGCTGGTGGATCGTGGCCGTGGCCGCGCTGGGGTTGTCCACCAGTCCCGGACAGTTCGCCTTCGGCGCATTCAGCCTGTTCATCGAGCCACTGGAGCAGGAGTTCGGCTGGGCGCGCGGCGACATGAGCCTTGCGCTTGCCCTGTTCACGCTGTGCCTGGCAATTACCCTGCCGTTTATCGGCCGCCTGGTGGACGCGCACGGTTCGCGCCGCGTGCTGGCGCCATCCATGCTGTTTTTGGGACTGGCGCTGTGCCTGCTGGGCTGGCGGCTGGATTCGCTGTGGACGCTGGTGCTCATCTACATCCTGATCGGCATATTCGGCGCAGGCGCCAACAGTCCGCCCTACATGCGCACGGTGTCGTCCTGGTTCGACCGCCGCCGCGGCCTGGCTATCGGCCTGGCCATGGCGGGCGCCGGGCTGGGATACGCCTATGTGCCGCCCATGGTGCGCTATATCAACGATGCGCACGGCTGGCGCTACAGTTTTCTGGCCCTGGGCGCGATCATCATTTTTGTGGCCACGCCGCTGGTGAGCCTGTTCCTCAAGGATCCCCGCGGGCCGGAAGCGCCGTCCGGCGCGGCCGCTGCGGGTGCGGCCGCGGATAGCATCGGCGACGACTGGAGAGAGGCCATGGGCCGGCGCGTGTTCTGGATGCTGGTGGCGGTTTTCGCCCTGCTCTCTTTCAGCCTCTACGGAATGCTGGCGCACTTCAAGCCCATGCTTAGCGAGTTCGGTTTGCCGGGAGAACAGGCCGGTTGGATCGTCGGCATGGTTGGAATCGCGGTAATGGTTTCGCGGGTTGCGATCGGCTTTCTCATCGACCGCATCTTCGCCCCGCGCGTGGCTCTTGCGGTGTTTCTGCTTTCCGCCGCCGGAATGTTCGTGCTGGCCTCTGGAAACGCGGCCGGTTTCGCCATCCCCGCGGCGCTGCTGCTGGGGCTGAGCATGGGCGCGGAGATTGATCTGTTGGCCTATCTGGCTGGACGCTACTTTGGACTGCGATCCTTTGCCGTGATTTACGGACTGCTGTTCAGCGCTTTTCTGGCCGGCACGGCGCTGGGGCCATGGGCCTACGGGGAAGCCTACGACCGTTACGGCTCCTACAGCCTGATGCTGGCCGCGGGCGGGGGCTGCTGCGCGCTGGCGGCGGTCCTTACCGGTTTTTTGCCCCGCTGGAAGGATCGCCCCGGGTTCGCATCGTGAGAGCATGGCTGGACAAGCTGGCTGAAGCGGGCGAATTGCTTGCCGTTTCGCGCGAGGTGGACCCGCGCTTCGAACTGGCCGCGGTTACCCAGCGCGCCCAGGAAGCGGGCAACCGGCCTGTGCTTTTCGAGAACGTGCGCGGCTCCCGGCTTCGGGTGGCGACCAATCTTTTCGCTGACGGCGCCCGGTTGCGGGAAATCGTGGGCGGCGCGGACGAGCCTTTCGCCGCGGCCTACGCGAAGGTGCTGGACGCGGCCGAAGCCCGTGTTGACTCCCCGCAAACCGCGGTTCGCGCGCCTGAGGATTTGCGCCAGGGCGCGCTTTCGGATCTGCCGCTGATTACCTACCACGAGCACGATGCCGGGCCCTATTTCACTGCGGCCATCGCGCTGGCGCTTGATCCGGATACCGGCGCGCCCAACCTGTCCTTCCATCGCGCCATGTACGTTGGCCCCGGAGAACTCAGGCTGCGGCTGGGAGACAGCCATGATCTGGCGGACTACCAGCGGCGCGCCGAGCAGGCCGGTCGGGAGTTGCCGGTCGCCTTGCTGATCGGTGTTCCGGCGCCGGTGTTCCTGGCCGCCGGCACCCATCTGCCGCCCGGAGTGAACGAATACGCCCTGGCTGCCGAGTTGGCCGGCAAGCCGGTGGAGGCGTACCCCAGCCGTCACACTATGCTTCCGGTTCCGGTTGCCGCCGAAGTCGTCGTGGAGGGCCGGATCCTTCCTGGAGAGCGGCGTCCCGAAGGGCCGTTCGGGGAAGTTCTGGGGTATTACGTGCCGGAAGGCCTGAATCATGTCATGGAGGTGGACGGCGTTGCGTATCGGCGCGATGCCATCTTCCACAGCCTGCTGTGCGGCTCCCGCGAGGACCTCGCCCTGCTCGAAGCGGTCAACGCGGCGC
Organism: Gammaproteobacteria bacterium; assembly: GCA_007571315.1. Classification (GTDB taxonomy): domain Bacteria; phylum Pseudomonadota; class Gammaproteobacteria; order Steroidobacterales; family Foliamicaceae; genus Foliamicus. Next base: position 5,739 of record RKRP01000168.1, read on the forward strand.
GCGTTTACCGCGACCTGAGCCGCCGCCTGCCCGGCATCGTGGATGTGTCCTGCGCTCCGGCCTTTATGAACACCACCGTGCAGATCCGCCCGCAATACGCCAGTCACGCCCGGGACGTTATGGATGTGGTGTTCGACAGTCACGCCGACTACAACCAGCTTTGCTGCGTGGTGGAGGAAGATGTGAACCTGCATGACATGAACGCGGTGATTCACGCCTTCATCACCCGCGGCCGGGTGGATGCGCGCACGCGGGTCGTTGCTGGCAGGGCCGGGTTCTACCGCGACAAGGAGGACGATTTCGCCGGGCGGGTAGGGCTGGACGCTACCCGGCCTTTCGGGCGGGAAGCGGAGTTCGTTTCCAAAAAAGTGCCGGGCCTGGACGCCACGCGGCTGGAGGACTATCTCGCCCGCGGCAGCAGGATATAGGGCCATGGGCTGGGCATTTCGCTGACCGGCATTTCGATCAGCCCCGGCGCTTCAGCCTTGAGCGCTTCGCGCAGGGCAACGCGCAATTCTTCGGGCGCGCGGACGCGCCAGGCCCCCAGGCCGAAAGACTCGGCCATGGCTCCGAAATCGGGATTGGTCAACTCGGAGGCGAACACCCGCCCCGAGTAGCGTTGCGCCTGGTCGCGGCGGACATTGCCGTAGGCATCGTTGTTGAACACGATGACAACCACGTTAAGTCCGTGGCGAACGGCCGTGGCCATTTCCGCTCCGGCGTAGAGGAAGCCCCCATCGCCTGCAAAAGCGATCACTTTCCGGTTACGATGCGCCGCTTGCACGCCCAGCGCAGTGGGATAGCCGTATCCCAGGTTGCCCTGGTAGTTGCTGCTCACATAGTGCCGCGCCCGGTAGGATGGAAACGCGAACCACGAGCTGTAGGCCATTTGCGTGACCTCGTCCACCAGGAAGCCGTCCTCCGGCAGTTCCTCGCGCACGACCTCGAGCACCGCCCACTGCGGCGCGTTGTTGCAGCTGAACTCCTTGTTGAAACGGTTTTTCAGCCGCAGCAGTTCCTGCTTGCGCGGCTCGCGCTTGCGGTTGATGCCCTCAAGCGCCTCGGCCAGTCCGCTTAGCCCGGCGCTTGCATCGGCGCGCAAGGCTACGCTGGGCGCCCGCCCGCGACGGAACGCGGACTCGTCCGCATCCAGCCGCACCACCGGCAGGCGCTCGTCCAAACCCCATTCCAGTTCGGGTTCGCTGAAACGGGTGCCCACTGCCAGCACCGCGTCCGCTTCTGCCCATAGCGCGTGCGCGGCAGGCAGGTTGATTCCCAGGTAATGGCGTTCGTCAATGACCCCTTTGGCATTGAATTGGGCGGCCGCCGGCGCCTGAAGCATCTCCGCAACGCGCAACAACTCCGCCGGCGCGTCCAGTGCGCCAGCGCCGGCGATGATGATTGGGTTTCTGGCCTTTCCGAGGATGCGGGCCGCCTGTTTGAGCGCATCCGGGTCCGCCTCCGCGGCTGGATAGGACGAGGCCGGGTCGAGCAGCGCAACCTCGCTTTGGCCTTCCATCACGTCCGGCGGCATTTCCAGCGCTACCGGAAGCGCCGCCCCGGTATGGAGCTGCCGGAAGGCTTCGGCCACGCGGGCGGGTGCCTCCGCGCCGCTAGCTATCCGCTCGGCCCACTTCGTGAGACGCTTCAGAATCCCGAGCTGATCGTGGATTTCGTGC
>RKRP01000070.1 GCA_007571315.1 Gammaproteobacteria bacterium
CCCGCGCACTCGGCGGTGGTTGAAAGCCTGGACCGTCGGCTGACGGAATTCTTTGCCCGCTATTCGGCGCCCGAATACGATCTGTGGAACGGCGGCTCGGCCAAGGCGATACTGCTCGACAGGCACTACGGCCGCAACCACATATTCCGCGACCGCTTTCCCGGCTGGCGGGAACCGTTCGTGGAGCGGGCGCCGTCCGTTTTCCGGGACCGTTGACGGTCGCCGCTGCGCCCGCGCGCATAATTCCCGGCTTTAAGGCAAGATACGAGCAGAAACGCTTATGAAATGGCCTGCTGACCGGATAACGCAGAGTTCAGAGAAGAGCTTTGGCATGTATGAAGAAGCCCTGCCGCTTATGGCGCAGGGCATCGACGTAATCCACCTTGAAGTGGGCATGCCCAGTTTCGATACGCCCAAGCATATCAAGGAGGCCTGCAAGGCCGCGCTGGATAGCGGGATGGTGCACTACGGGGATTTCCTAGGCAATGAGCCGTTCCGCCGGGCGCTGACGGACAAGCTGGCCTCCCGCAACGGCATCAAGGCGGCTCCGAACGAAATCCTGGTGACCAGCGGACTGACGCACGGCGCGTACATCACCTGCATGGCCGCGCTGGACCCGGGCGACGAGGTCATGCTGCTTTCACCGCACTACCCGCAGCACATCAACAAGATCGAGCTGGCGGGCGGCGTGGTTGTTACAGTCCCTTTGGACCGTTCGCGCAATTTCGCAGTGGATGCAGGGGCGATCCGCGAACGCCTGAGCCCTCGAACGCGCATGATCGTCCTGGTGAACCCGGCCAATCCCACCGGCCGCGTTTACAGCGATCAGGAACTGAAGGAATTGGCGGATATCGCCATCGAACACGATTTGCTGGTGATGTCCGACGAGGTTTATGAGCAGATCGTGTTCGATGGCGCCCGGCACATCAGCATTGCTTCGCTTCCGGGCATGTGGGAGCGCACGATTACCCACTTTGCGTTCACCAAGGCGTACGCCATGGACGGCTGGCGGATGGGCTATGCCGCGGCGCCCCGGCCATTCATCGACGCGATGCTGAAGATTTCCAAAAATGACATCGCGCACGTGAACGTGTTTATCCAGGAAGGCGGGCGGGCGGCCGTGTCCGGCTCCCAGGAGGCGGTGGCGGAGATGGTCCGCGAGGACTGCCGGCGGCGGGATTTGGTGGTGGAGCGCATGAACGCGATGCCGGGCGTGCGCTGTCCGGCGCCGGAGGGCAGCATCTACGCCTTTCCGGATATTTCCGGCACCGGCTGGGACGACCGCGCTCTGGCGCGGGCGTTGCTAAAGGAAACCCGCGTGTGCGTGGAGGAAGGGTCCTTCTACGGACCGGAGGGGGCAGGGCATCTGCGCGTGTGTTTCGGCGCCGAGCCCTACGAGCGCCTGGAATTGGCGATGGGCCGCATGCGCGCTTTCTTCGCCGCGCATAGCCCGTAGTGGCCGCGGTCAGCGGTTGACCGGAAGATTCAGTCTGGAGCGGTCGATAATGCGGCCGCCCTTGATGACTTCCACAATGGCTTTAGCGTTGTTGATGTCCTCAGCAGGGTTGGCGTCGAGCAGCACCATGTCGGCGCGCTTCCCGGGTTCGATTGATCCGAACTCGTTTTCCAGCCCCAGGAAAACCGCGCCGTTAAGCGTGGCGATGCGGATGATGTCGGCAGGAGCAATGCCCGCATCCTGCAGCAGTTCCAGTTCGCGGTGCGCCGCAGGGCCGGAGGTCTGATCCGATCCGGCCACCAGGATGCCGCCGGCATCGTGGATCATCCGCACGTTTTCCTGAGCGATTCCGGTCATCACTTTCATCCACCAAGTCCAGGGCCGCGCCTCGTATTCCGCTCGGGTCCCGGTTTTGAGCTTGTCGATTTCGCCAGGATCGATCGTGGCCTGATAAAGCGGCTGATCCAGGTATTCGGGCTGTTCGACCAGCCGCGAGTAGTTCTCGCCTATGGTGAGCGTGGTAACCATGGGAATGCGCTTGGCGCCCATAAGGCGGGCGAATTCCTCGGTAATCGGACCCTGTATGACGGGGTGCGCCAGCGTGTCGATGCCTGCGAATATGGCCTGGCGGGCGCGCAGCTCGCTGGAGGTATGCACGGTGGTGCGGATGCCGCGGTCATTGTAGTGCTCCACAATGAGTTGCATCAGGTCTGCCGGCAGCCGCGGAATGGTCGGCCGGGAGCCCCATCCGCGTTCCTCGTAGGTGAGCTTGAGCACATCAGGCTTGCGGGCGATGTGCGCGTCCAGCAGCGGTTTGGCTTCCGGCCAGTCATCCACCAGCGTGGCGCCTGCGGAACTGCCGTGGCTGCCAGGGTAGGTCACGATGCCGCCGGTGGCGAAAATGCGCGGACTTTCAATTTCTCCGGCGCGTTCCTGCTCTCGCAGCTTGAGAATGAAATCAGGATCGTTGCCCGCGTCGTAGAGCATGGTGATGCCGCTGTAGAGATAGCCATGCAGCGCCTGAAGCCCCTCATCGAAGTTGGGGGATGGCGGCTCCTGCAAGCCTTCCGGCGCCGCGCGCGCGCCGCCGCGCAAGTGGATGTGCATATCGACCATGCCGGGCATCAGATAGCGGCCTTCGCCACTCAGGATTGCGGCGCCGTCCGGCGCTTCGAGAGGCGCGTTGTCCACAGCGCTGATGCGCCCGTCCTCCACCGCCACCCACATTCCGGCAACGGCGGGTCCTCCGGCGCCGTCAAGCAGCGAAACGTTTTCGATCAGCAGGTTCTGCGCTTTGAGAGGCGGGAACACGGCAAACGCAATCAGCAGCGCTGCGCTGCGCAACGCGGATCGAAGGGTCATGCTCATTCCTCCGGGCGCTTGAAAACGATGCCGTCGCGCATTACCAGGCGCACATCCAGCACTGCTTCTATGTCTTGTAGCGGATTGGCGGCGAGGGCAACGAGGTCCGCGGCCTTGCCGGGCTCCAGAGAGCCGGCGAGATCGGCAATGCCTCCCGCTTCCGCGGCATGGACCGTGCCCGTCATCAGGGCCTCCATGGGCGTCATGCCCGCGTTGACGTATTCGATGAACTCGTTGGCGTTCTCGCCGTGCGGCGATACGGCCGAATCGGTGCCCAGCGCGATCTTTACGCCCATGCGGTGGGCCAGCGCCACCATGTCCTTGGGCTGGCGGCCGAGTTCCAGAAGTTTCGCCATGACAGGCGGGGGCAGGTCGCCAAAGGGGCCGGCCTTCATTTTTTCGGGAGTGTCGCCCACCGCGGTGATCGGATAGACCGTGGGCACCATCCAGGCGTCTTTTTCCAGGAACAGCTCCATCGTGCTCTCGTCGGCCCACATGGCGTGCTCGATGGAATCGAAACCGGCCCTCAAGGCGGCCTCTATGCCTTCTTTGGCGTGCGCATGGGCGGTGACCTTGCGTCCGAGGGCGTGCGCGGTTTCCGCGATAGCGTTGAGTTCGTTTTGGGTGAATTGCTGGCCGGTGCCGGTGGCGGTTTCACTCAGGACGCCGCCGGTGGCCGTAACCTTTATGACATCGGCGCCGCGCTTGACCATCTGGCGCACCGCCCGCCGGCAGTCGTCCGGCCCGTCGCAGGTGCCCGAGGCGGGCAGTGCAAGCAGCACTTCGGCGCGGTAGCCATGAATATCGCCATGCCCGCCGCTGGGCGTGATGGGCTCGCCGGCGGCCAGAATCCTGGGGCCCGCCACCAGCCCGTCGCGGACCGCATCGCGCAAGGCGAAGATCGCTTCGCCTCGGGCGCCGAGATCCCGGGCCGTGGTGAATCCCGCCTCCAGCGTCCAGCGCGCGTATTGCGAACCCTGAAGCGCGAAATACGAGTCCGAATGCGATACGAAATCGACCTTGCGGCTGCTGCCCGACTGCGACAACAGATGCACATGCAGATCGATGAAGCCGGGCATCACAAAGTAGCCCTTCAAATCCAGCACCCGCGAGGGCCCATCTGCCGGGGGTTCCGTCCAGCCGTCCTCCACCGCAACCACGCGGCCATCCCGAACAACCACGGTTTGCTCACTGGCAGGCGCTTTTCCAGGCACGGCCAGCAGCGTGCCGGCGTGGATGACCGTGTAGCCAGGAAAACTCCGGTAATCCGGGGGGCGGTTGTAATCGGCGGCGAAAAGCGGCAGCGCGCCGCCGAGAAGACCAGCCGCTACAGCGAGAATCGAGCGAACGCAGCGTCCCATGGGCGCCTCCTCAAGGTCGGAAACCCAGTGTAGCAGGGTTTTCAGCCGGTTTTGGACTACGATGCCCGCGCGCCTCGCAATGCCTCGGCAATGTCTTCTGCGCCTGACCACTCAGAAAACCTCCCGATTCATGCGCATTTCCGCATTGGAAAAGACTCTTTCCGAAAGGATATACTGGCCCGCGGAGACACCCGGAAAGGCAACAGGTTTCCGCCATGACCGATGAAGAATTGAAAGCGCTGGTTGCTGGCCTGGCCGTCGCGCAGGACTGCGCCGATGCCCAGCTTGCGGAGAATGCCGCTCGGCGGGCGGAGGCCGATGCCCGGCAGGACAGGATTGACGCCCAGTTGGCGGAGAACGCCGTCCAGCAGGCGAAGACCGAAGCGAAGCTGGACCGTTTGGCGGAGATGTATGGCGGCGTGGGCAACAGCCAGGGCGCGGCGGCTGAGGAGTTCTACCACAACAGTCTCAAGGCTCACCCGGTTTTGGCAGGGATGCGTTTCGACTTCATGGACAAGAATGTCACGCGCAGCCGTGCCGGTGTGGAAGACGAGTTCGACCTGATTTTGGTCAATGGCCAGGAGGTGTTTGTGGTGGAAGTGAAGTACAAGGCGCACGCGAGCGATCTGGAGCGCTTGCTGACTAAGAAGGCGCCGAACTTCCGTCGTTTGTTTCCCGAGCACTCGGGTCGCCGCCAGCGTTTTGCGCTGGCCGCTTTTCATATTCATGACGATCTCAAGGAGGCGGCCCTGGCGCAGGGCGTGACCGTTCTGCAGCGCAAGGGCGACGTGATCGAAACCCTCGCGGCCTGAGGGGCCTGAGAGGAAGGCGGCCGGAACGCTGCGCTTCGGCTATTTTCTGCATGTTCCGGCATGTTTTCAGAGGAGGTTGGCCGTGCGGCTGCGTGCTAGAATCAAGCGCCCATCTTGAGGAGGACACCGCCATGAGGCTTCACTTTGCTTTACTGGGAGCCGCGGCGTTGATGCTTGCCGGCATGCACGCCTTCGCCCAGAGCGATTCGGGCGCCGTGGAAGAAATCGTGGTTACCGCCCGCAAGCTGGGCGCGGAGCGCCTGCAGGACGTGCCGGTAACGGTGACGGCAATCACCGAAGATACGCTCCGGGACATGCAGGTGCTGGACTTCGAGGACTTCGCCTACCAAGTGCCGGGGCTGAGCTTCCTGGATGCCGGCCCAGGGCAGCGCCGCTATGTCATTCGCGGAATCCAGTCCGCCGGACAGCAGCAGGTGGCGGTGTACTACGACGAGGTTCCGCTTCCCGGCATTCAGAGCTCGAGTTCCGACAGCGGTTCGCAGACCACGGATCTGAAGCTGTTCGACATGCAGCGAATCGAGGCGTTGCGCGGCCCGCAGGGAACCACCTTCGGGGCCAACTCGCAAAGCGGCACCATGCGCTTCATAACGGCCAAGCCTGATCTGGAAGCCTTCAGCGCCACCGTTGGGGGACAGATTGGGCAGACGGCGCACTCCAACGACTACAACTGGAGCGGCCACGGCGTGGTCAACCTGCCGCTTTCCGGCACGCTCGGAATGAGGCTGGTGGCTTACAACGTGGAGGATGCCGGCTGGCTGGAGAACAACCGCTGCCGTCCCGTCGATCCGGCCGAGGACCCGCGCGACCAGGGCGTGGAACTGGCCTGCCTGAACCTCACGGACTTCAATTACGTCGATACGCGCGGTTTGCGGGCCAATTTCCTGTGGCAGCCCAGCGAGACGCTTGCGCTGAACGCGCAATACTGGTGGCAGGACCGCTACCTGGCGGGCGACAACCGCTATCATCCCTACGACACCTACAATGAGCGGGGCGTGAGCGACAACGGCGACCTGGACCGGGTGGCCGGATTTACGCACTTCCACACTGGCGAGTTCTTGGTGGGAGACTACGCGCAAACGTTCAAGCCGGATGAACAGAACATCTTCAGCCTGACGGGCGATCTGGACCTCGGTTTCGCCACGCTTACGGCCACCGCCTCGCGCTACGAGCGCGACTTCGAGTTCAAGTTCGACTCCACATGGATCATCACGTTCCTGTACCAGAACAACAGCTCGCCGGACTTCAACTTTTTCACCGAGCGCGCGGACCTCATTTATGCGCTGACGGACCAGCGTCAGAGCCTGGATCAGAACCACTTTGAAGTGCGCCTGACCTCCGCGGGAGACAGCGCTCTGCAATGGGTGGGCGGGGTGTTCTGGCGCGAACGCAACAGCGACTTCCAGAGTTTTGTTCCGGTAATCAACTCGAGCGGGCTGACCTTTGACCCCGGCACCCCGTACACCATTCCGCCCACCAGCGCGCCTGGCGCCGGGATACCGGGCTGCCATCCCTGCGTATTCGCGCGCTTCGCCAACAAGGACATCACCGAAAACGCGGTGTTCGCGGATGCCAGCTACCAGTTGAACGATCAGTGGGAACTGGGTGTTGGCATTCGCTGGTTCAGGGTGGAGGTTTTCGAGATTGGCGATACGGTCTTCAACTTCGCGGCCTTTGCGCCGAACCCGCCGGATGGCCGCACCGACGAACTGAAGATCGACGACGATGAAATCACCACCAAGGTGGTGTTGCGCTGGCAGCCGAATGAGGCGCTGACCATTTACGGAACCCGCGCCGAAGGATACCGCCTGGGCGGCACCAACAATCCGGGCATCATCAACAATCCAGCTTCGGCGCAGGCCGGCGTGCCGCCGCTGTTCGAAGCGGACAAGGTTGCGAGCTACGAGATTGGCGTGAAATCGCAGTGGCTGGGGGGCGCCGTGCAATGGAACAACGCAGCTTTCTTCATGACCTGGGAGAATTTGCAGGTGGCGGCGCAGGATCCCACGGGCGCGTTCAATTTCATCGGCAACGCCGGCGAAGCGGAAGTGACCGGGGCGGAGACCGAATTGCTCGGCCGTTTTGGAAGCTTCGACCTGACCGCGGCGCTGACTTGGCTGGGCAAGCGCGAGCTGACCGAAGATCAGGTTTCGGAATCCGTGCGCGCGCCTGGCCTGGCTGGCGACACGATTCCCAGGATGCCCGAGCTCACCGCCAGTTTCGCGGCGCAATACAATTTCCAGCCGCCCATTGCTGGCTGGGATGCCTTTTTCCGTGTTGAGGGCAGTCACAAGGGCAGTTCCTGGACGCAACTCCGCCCGGCCGCCGGCACCAATCGATACCAGGACTCCTTCAATCTGTTCAATGCGCGGCTGGGAT
>RKRP01000077.1 GCA_007571315.1 Gammaproteobacteria bacterium
GGATGACCGCGACGATGCTTTGGCGATGGCGGAGGACGCGCTGGTGACCGCGCTGGGCGCTTACATTCGCGGCGGCGAGGAACTCCCCACGCCCGGCGCTGGAACAAAAGAGCAGAGACTTGTTGCCGTCCCGGCCGTTATCGCGGCGAAGCTGGCTTTGTACAGCGCGATGCGCCGTGATGGGCTCACCAAAGCGGCGCTTGCCCGGCGTTTGAGGACCAGCGAAGGCGAAGTTCGCAAGCTGTTGAGTCCCGGGCATGTTTCCAGCATTGCCCAGATTGAGAACGCGCTTCGCGCGGTCGGTCGGCGCTCGATGATCGCTAATCTGGCTGCATAACTACGAAGTAACGATGACGATCGGGTGAATTGGCGATTAGGACCAGCGCTGCTATGAACCAATATAGCGTCCCGCAACCGATTCCATACCAGGGAAGCAAGCGCCAGATTGCTCCAGCTATTTTGCGGCATTTGCCGCGGATTGAGTCTCGCCTTGTGGAGCCATTTGCGGGTTCCGCTGCTTTATCAATAGCGGTTGCGGTTCGTGCTCCTTGGGTTCGTTTCTGGCTTAACGATGCGCACCGGGCGCTGATCAATTTGTGGCGGGAGATCATTTTTAAGCCTGATTCACTTGCGGCTGGGTACGCACAACTTTGGAATAATCAGCTGGGCCGCGAGCGCCAGTATTTTGATGAGATTCGCGATCGCTTTAACTTGGATGGCCAGCCCAGCGATTTCTTGTACTTGCTTGCCCGTTGTGTTAAGGCTGCTGTTCGGTATAACGCCCGCGGAGAGTTCAACAACACGCCGGATAACAGGCGCCGCGGCGCAATGCCAAACGAAATGCGTCGCCGGATATTTTTTGCTTCAGCCTTGCTGAAGGACAAAGCTGAGCTTACTTCCTGGGACTACAAGAGGGTTCTTGCTGACTGTACGGATGACGATATTGTTTATATGGACCCCCCCTATCAAGGTGTCTGCAACGGACGCGATAACCGCTATCTTCCAAAGATTGACCATCATGAGTTTTGCAATGAACTGCATGAGCTAAACAAGCGCAACGTTATGTTTGCGGTTTCATACGATGGACGCACTGGGTCACGAAGTTATGGCCAGTTACTACCTGAGTCCTTATGTTTGAAGCAAGTAGAAATACGTGTGGGCCGATCCGCTCAATCCACGCTTCTAGGTCGAAGCGAAGTTACGTTTGAGTCTCTGTATTTATCTCCGGCCCTATGTTCAAAGGCGGATTTGAGCGCCAGCTCAGATGTTATGCAAGCGGCATTGTTGTGAACTGGTAGGGCATGGTCCAAGCAGACAAAACGCAACTTCCTCAGTTTTTCATTGAGATACTGCTAAGCGTTACGGCGAAGCGCCCGCGAACTGTTATTGATCACATTCTGGAGCATGGCTACGTCACCACGGAGGAACTTAAGGAAAAGTATGGCTATGACCATCCTCCGCGAGCGGCTCGCGATGTCAGAGAATCAGGCATTCCTCTTGAAACGTTTCGCGTTAAGGATTCTCGCGGGAGAAAGATTGGAGCATACAGGTTCGGTGATCCAGAAGAAGCGCGCGACTGGCTTATGGGTGGGCGCAGGACTTTGCCCAAGCAACTCAAAAACGAGCTTATGGAGCGTGAAGGTTCACGGTGCCAAATTTGCTTAACTCGTCTGGATGGTCGGTATTTGCAGGTTGACCACCGTGTCCCCTATCAGATCAAAGGGGAATCAACTGGCAAAATGCGGGCGACTAACTTCATGCTTCTATGCGGCTCTTGCAATCGAGCAAAATCGTGGTCCTGCGAGCAATGTGAGAACTGGACCGGAATGCGCGCACCCGAGATTTGTAAGACTTGCTATTGGGGAGACCCTTCTGATTATTCTCATATGGCGTTGGTTGTAATTCGCCGCCTGGATTTGACTTGGTCAGACGAGGAAGTATCCGACTATGATCGAATCGCACGTGGCTCAGAAAACGCCGGTGAGGAACTTCCAGATTTTGTTAAGGGCGTGTTACGTCGTGCGGTTCGTGGCGAGCAGGAATAGTTCTCCACTTCCACACTGGGCGTGTTCGTTGTTGAGTTCATTGACAAGCATCTAAAACTAGCAAGGGGTGGTCCCGTCTGTCCTAATTGACCGTTCCCCTGGATTCGAGCCCCTTGGATGCGGGAAGTGCATTTTATCAAGTGGCTTTTTTAGCGTGCGCCAAAGGGGGCGTATTGCCCGCGGACCGGCGAGGCCGAACATGGTCGCTGGGCTCGCCAACGCTTGCGTTTCATCAGGAGACCTCCCTGCAGTCAACATGCAAGGAAATCCCGCATCCAAAACGGCTTGAATTACGGGAGAACGGTCAACCCAAAGCCTGTTGGCTGGAAACGGATGATAAACCCGCAGACTGTGCTTTCCCGGCGTCCCCCAGATCACCCGATTCCGGGCGCGGCCAGGATTCCTTCCTCTACAAGACGGCTTACCGTTTCACGTTGCGCCGCGCTGTGCTCATCCATGGAAACCAGCGGCGCCCCAAGGTGGGTATTGACGGGAGCGAAGTCCGTGGCGCTGTAAGTGCGCTGGTGCAAAGGCATCTGCAAATGGGTCAGCAGATTTGAGCCGCCCAGGGACGTGCGCTGGCGGCGCAGGGCATCAATATCGATGGAGGCCACCGCATACTCCACACCGCCGGATTGTGTGCCCGCCAGTTTGTTGCCCTTGAAGTCGATGATCTGCGAGGGCTGGCGGCGGCGGAAGGGCGGTTGAGGATCAATGCCCACCGGGCCGAGATCGGACAAAAGCACATACGCCACGTTCTCGTAGGCGCGCACCCGGCGCGTCATGGTGGTGTTCACGGGCGAATCGAAGCGGTGGTCTGCGGGATAGGTGGCGGAGGCCGTGGGGCTCAGAATCACTTCCGCGCCCTTCAAGACCATGCCTCGCGCTATTTCCGGATAGTTCATATCGCCGGCTACCACGCAAGCGAGCCGCCCGACCGGGGTATCGGCAACGGGGAACAAACTGTCTTCGCCAAAATGGTCCAGCCAGGCGGACAGGAGGTCGCCGGGGCGGGTCTTGCTGGTGAGGCCCGTCAGTTTTCTGTAGTTGAGGATCACATCGCCGCTGGGCCCCACAATCATGCCCGCCAGAAAATACCGGCCCGGAAACCTGTCGATGCCTTCAATGGGATTAAAGGCGACATAAGCGTTGGCATCCTGCGCGGCCTTGCCGATGCGCTCGATTTCCGGCCCGTTGGCGCGGAGGGTTCCCGGCCACCATTGGGCCGCGGTTATGGGCGCGCTGGGGATTTGCAGTCCGAATTCCGGAAAGGACATCAGGCGCGCGCCATGCTCGTCGGCGCCGCGGCGGATCAGACCGCACATATCCTCGACATTCTTGTTGAGGGCATCGGGCAGAAAATTCCCCGACGCATCAAATGTGGGAACAACGCCGGATTGCACACAGGCCGCCGGATAGGGCTGAACCCTGGCGCCGCGCGGCTCAATGCCCGGCGTGACCGGGGGGTAGAAGGCGGAGGCGTCTTGAGCCATCGCGGTATTTCTTGCCACTCTCTGAAACGTGCCTGCGGCGGCCAGCCCAACGCCGGCCAGAAGCGTGAACCGGCGTGTGAAACCTGTAGAACCGGATTTCAGGTTGGAGTCATTCGTCATATGCGCCTCTCGCGGGAAGGGTCCTTGCAGCTGCCGCTGCTCAATGCGCCGCGGCCCCGGCTCAACAGCCAGCGGCCAACGGCCAACGGCGTAAATCAGCCCCGTCCGGCCCGCTCATCAAAGGGCGGCAGATACTCGGTCAGGATCGCCCAACCAGGGTGCCGGACGCTGCGCGCCAGTTTACGCGCTGATGGGCGGGTTTGGCGCGGAAGCTTGCGAACTGCGCCCGCGCCGCGCGCTGCACGCCGTACAATCCTGGGAATGTCCGGGCCGACCGATAAAGATTCTTCCGGCGCGCGGCCCGAACACCGCCTGATTGCCGAGCGCCGCCGCAAGCTTGAAGCCTTGCGCGCGGCGGGCTGGGCGTTTCCCAACCGCTACCGGCCCAACGCCAGGGCCGCGGCCTTGCGCGCCGATTGCGCCGAACTGGATGCTGAAGCGCTATCGGAGCTTGGCCGGAAAGTGCGCGTGGCGGGGCGGCTGATGTCGCAGCGGCGCATGGGGCGGCTGAGTTTCGCCGAAATTCAGGACAGCACCGGGCGGTTGCAGCTGATGCTGAGCCGGGCGGTGATGGGCGAGGAGGCGTACTCGGATGCCGCGGCGCTGGATTTGGGGGACATCGTGTGGGCAAGCGGCGCGCTGATGCGAACGCGCGCCGGGGAGTTGAGCGTGGAGGTGAGCGAGGTCGCGCTGCTCACCAAGGCCCTGCGCCCGCTGCCGGAGAAATTCCACGGGCTGACCGATCGCGAGCAACGCTACAGGCGCCGCTATGTTGATCTGATCGTCAACCGCGAGTCCCGCGAAGTGTTTGAGCGCCGCGCCCGCATCACCTCGGCGCTGCGGGAGTTTCTCGGCCGCCGGGGCTTTATGGAAGTGGAAACGCCGATCATGCAGCCTATACCTGGCGGCGCCGCCGCCCGCCCTTTCGCTACCCATCATCACGCCCTGGACCGCGGCCTGTACCTGCGCGTGGCCCTGGAACTGCATCTCAAGCGGTTGGTGGTGGGCGGCATGGAGCGCGTGTTCGAGATCAACCGCTGCTTCCGCAACGAGGGCCTTTCCACCCAGCACAACCCCGAGTTCACCATGCTGGAGGCTTATCAGGCTTACGCGGACTACAACGACTTCATGCGGCTGACTGAAGAGATGATCCGCGCCGCGGCGGAGGCGGTGCTGCCTGGCGGCGCCAAAGTGGCCTACCAGGGCAAGACCTACGATCTGGCGGGAGAGTGGCCGCGCCTGAGCATGGAGCAAGCGGTGGCCGAGCGCAATCCCGGAATGGATGCCGCGCGGCTGCGCGACCCCGGCCACCTGCTTGAGTGGCGGGAGCGCCTCGGTTTCGAGAACGAGCCGCCTGCGAACGCCGGCTGGGGCAAGTTGTTGGCGGAGTTGTTCGACCGCACGGTGGAAGACAAGCTGGCGGGGCCGGTTTTCATCACCGGCCACCCCGCTGAGATCTCTCCGCTTTCGCGCGCCAGCGACGGCGACCCGGAGGTGACCGACCGCTACGAGCTGTACATCGCCGGGCGCGAGCTGGTGAACGGTTTTTCAGAGTTGAACGATGCCGAGGACCAGGCGCGCCGTTTCCGCGAACAGGCGGCTCTGCGCGAGGAAGGCGACGACGAGGCCATGCGCTATGACGAGGATTTCGTTGCCGCGCTGGAGTACGGCCTGCCGCCCACCGCCGGCCTCGGCCTTGGCGTGGACCGCCTGGTCATGTTCCTTACCGACCAGCCGGCCATTCGCGATGTGCTGCTGTTCCCGCAATTGCGCGGCTGATCCGCCGGGGCGGCAACGCTGGTAGTATCACGGCCTTTGCCGGCGCCCGGGCGGCCATGGCGGTTTCGCCATTCAGGCTGTTGCGGGTAAGGTTTCGCGCAAGACGGGCCGGGCTGAGCCGGAGGGGCTTCCGCGAAATGGGTTTGGGAGAAAGAATATGACGGATTGGGCTGCGCGCCTTCTGAATTTCCGACGCGGTGAATTGCGTTTGGCCCTGCTTGCGGCGCTGTTCTATTTCTGCGTGCTAAGCGGTTATTTCTTTCTTCGGCCGGTGCGCGACGCTATGGGCGTGGCGCGAGGCATGGACGAGTTGCGCTGGCTGTTCGTGGTTACGTCCATCTCGTCCCTGGCGCTGGTGCTGCTGTTTGGCGGCGCCGTATCGAGGATGGACCGGAGGAAATTCATTCCCGCGGGCTACGGATTCGTTGTCGTGTGCCTGCTGGGATTTTCCGCGCTGCTGTTCACGGACGCGCAATCCGGGGGCGGGCTGATCGGCACCGATGCCGAGACCTCGGTATCGCGCGGGGTGGGCTATACCTTCTACGTGTGGCTGAGCGCCATCAATCTGTTCATCAACAGCCTGTTCTGGGCGTTCATGGTGGATATTTTCAACGTCGATCAGGGCAAGCGCATGTTCGCCTTCATCGGCATAGGCGGGACCCTGGGCGCGCTGGTGAGCGGCTGGGCCACCAACTACATCAGCGGACTGACCGAGTCGGCGTACCTGCCGGTGGGTTTGATGCTCACTGGCGCGGGCCTGTTCGTGGCGGCGGTACTGTTGATGCTGGCGCTGGAGCGCGCGGCAGTGCGCTCGAGTCACTCGCGCCTGGGCGAGTCGGGCGCCGCTCCGTCGGCAATCCCCGGAGAACGCATTGGAGGACGATTCTTCGACGGCATTACTTCGGTAAGCGCTTCGCCCTACCTGCTGGGCATCGCGCTGTTTATCGTGTTCATGGCAATCTCCAACACGTTGATTTATTTCACCCAGGCCAACATCATCCTGGACGAAACCGACACCTTCAGCCAGCGCGTGGGCGCTTTCGCGTTTTTCGACGCGCTCACTCAAACAGCAACGCTGCTTACCCAGATTTTCATCACCACCCGCGTTATCCGGAAGTTGGGCGTGGGCTGGACGCTTGCCGTACTGCCGCTGGTGACGCTGGCCGGGTTCGCGGTTCTGGCCATCTGGCCGCTGTACGGCGTTATGGCCGTATTCCAGGCTTTGCACCGCGCCACCCGCTACGCCATTTCACGCCCGGCCCGCGAAACCTTGTTCAGCGTCGTGCCGCCTGCGGAGCGCTACAAGGCCAAGCCGCTGATCGATGTGTTCCTCTACCGCGGCGGCGACTTGGCTGGCGCGGGCATTCAGGCTGTCCTGGCAGGCCTGGGCAGTCTGGCGCTGATGGTCGCCTCGGTAACGCCGTTCGCCGCCGTGTGGTGCGCGCTTTCGGTGGCGCTGGGCCGCGCGCAAACGCGCCGCGACCCGGACCAGTAACCCTGCGGCCGGCATGCCGTGAATCCCGCCGGGCTTCCACCTGAAGTCCGGGAATGCGGCGGGCTCAGGGCGTTGAGCGCGCCTGAGAAGTTTGGTCCGCGGGCAGCGCCAGATTCCCCTCGATTCTTGCGACTCGCTCGCGCAAGTTCGAGAGGTCGCTCTCAATGCGCCCGAGGCGCCCGTTTACTTCTGAGAAGCGGTCGTTGACTTCCGCAAAACCGCTGCGGAGTTCCGCCCTGACATCGGCCATGTCGCTTCGCTGCTGGGCTTGCCCTTGGAAAAACACTCCGATCAGCAGCGCCAGCGCGGCGACCGCGGCCGAAATCTTTCCGGCGCTGACCCATGCGTTCTTGCTCATTGAACTACCCTCATGGTAAGCAATGCCA
>RKRP01000157.1 GCA_007571315.1 Gammaproteobacteria bacterium
AGCAAGCAGCTTACAGTGCCCTTTGTGCGGCTGGCATTGCGCGAAGGCATGATTCAGCCGCGGTCCTGACCCGCCACTTGATGAGGCCGGGCGGGTTATTCCTTCTCCCGGCGGGGACGCATGAACCCATCCTTGGGGCTCGGCTGGGGCTGTCCTGCCCCAGATGCTCCGGCGAGAGGAGGGATAACCCGCCCGGCCTCATCAAGTGGCTCACCAAGGCAATAAGCGGAAGCCCTTCGTTCAAGGCCCGGGCGGACCCGCTCCCAGAGTCAGAACCTCGTGGCCGTTAGCGGTTACCAGCACCGTGTGCTCCCATTGCGCCGACAGTTTCCGGTCCCGCGTCACCACCGTCCATCCGTCGGGCAGCAGCCGTGTTTCGGGCCTGCCTTCGTTCAACATGGGCTCCACCGTAATGGTCATCCCTTCCCGCAGGATCATGCCGCCGCCGGGTTTTCCATAGTGCAGCACGTTGGGCGGCTCGTGAAACATGCGGCCGATGCCGTGGCCGCAGTATTCGCGCACCACGCTCAAGCCTTTCGATTCCGCCAGCGCCTGTATGGCATGGCCCACATCGCCCAGCCGCTTGCCAGGCGCGACCTGGCGTATTCCCGCCCACATGGCCTCAAAGGTGATACTGGCCAGGCGCCGCGCCTTGATGCGCGGCCGGCCCACGTGAAATATCCGGCTGGTGTCGCCATGAAAGCCATCCTTGATCACGGTGATGTCGATATTGAGCATGTCTCCGTCGCGCAGCCGGCGCTTGCCGGGTATCCCGTGGCATACAACATGGTTGAGGGAAGTGCAGATCGAGCGGGGAAATCCGCGGTAATTCAGCGGCGCCGGCACGGCCTGCTGTTGTTCGGTGATGTACTCGTGGCAGATCCGGTCCAGTTCGCCGGTGCTTGTTCCCGGGCGCACATGCGCCTCGATCATGTCCAGCACTTCGGCCGCAAGCCTTCCTGCAACGCGCATGCGCTCCTGTTCCTCGACGGACTTGATGGTCACTTGCATGGGATGCGGGCTCGTGTTTGCGTCAATGGTAGCGTGCAGGTTCCCCGGCCCGGCTTCTTGAGGGTTGTTTGAGGGCCGTGCAGCGCCAATGCCCAATGTTATAAAATCGCTTGTCCGCTTCGGGGAGCGGCAAGCGCGGGCGTTCGGTCCTTGCGGTTGCCGGCTCGCTAACCGGAGCGCCTTGCAGATTCACAGGAGCAAACGATTGACGGAAATCACCGTGCGTGAAATGTTGGATGCGGGCGTGCATTTCGGGCACCGCGCGAGGCATTGGAACCCGAAAATGGCCCCTTTCATCTATGGCGAGCGCAACCAGCTTCATATTATCGACTTAGAGCAAACCGTCCCGCTCTACAGGAAAACCTGCGACTTTGTGCGGTCGGTGGCGGCGCAGCGCGGCACTGTGCTGTTCGTGGGCACCAAGCGCGCCGCGCGGCATGCGATACGCAACGAAGCCACGCGCTGCGGCATGCCGTACGTGAGCCACCGGTGGCTGGGCGGCACGCTCACCAACCTCAAGACCATCAAGAAGTCGATAGCGCGGCTGGAGGAACTTGAGGCGCTGGATGAGAATACCGTGCGCGCCCGCTTCACCAAAAAGGAAGTGCTTGGCCTGAAGCGCGAACAGGAAAAGCTGCAGCGCTCCCTGGGCGGAATCCGCAACATGGATTCCCTGCCGGATGCGGTTTTTATCATCGACCTGCAGCATGAGCGCATTGCGCTGAACGAAGCTAGGAAACTCGGCATTCCGGTGGCCGCGGTGGTGGACACCAATTGTTCGCCGCAGGATGTGGACTACATGATTCCCGGCAACGACGACGCCATTCGTGCTGCGGAGCTGTACGCCCGCGGGATTGCCGACGCCGTTATGAAGGGCCGCGAGGAAATGCCTGAAATCTCGCTGGGCGACGACGAGTTTGTGGAACTGGACGAGTCGGGAAAACCGATTGCCCGAAGCGGCCGCCCGCGGTCGAGGCCCAGCGCGCCCGCGCGGTTGCGCGGCGTGTCCAGGCGCATGCCGCGGCGCACGGCGGCGGTCGCCAGGGAGCGCGAGGATCGCGAGCCCAGGTCCGCGGAAGCTGCGCCTTCCGCGCCCGCGGCGCCTGCGGTCGAGCCGCCCGCAACAGCGCCGGCGGCTGCCGAGCAAGCCGCCGCGCCCGCGCCCAGGGAGGATTGAGGCATGGCCATTACCGCCGCCCAGGTCAAGGCGCTTCGGGAAATCACCGGCGCCGGAATGATGGACTGCAAGCGGGCGCTGACCGAAACCGGCGGCGATGCCGAAGCGGCGCGCAATCTGTTGCGCATGAAAGGCGCGGCCGCGGCGGAAAAGAAGGCCGGCCGGGCGGCCGCGGAGGGTGTCATCGTGGTGGTGGAAGGCCGTCAGGCCGCAGCCATCGTCGAAGTCAACTGCGAAACCGATTTTGTGGCGCGCCGCCAGGAGTTCCGGGACTACGCGGCTTCAGTCGCGCAAATCGTTGTGGAACAGGACCCCGCGGAGCTTGCTGCCTTGCTCGCGTTGCGAACCAATGGGCAATCGCTTGAGCAGACTCGACGGGAGGCGGTGGCCCGGGTCGGGGAGAACATTTCCGTGCGCCGGTTCGCGCGCGTGCAGCCGCGCGGAACGGCGGTGACCTATGTTCACAACAACCGTATCGGCGTGGTTGTGGACATGGAAGGCGGCGACGAGGAACTGGGCCGCAACATCGCCATGCACGTGGCGGCCATGCGTCCTCAGCATGTTTCGCCCGGCGATGTGCCTGCCGAGGTGGTGGAGCGCGAGCGCGCCTTTCTCACCGAGCAGGCTTCCGGTTCCGGCAAGCCCCCGCAGATCGTGGAGCGGATGGTGGAAGGCCGTTTGCGCAAGTTTCTCGACGGCATCTGTCTCAGCGGGCAGGTGTTCGTGCGCGACAGCAAGCTCACCGTGGGCAAGCTGCTGGCCTCGCGCAAAGCCCGGGTGCATGGCTTTGCGCGTTTTGAAGTAGGCGAAGGCATCGAACGCCGCGCCGCCGATCTTGCAGCAGAGGTGGAAGCCCAACTCCGGGAACACCGGTAAGCGCCTGGCTTGCATCGAGTGGGTGAGTGAGGGACCCCCAAACCAGTCTTGACTTAGGCGGGAAACCCCTTGCGGGCGACATCCTCGCCCGCATCCGCAGCGACAGCCGGGACAACACCGAGAAGGGGCGTTGGTTCGAGCAGTTGTTCATGCGGCTCGCGCTTGAGAACTCCGCCAATCCCCGAAACGGAAGGCGGCAATTTTTACTGCTATGAGATTCCTTCTCTCGATGCCAAAAACGGCATCGCTTGCGGATTCCGATTGGCGCGGACATGGAACAGATATTCTGCGAAGGATTGCGCTTCGTGCTGCGCGGAGCGGAAAATAACCTATGCGGGTCGGGCAAAGTAGTTTTGGGGGATGCCAGGAATTTTCCGGAAGTGGTTAAAGGTCAGTTTGATCTGGTCATTACTTCCCCGCCCTACGCCAACCGCATGTCATATATCCGTGAACTCCGGCCGTACTGGCATACTTGTGATTGTGCGCTTGATTCCTCCGAGACCAAGGATTCCTCGAAATACGTCATCCCGATCCTGGAAGCGAGCGAACACACCTACTGAGGGGTCACAACCAGCCGCAACGTCCGCAAAAGAGCCATTTATAGCCATCCATGAGATCGAAACACGAATTCCGATCAGCGCTTACTAATTTTTCTCAGTCGCTTTCCCGCAGTGTCTCTGATTCGACAGGCCAATGGGCAATCAAGGGATTTATCGACATCTACAAAAATATCTATGCGATCTCATCAGACACGAAACTAGTATCCAAGATACTGGAGATACATCTCTTGCCCAAGGTCCTCCAATTCGCCGAGCAAAATGGATTTGCAGTCGTGCTGCCCGAACACCAGAACTACTATCCCGACCTATCATTTGTTGCAAAGGACAAGCAGTCAACAAAGTATGCCGTGGACTTCAAGACAACCTATAGACTACCCAACAAGCCATGGCTGTGCAACGGATTTACTCTTGGGTCGCATGGCAGATATTTCAAAGATCGCAGGAGCACCAAGAATATCCAGTTTGCCTATGGCGAATACTCTGGGCACTTCTGCCTAGGAGCTATCTACCAGCGCACTTGCAAGAGTTTATCCGAGGGAACCGCGGCGCATCAGTTGGCGGACTTGCGCTCGATCGCCTCGGCAATTTCAAACATCCAATTCTTCGTTGCTGAAAAATGGCGCATAGCAAGTGATAGGCGGGGATCAGGAAATACAGCCAACATTGGCAGCATATAAGCGCATAGAGGATATTCTGTCGGGAAACGGCATGTTTTCAAAACTCGGCGAAGATTGGTTTGACGACTACTGGATGAATTACGGGAAGATCACAATGAAAACAGATACAGGGGCATTGGCGAACATCAAGACGCTAAGGGATTTTGTGCGATACCGGGGCGGCGACTTGTCTCTAATTGTCGGGCAAAACAATCGAAAATGAACATCCGAAAAGTAACTGCCCCGCCAATCAAGTGCCAGGGAATCAAGACTAGGCTGGCACCCTGGATTGCAGGAACCGTGCCATCGGATTTTAACGGTGCCTGGATTGAGCCATTCATGGGTTCTGGCGCTGTTGCCTTCAACATTCTCCCCAAACGCGCTATGCTGGCTGATTCGAATCCGCATGTTGTCAACTTCTATCAAGCTGTGGCGCACGGAACTGTATCCTCGCGGTCCGTTCGCAGCCACTTGATTGCCGAGGGCGAAAAACTGTTGCGTTCGGGGGGTGAACACTATTATCGGGTAAGGGAAAGATTCAATATCGCATCGAATCCTCTGGACTTTCTGTTCCTCAACAGAGCCTGCTTCAATGGGCTTATGCGATTTAATCGACAGGGTCAATTCAATGTGCCTTTCTGCCGAAAACCCGGCAGATTCTCCCCGGCGTACGTGACCAAAATCGCCAACCAAGTTGCCAAGGTTGAAAAGGCGCTCAAACTGGGATGCTACGAGTTTGTATGCGCGGAGTTTCAGGACACTATACGAACTGCTGCAAAAGACGACATGATTTACGCGGACCCGCCATACATCAACAGACATTCCGATTATTTTGGGATTTGGAGCGAGGGTCAGGATAGGCAACTAGCGACAGCGCTCGCGTCTGCCCCATGTCGTTTCATTCTTTCAACTTGGCACAGCAACCAATTCAGAAGAAACAACCATATTGATACATTATGGGGAAACTATTTCATTTCAACGAGAAAACATTTCTATCATCTCGGGGCGAAGGAGGAAAATCGCAATCCGATGATTGAAGCGCTCGTGACCAACTTCAAACCTAGGTCGACCCTGGCGCAGCCAACAAGACAGTCGACAGGCCGACAGATCACGATATTCGAATCATCGGCAGGCATGGTTGCTTCTGAAGGCTGAGGCATCTTGGCAGATTGCGCGGTAGGAACGACGATAATGCAGGAAGTGCAAGGTGAAGGGGTTGAGGGATGCCGACGACATTTCGCCCGTATGATTCGGATCAGTTGCTTTTGATGCCTCCGGCACGCAGGACTGGCTTCCGGCGGGTTATTTGGCGCGCCACATGAGCGACTTGGTGGACGGGCTGGATTTGGAGGCGTTTTACGCGCCGCATTAGGGCGACGGGCATCGCAAGTCGCCGTATTCGCCTTCGATGATGCTGAAGGTTTTCCCCGGATATTGCACGAGCGGTTTGAGAAGAAGGCGGAATCGTTGGGTAAGATTGCATGCAGCTCCCCCATTTCGCATTTTGCAGTGAAGCCTGAAATCCGCACCGAGCGGCCCCCCGCCTGCCATTTCGCGGGACGCAAGGACGAGTTGCGTGTTCTGCAACACGGATTGGATGGGGTTGCGCGTGAAGGCAACGGGAAAGACGGCGTTCATCTCATCACCGCCCCGCAAGGGTTTGGCAAAACGGAACTGATGCGGCATTTCGCGCGAACCGCCGAACAACGGGGGGAAGCGATTCATTTGGACATTCGTCCGAACAGATTGTCCGATGCAAACCTTATCGGGATATTCAAGGAGAAAATTGAATCCGGGACGCTGCCAATTATCAGGAAAGCGTGGCCCGACAGGCTCCGGGTTAGCGGAGCCGAATGGATTTTTCGCCCGGATCAAAATGATTGCCTTGAATATCTTGCGGCCTTCAATAAGCGCAATAATCTGAAACTGCCGATCATTATTACAATCGACGAGGTGCAGACTATTTTCGGGGAGGCGGGACGATGCCTTTTTTCCTTGCATTGCGGACATGACAACGCCCCTGTCATGGTGATTTGCAATGGCCTTCAGCATTCGCGAGGTGTATTGGCCAAATGCGGAATCAGCAGGTTCGCGAGCCATACAGCCCTCGGTCTTATTGATGTAGGGTATTGCCGGAAAGTCATTGAGATAACATTTCGGCAATTCGGATTGGACACGGATGCTCACGAAGAGGAAATCACCCGGTTGGCCGCAAACACGCACGGCTTCGCGGCGCACCTGCAAGGGCAAATTGCGGCGATTCATAGGTTCTACCTGGACCATCGCGATGCGCCCGTTGACTTCACCGAGATCGGGCGGGGTGGAGCGCAAAGCCGCAACTCGTATTACGAGGGCCGTTTGGCGAGTCTGTCGGACACCCGAATGTCGAGTCCCTTGCGCCGAATAGCCAGCAGCATGCCGGACGAGGGCATGGGGCGAGGGGATATTCAGAAGATGCTCGGCGGGTTTCCCGAGCTGGATGCGCAAGAAACGCTGGATGCGTATATCGAAAAAGGCTGCCTGAGGCATATTCCTTTGGCGGATACCTTTGATATTCCGATACCTTCTTTCCGCGCCTATCTTGCCGGCGAAGCCAGTGGATGATCGCGTCGGCGTTGTCGCTGTTGGCCATCATTTCGGCAGCGGGAGTTGCTCCGCTATTGAGGAGGCGCTCCGGGCATGGCCGCGCCAATAGCAGGGCTTGTCCACGTCCGCAACCCGCAGCGGCTGCTCGAAGGCGAAGCCTTTCCCTGACGCGCCCAGCTTTGGATGGCTTGTCAATTGCTCCCAGGTTTCGATGGCCTGCAAACGCATCTTCGATTTCCAGGATGCGGGGCATTTCCTGATCGAAGTTGTTCTGCATCCGGGAGTGATGCATTGGTTTGTGGCTGGCAGAGTTTTGACTTCCGCAAGCGTGAACGTGTTGCCTTCCAGCCGAAGGTCGTCATGGACCAGTTGCTCAGGAGGTTTTTGTAAAATGA
>RKRP01000119.1 GCA_007571315.1 Gammaproteobacteria bacterium
ACCGCCGGAACCCGGGACTCGATAATCAGCAGGGCGAAACAAGCCAGGCATATAAGCAGGCACTCGCCGGCATGGGAGGGGTTTTTCCGCCTTCGAAAACGGCCCGGCATCAGCGTTGCGGTCCGGCTGCTCATGCTCCTACCCCATGGGGTCCCTCAATCCCTAATCACTCCCCCCGCCCATCTGGCGGACCGTGCCGTGCGTTTCCAACAGATGGCCGCAGCCGCGCACCACGCAAGTGAGAGGGTCTTCAGCCACGAACGCGGGCACCGCGGCGCGCTCGCGGATTAGTGAATCCAGCTTCGGCAGGAGCGCGCCGCCACCGGTCAGCACCAGGCCGCGCTGGCTGATGTCGGCGCCCAGCTCGGGAGGCGTATGGGAAAGAACATCCTGCACCGACTGCACGATCTCCTCAAGAGTGTCGTTGAGAGCCTCGCGCACCTCGTTGCTGTTGAGAAGAAACTGCGAATGCAGGCCGCGCGAAAGACTGCGCCCGTGAAGCTTTATTTCATTAATCACCTCTCCGGGATAGGCGCTGGCCACTTTCCGCTTGATGACTTCCGCCTGACTGGACCCGATCGACATGCCATGATTTCGCCGAACGTAATTGACGATGGCATCGTCCATGCGCGTTCCACCCGCCTTCACCGATTTTGCGTGCACCACGCTGGACATGGACAGCACCGCCACCTCGGAGGTGCCGCCGCCGATATCGACCACCATGTTGCCGCAGGGAAGATGCACCGGCAGGCCTGCGCCGATCGCGGCCACGATAGGCTCTTCCACCACAAATACCTCGCGGGCGCCGGCATCGCGGGCCGATTCTTCGATGGCCCGCCGGTCCACCGGAGTGGCCCCATGGGGAATGCATATCACCAGCCGGCGCACCGCCGGCCGGAAAAACCCCTCCCCCAGCGCCTTGGCAATAAAGTGCTTCAGCATCCGCTCGGCAACGTAGTAGCTGGCGATCACGCCGTCCTTCAGCGGCTTGACGATCTGCAATTCGCGCGGCGTTCGCCCAAGCATTCCGAAGGCTTCGGCGCCAACGGCCAGCACCTCCTCGCTGCCGCTGCCTCGGCGAAGCGCCACGACCGACGGCTCGTTGAGCACGATTCCGTGCCCGCCCACATACACCAGCGTATTGGCGGTGCCGAGGTCCACGGCGAGATCAACGAACAGCCGCGAGGTGAAACCACGTACAAAATTATTCATTGGGCCAGCAAAGCCATAGGGTAGGGAAATCCCTTTTGTATCGGCGGGAATCGTAGCAGAATGCCCCGCAATCCTGCAATGCGGGCGCGCTCGCGGGCGCGGCCCCTGGCGAAATACGCAAGCTTATGAAAGCTCGCCGGATTGCAAGCCGCGAGCGGGAATGCGATGATGCCTCCCTGCCATAACGATTGCGAGCATGAACAACCTGCAAACGCCCCAAAAACCGCAAACGGTCGAGGAATTTTCGGATGCCGAACTGCTGCGCGTGGCCCGCCTTACGCGCCTGGCGCTGGAGGAAGGCGAAAAGCGGGAACTGGCCGCCACCCTGGGCCGAATTATCGGTTTCGTGCGGGTTTTGCAGGAATTGAACACGGACGGCATAGAGCCCATGGTGCATCCGCTGGATCTCAAGCTGCCCCTGCGCGCGGATGAAGTTACCGAACCCGACGTGCGGGAGGATGCGCAAGCCTGCGCTCCGGATGTGGCGAGGGGGCTGTACCGCGTGCCCAGGGTCATTAACCCGGCATGATCGAGTTTTCCCTGGCCGGCCTGCGCCAGGCGCTGGATTCCGGCGGCATCTCAAGCCTCGAATTAACCGAGGCCTGCCTGCGGCGAATCGAAGAGCGCAACCCTGAGCTCAATGCCTTTGTTACCCTGTGCGGGGACGCGGCGCTCAAGGAGGCCAAACGCGCGGATTCGGGCAAGGGCCGCGGCGGACCGCTGGCGGGCATCCCGATCGCGCACAAGGACATCTTCTGCACCCGGGGAGTGCGCACTACAGCGGGGTCGCGCATCCTCGACAACTTCGTGCCGCCTTACGACGCCGCGGTGGTGGAACGCCTTGCGCAGGCAGGGGCCTTGCTCCTGGGCAAAACCAACATGGACGAATTCGCCATGGGCTCCTCCAGCGAAACCAGTTACGCCGGGCCGGTGCTGAACCCATGGGACCTTTCCCGCTCGCCGGGAGGCTCTTCCGGCGGCTCCGCCGCCGCGGTGGCAGCCGGGCTGGTTCCCGCCGCCACCGGCACCGACACCGGCGGTTCGGTACGCCAGCCTGCGGCGCTGTGCGGCCTTACCGGCTTCAGACCCAGCTACGGGCGCGTGTCCCGTTACGGAATGATCGCCTTCGCATCCAGCCTGGATCAGGCCGGATCGCTCACCCGCACCGCCGAGGATGCCGCATTGCTGCTCGACAGCATGGCCGGTCACGATCAGCGCGACTCTACCTGCGCGCAGCGCCCCGGCGAGCGGTATTCGGCGGCTCTCAACGGCATGAAGTCCCAAGCGCTCAAGGGCGTGCGCATCGGTGTGGTCAAGGAGTTCATGGGCGAAGGACTGGACCATCGCTGCCGGCAGGTATTCTCCGACAACATGGCCACGTTTCGACACCTGGGCGCTGTAGTAAGCGAGGTGTCCCTGCCGCGGCTGCCACTCTCGGCGCCGGTGTACTACGTGGTTGCGCCTGCGGAATGCTCGTCCAATCTGGCGCGTTTCGACGGAGTGCGGTTTGGATTGCGCCAGGCCGGCGCCGATAATCTTGAGGCGCTTTATACGCAAACCCGGCGCGCCGGTTTCGGCGAGGAAGTGCGGCGGCGCATCCTGGTGGGCGGCTGGGTGTTGTCCAAGGGTTATTTCGATGCCTACTACCTCAAGGCCCAGCGCGCGCGGCGGCTGCTGGCGGACGACTTCGCGCGGGCCTTTGAGAATGTGGACGCGCTAGCCGGCCCCACCACCCCCGCTCCAGCGTTCGCCATAGGCGAAAAAATCAATGATCCCATACAGATGTATCTCAATGATGCGTACACCATAGGCGCGGCGCTGGCCGGACTGCCCTGCATTTCGGTGCCCGCCGGCATGGTGGAGGGGTTGCCGGTGGGCCTGCAGCTCATTGGCCGCCCGTTTGCCGAAGCCGAGGTGCTTCGCTGCGCGCATGCCTACCAGCTGGAAACCGACTGGCACCGCCTGTGGCCGCCCGGAATCACGCCGCCCTTCAGCGGCACCCGGCGCTAGCCTGGTCTGGAGAGGGTGCCGCCTTGGAGTTTGAAGTTGTCATAGGGCTTGAAATTCATGTCCAACTGGCCACCCGCAGCAAGATGTTCTCCGGGGCCTCAACGGTTTTTGGCGCCGGTCCCAATACGCAGGCCTGCCTGGTGGACCTGGGGTTTCCCGGCACTCTGCCGGTGGCCAACCGCGAAGCCGTGGCGATGGCCGCCAGGTTCGGTCTGGCCACCGGCGGCCGGGTAGCGGAACGTTCCATTTTCGCGCGCAAGAACTACTTTTATCCGGACCTGCCCAAGGGCTACCAGATTTCCCAGTACGAACTGCCGGTGGTGAGCGGAGGAGCGGTGGAAGTGGCGGCGCCGGAGCAGCCGCCGCGAACCATCGAACTGACCCGGGCGCATCTGGAAGAAGATGCCGGCAAGTCGCTGCACGATGCCCTGCCAAACGCCACCGGCGTGGACCTCAACCGCGCCGGAGCGCCGCTTCTTGAAATCGTGACCGAGCCGCAGTTGCGTTCCCCGGAAGAAGCCGGCGCCTGCATGCGCAGCATTCACCAACTGGTTACCTGGATTGGCATTTCCGATGGCGCGATGCAGGAGGGCTCGATGCGCTGCGACGCCAATATTTCGCTTAAAAAGCCGGATGCCCCAAAGCTCGGCGTGCGCACGGAAATCAAGAATCTCAACTCCTTCCGTTTCGTGGAGCGCGCCCTGCGCTGCGAAATTCGCCGGCAGGGCGAAGTGCTGCGGGAGAACGGGGAAGTGATCCAGGAAACCCGTCTGTACGACTCCAGGCTGGATGCAACGCGGCCCATGCGCGACAAGGAAGAGGCCAACGACTACCGCTACTTCCCGGATCCCGACCTGCCGCCGCTAACGCTTGACAGCGGCTTTCTGGACGAGCTGCGCCGCACGCTGCCGGAGCTTCCGCAGGCGCGCCGGAAGCGGTTCGAGCGGGACTACGGACTGAGCGCCGAGGATGCCCGGCGACTGTGCGAAAGCCGCGCCACGGCCGATTATTTTGAAGCGGCCGGGCGCGCCTGCGGCGACATGGCGCTGGCAGCGCGCTGGGTGACCGGCGACCTGGCCGCAGCGCTAAACAGGGACGCGCTGGATATTGATGCCAGCCGGGTCGGGGCCGGCGAACTGGGGGTTCTGCTGGCCCGCATGCGCGAGGGCGCGCTGTCCGGCAAACTCGGCAAGGAGGTATTCCAGGCCATGTGGTCCGGCGAGGGCGGCGCCGACGACATCATCGCCAGCCGCGGCCTCAAGCAGATTTCGGACGCGGGCGCCCTGGAGGGCATTGTGGACGACGTGCTGGCGCGCCATTCCGAACAGTTGCGTCAGTACCGCGAGGGCAATGCGCGCGTTTTCGGGTTTTTCGTGGGCCAGGTTATGCGCGCCACCCGGGGCCAGGCCAACCCTGCGATCGTCAACGAACTGCTCCGCAAGCGGCTTGAGAAATAACCGCCCATGACCGCCGCCGCCATACGCACCCGTGAATTGACGCGGAGCTACCGGATGGGGGCGGATACCGTGGTGGCTCTTTGCGGGGTAAGCCTGACGGTGGATACCAACGAGTACATCGCCGTAACCGGCCCGTCTGGCTCCGGCAAGTCCACGCTGATGAATTTGCTCGGCTGCCTGGAAACGCCCAGTTCCGGGGACTACTGGCTGAACGGCGCGCGCGTGTCAAAAATGAACTCCCGCCAAATGGCGCGGGCCCGCAACCGGCAGGTGGGCTTCGTGTTTCAAACCTTCAACCTGCTGGAGCGGTGCAGCGCGCTGCAGAATGTGGAAGCGCCCCTGATCTACGCGCGCATGCGGCGGCGCGAACGCCTGAAACGCGCCGCGGCCGCGCTGGAGCGAGTGGGCCTGTCGCATCGCCTTGCGCACCGCCCGGCCCAGCTTTCCGGCGGCCAACGCCAGAGAGTAGCCATCGCCCGGGCGCTGGTTGCCCGGCCGAGCATCTTGCTGGCCGACGAGCCAACGGGTAATCTGGATTCCGCCACCGGAGAAGAAGTCCTGGCCTTGTTCGATTCGCTGCATGCCGACGGGCACACGCTGATCGTGGTAACCCACGATGCCGGCATTGCATCCCGAGCCGGGCGCAGGATCGAGATGCTGGACGGCCGGGTAACGGCGGACACCGGCAAAGCCGCGGGAGGCGCCAGCCGCCGATGAAGCGCTTCGCTGGACTCATCCGCGCCGGCGCGGCTTTAGCCCTGGGGGCGCTGACGCTGGGCGGCTGCGCGGATGCCCCCGCGCCCCAGCCGCAAGCCTACGACCAGGCGCCCGTGGAATTGCGCGACATTCGCGTGTTCGTGGAGGCGGCGGGCGCCGTGGAACCGCTGCGCACGGTAGAGTTGAAATCCAAGGCTTCCGGCGAAATTCTTTCCATCAACGCCGAAAACGGCGACTGGGTGGAACGCTCCACGCTGCTGGTGCGGATCGACAAGCGCATCCCCGCCAACAACCTGTCGCAGGCCGAGGCCACCTTAAAGGCGGCGGAATCGCGGCGCTCCATCGCGCTGCTGCAAATGGAGCGGGCCCAAAAACTGGTGCGCGACAACACCATCACCGACAGTGAATTCGAGGAAACGGCGCTGGCGCTCTCGGAAGCGGAGGCGCAACTGGTGCGCGCCCGTGTGGATGTGGAAAACGCGCGCATCGCGTTGGGCGATACGGATGTGCTGGCGCCCATAGACGGCACCATCATCGAGCGCAATGTGGAGCCGGGCCAGGTTATATCGTCGCCAACGCAGGATGTGGGCGGGGGAACGCTGCTGTTGCGGATGGCCGACCTGCGCCGGGTGCTGGTGCGCGCCCGGGTGGACGAAACCGACATCGGCAAAATCAGCCCCGGCATGCGCGCCAACGTGAGCGTGGCGGCCTATCCCGCTCGCGAGTTCGCCGGCCGCGTGGAAAAGATCGAACCGCTGGCGGTGGTGGAGCAGAATGTCACCCTGTTTTCGGTGCTGATCCTGCTGGACAATCCTGACACACTGCTGCTGCCAGGAATGAACGCTGAGGTGGAAATCAAAATTGCGGAGGAAACGCAAGCGCCGGCAGTGCCCGCGGCAGCGCTGCGCACGCTGGATGACATTGCCGCCACGGCCCACATGCTGAACTGGCCGCAGGAAATCCTGCGCGATGCAGTGATGAAAGAGCGCGAAAACACTTGGAAAAGCAATCCATCGGAGCCTCTGGCAGCGCCGCCCGTTCCGCTGCGCAGCGCCGCCGCGCAGCGGCGGCAGAACGCGCCGGGAGGGCGCCCCAGGCTCAGCCAGGATCAGCGTGAAGCCATGCGGCGCGCCATGCGCGAGGCCAGGCGCAGCCAGCCATCGCGCGCAGGACGCGCAGGAGCTGCCGGGAGACGCGGAGACGGCGGACAGCCGCGCCGCGGGCGCAATTCCGGCAACGGCTACGACTTCCGCGCCGAGTACTGGGTGCTGGTGATTCGCGAGCGCGGGCCGGAGCCGGTGTGGGTGCGCACCGGCATGAGCGATTTCGAGTACTCCGTGGTGCTGGCGGGGCTGGAGAAAAATGAGCAGGTGCTGCTGCTGCCCAGCGCGGGCCTCTACGAAGCGCAATCCACCTTGCGCAACTGGATGCGGCGGCGCGCCGGAGGCCTCCCGGGCATCGGTTAGCGCCGCTACTGCATGAGGTCGTGCTTCCTCGCCCAGTTGTCTTGCCCCCTCCCCGCGGGAGACGCATAAACCCATCCTTGGGGCTCGGTTCCGCCATCCTAGCTCCAACGCTCGCGCGGGGAGGGGGCAAGACAACTGGGCTGGCGCAGTAGACCGGTTAGCGCTTTAGTGCGCCAGAAAGAAGCGCCGGGCTTTAGCCTTTTGCGTGCGCGCGAGTTGCCTGTGGAGGACATGCCGGCATTGCACAAAAAGCGCGTCTTTAGCCTTTTGCGTGCGCGCGAGTTGCCTGGCAGCGCGCACGCAAAAGGCGGGGCAGCAGGCGCAAAATCCGGGCTACAGGTGTTCGAGGATTTCGAGCGCAGCCCTTTCGCCGGACTCCATCGCTCCTTCC
>RKRP01000152.1 GCA_007571315.1 Gammaproteobacteria bacterium
CGTATGAGAGTTTCTTTTCCGAGCAATTCGGAGCGTTGGGATTCACTCTCGACAGTCCGCCGACCGAGGCGGACTTGCTCTCGTTGAATTTTTCATCCGGGCAGATTAGCGCTATAAGCGATCGTCTGGACGAAATTCGAGATGGCGAAGAAAAAAGAGGGTTGGTCATCCAACACCCGACGCCACCTAATACGTACAACGCTTACGCTCAACCGGGTTGCGTGGGCCCGTTAGGTCAGGTTTCACTTACCCTGCTGCAGTTATGGTGCGGTAGCGGCTATGCCCAGTCATACCAGATAGCGGGCCAGCCGGCGTGTCATCCCTGCTCGTCCATCCTCTTGCCGTAGCGATAGAAATTCCTGGTTCAGACTTGCCTGCGCTTGCCCGGCCTCATTGACGCAAGCGAAGGCTTAAAGCGCGCATGTTCGGCGCGGAAGTGTGGCTTCCCAGGCGGGCGCTCTATCTTTTTGTCCGCCAAAGCCGCCGCCCAGCTTTGCGCGGCGTTTTCCGGGCCCGAAATAAAAGGCAGTCCTGGACTCAAAGTCCGCTACCCGCGCGGCAAATCCGTCGCGAAGAGCCAATTCCCATTCTTCCCCCTCCCCCCGAGCGCCTGCGAGCGTCCCCGCGAGCCTAGTAGGCAAGCGGATTGCCTGGAGACTCGATGAAAGAGCCGCTGTCTTCGAGAGTCAGGCGCGCAACCAGGGCGCGCACATCGGCGATGGCGGGCTCCAGTTCCAGCCTGGCGAATTCGCCGCCCATGCGGGTCTTCACCCAGCCAGGGCAGATGCTCGCCACCGTAATTCCTCGCGGGGCTAAATCGCCCGACAGCAGCCGGGTAACCATGTTGAGCGCCGCCTTGCTGGTGCGATAGGCGTAGAGGTCGCGCTGCGCCCGGCTGATCGAACCTTCGATGGAGGACAGGGCCACGAACTTGCGCTGCTCGCTGCGCGCAATCTGCTCGACGAAGGACTCCGCGCACTTCAGGGGCGCCAGGGTGTTCACGGTCAGCACTTCGCGCACAATCCCGAAGTCGATATGGCCGAAAGACTGCCGCAGGTCGGACTCCGCCCCCGGTTTGGGGCCAAACAGCCCGGCATTGCTCAGAAACACATCGATGGACTCGCCGCGCAGTTTCGCCGACAGCGCTGAAATGGCCTCGAAATCCGACACATTCAGCGGAAACGCCTCGACCCTGTCCTGGCGGGCAAGGTCCAGCAATTCCCCGGAATCGGCGGGATTGCGGTAGGTGGCGAGCACGCGCCAGCCATCGGCGGCGTACTGGCGGACGAACTCCAGCCCCAGGCCCCGGTTGGCGCCGGTAATCATTACAGTTGCGGACATGACAAGTTCCGGCTGCTTTGCGGAACCCGCATCGTACCGCCTAAGCGCCGGATTGCCTATACCGGTGCTAAAGTACGGGGCAATGATCGAGTTTCTGCAACCGCCGGGCTGGCCGCGCCCTTCGGGCTATTCCAATGGCGTGGCGGCGCGCGGCAAGGTGATCTATACGGCCGGGCAAGTGGGCTGGGACTCCAGGCAGCGTTTCCCGTCCGGCCTGCCGGAGCAAGTGGAGCAGGCGCTGCGGAATATCGTGGCGGTGCTGGCGGAAGCGGGGGCCGGGCCGGAACACTTGGCGCGCCTCACCTGGTTCGTGACCGACCGGCAGGACTACATCAACCGGCAGCGCCAGGTGGGCGCGGCCTACCGGCGTGTGCTGGGCCGCCGCTATCCAGCCATGAGCCTGGTGCAGGTGGCCGGCCTGGTGGAACCGCAAGCGCTGGTCGAAATCGAGGCCACCGCCGTCCTTCCCGACTGAGCTTAAGCGAGACAGATCAATGGCGATGTGGCGTCCCGCCGAGCGCATCAAGCATGTCGCGCAAGCGGGGCGTTGGCCCAGCCGCGAACAGGCGCGGCAAGCGCTTCTGTTCCAGCCTCTGGCACTGGGGCGGAACGGGCATTGCCTGCTGAACGAGCGCACCTGGGTGCCAGCCATGGTGCCCTGGCGGGCCACGGAAGACGGCGTGGTTACGTCCGACGTCCTGGACTGGTACCGGCGCTTCGCCGAAGGCCGTCCGGGAGCCATCGTGGTGGAAGCCACAGGCATTCGCGACATTCCTTCCGGCCCGCTGCTGCGCATCGGCCACGACCGCTTTATTCCCGGCCTCAAGGAACTGACCCGCGCGGCGCGGCAGGCCAGCGGCGGCTACACGCGGCTGTTCATCCAGATTATCGACTTTTTGAGCATTCGGCGACGGCCCCAACGCGACCGGTATTTGAGCGAATTTCTGCGGGTTACGCAGCGCCACCGCGACCAGCTGGGCATAGCGCGAAGCGTGCCTGAAGCGGAAGCGCGCGCCGCCCTGCTGAGCCTGAGCGACGAAGAACTGATCAAGACCCTGGACGAGCGCGAATGGGAGGCGCTGCAATTGGGGGCGCGCGAGCGGGTCACCGACACCCATCTGCCGCATATCCGCGATCTTCCGGAAAAACTTCCGGGCCTTTTCGCCGATGCCGCCGAGCGCGCCCGGGAAGCGGGCTTCGACGGCGTGGAACTGCATTACGCGCACGCCTACACGATGGCTTCGTTTCTCTCGGCGCTGAACACGCGCGAGGACGGCTACGGCGGCGGCCTTGAAGAGCGGGCGCGCTTGCCGGGGGAGGTTTTCCAGGCGGTGCGCGACCGGGTGGGCGATGACTACGTGGCGGGCTGCCGGATGCTCACGGAAGATTGCCTCAACGGCGGCATGGAAACCGGCGAGGCGGCCTGGTTCGCGGCCCATCTGGCCGGGCTGGGCATGGACTTCATTTCGCTGTCGCGCGGCGGCAAGTTCGAGGATGCCAAACAGCCCAAGGTCGGCTGGGCGGCCTATCCCTACACCGGCCCCAGCGGCTACGAATGCATGCCTTCGTACTACTCGGATGCCCGGGGGCCCTTTGGCCGCAACCTTGAACCTGCCGCCGAAGTGCGCGCCGCGGTCCGCGCCGCCGGTCTCGACACCCCTACGGTGGCCGTGGGCGGCATCCACAACTTCGAGCAGGCCGAGAGCGTGCTGGCCAGAGGCGAAGGCGACATAGCCGGACTGGCCCGCCAGGCGCTGGCCGATCCTGACTGGTTCGAGAAAGTCCGCGCCGGGCGCGGCAACCAGGTGCGCCTGTGCCTCTACACCAATTACTGCGAAGCGCTGGACCAGCGGCACCGCCAGGTGACCTGTGAACTGTGGGACCGCGAAAACCTGCAGGAAGAAGGCATCGCCCTGTCCAGGGACGGAAAGCGCCGCCTGATTGCTCCCCGCTGGCGCAATCAGCGCTCCTGACTCGCATACTCTTCGTGGGCCGCTTCCTCGCCCTTTGGCTGGCGCAGTAGATGTTTTGGCGAGTGAAAAAGGGCGGGGGCAGCAGGTGGGATGCGAAGGTGCCTATACGGCGGACCGCAGGTAAACGGGCTGGGCATCCTGCGGTGATGCCAGCCTTCCGGCGCGATAGTCGGCATGGGCCAGGCGCAGGATGGTTCGCGCGCGCGGCCTTGCGGACGGCGCTCGGCCTATGATTCGCGAGCGTTGCGCGGATAGCGCCGCAGGGCATTGTTCCCAGACAGCGCCTGCCGCCAGGAAGGGCTGGGCGCCCGGAATGCGCAAGTCTTCCGCCCTGGCAATCCGGTCTTCGCCTCTCGGCGCCACGAGCCCCGATTCATTGGCCTGGTAGCAGCCCGCATAGACTTCACCCCGGCCCGCGGGCAGCGCCGCGGCAACCAACGCGCCGGGCGCGCCGAGCGGCCGTTCCAGCTGATCCAGCGCATCCTGGGCCAGCGAAGCCAGGCTGGACACCGGGCACAAGCGCAGGCCCAAACCGGCGGCCAGTCCCTGCGCGGCCGATGCCGCCACCCGCAGGCCGGTAAATGCGCCAGGCCCCTTGCCGAAGGCGATGCAGTCCAGTTCGGCCAGCGAAAGACCGACGCGCTCCAGAGCGCTGTCGATGGCATCAAACAAGGCCGCCGCCGCTTTGCGGCCCCCGGGAAGAGTCAGCTCGCACTCATGCCCGCCGTTGCAGGCGGCCGCGGTGGGCGAAGCCACGCCGGTTTCCAGCGCCAGGCAGCGAAACCCGCTCATGCGGCCCCGGCAGGATTTTCACCGGCAAACCAGGTCATGAACTCCAGGGCTTCCTCGGCGCTTCGCACCAGGGGCATCGCGGGCAGGCTGGCCAGGAAACGGCGCCCGTACGACCGGGTCAGCAGCCGCTGGTCGCAAATCATCACCACGCCGCCGTCGCTCTCCCCGCGCACCAGCCTGCCCACCCCCTGCTTGAGGGCCAGCACCGCATCGGGAAGCGAAATCTGGTTGAAGGGGTCCCCGCCGCGCGCCCGGACCGCCTGCTGGCGGGCCCGGTAGATGGGATTGCCCGGCGACTCAAAGGGCAGGCGATCGATCACCACCAGCACCAGCCTGGGGCCGCGCACATCCACGCCCTCCCAAAAACTTCGCGTTCCCAGCAGCAGGGCGTCGCCGCGGCGGAGAAACTCTTCCAGCAGAAGATTGCGTGGCTTGCCAGCGCCCTGAGCCACGAAACGATCCTTCCATACCGGATCGCGGCTCAGGCAGCCGCGGGCCTCCTCCAGCGCGCGATAGCTGGTGAAAAGCATGAAGCCCCGGCCGCCGGCCGCCGCCGCCAGGGGCAGGGCCGCATCCACTACGGCGCGCGTATAGCCCTTTGAGTCCGCGCCTGGAGCCGGCATATCCCGCGGAATGAACAGCCGCGCATTGCGCTGATAGTCATAGGGGCTGGCCACGATCAATTCCCGGGCATCCTCAACGCCAAGCCGGGCGGCGTAATGACTCAAATCCCCGTCCATGCCCAGGGTGGCGGAAGAAAATACCCAGGCCGCCTCCGTTTCCCTGGCGAGACGCTGAAAATCCTCGGCAATCTCCACCGGCGTCAGGTTGAGGCTAACACCGCCGCGCATAGTGCGAATCCACCCGGCGCGTCCGTCCGGGCGCGGCGCCCGTCTTTTGGCATGAGCCGCAGGAAAATCGCGTTCCGCCTCCGCCATTGCGCCTTCGGGACTTCGGGACTGGAGGATGCCGCGCATGCTTTCCAGCCGGCTGCGCAACTCCGCCAGCGCGGCAGCAGCCTGCAGCAGCGGGTCCGGCTCTTCATCCACAGCATCCTGGCAGCACTCGATCAACTCGTCCATGGCGAATTCCAGAAGCGAAATCTCCGCCCGCAGCATGCCCGGCGTCCAGTCATGCTCCCCGGGCTCGCGGGGACAAGCCAGACGCAAATCCCTCGCCGCCTGCTCCAGCGCGGAATGCGCCTCCTGCACTTCCGGCCATAAGCCCTTGGCCAGAGCCTCGCGCTGAATGTCGTTGAGCGCGTCGGCGATCTGCCGGCTGCTCAGGCTCAGCGCGAAACTATCCCGCGCCACTTCCGGCAGAGCATGCGCCTCAT
Organism: Gammaproteobacteria bacterium; assembly: GCA_007571315.1. Classification (GTDB taxonomy): domain Bacteria; phylum Pseudomonadota; class Gammaproteobacteria; order Steroidobacterales; family Foliamicaceae; genus Foliamicus. The sequence goes on from RKRP01000152.1 coordinate 5,443, forward strand.
CCACCGCCACGCAATCGAATTTCGGCAACAGGCCGTCCGCTCCTGCCGCCTTGAGTTGCAGGTGCGCCATCAGGACATGGTGGTTGACGATCACGATGGCGGCGCTGGCGGCGCGCTCGCGGGCGCGAAACACGTAGCAGCGCGCAAAATCCGGGCATTCTTTCCCCAGGCAGTTGTCCCGGGTGGAAGTAATCCTGCGCAAAAGCGGCGCATTCTCCGGCAGGCCGCCGCATTCGGCCAGGTCGCCGGAAGCCGTGCCTTGCGCCCACAACTGAACACGGCCCAGCACCGCCTGTTCCTCAGAGCCCAGTTCGCCAGCACCCTCGGCGGCGCGAGCCAGCCGGTAACGGCACAGATAGTTGCTCCGGCCTTTCAGCATCCGCACTTTCACCGGTCTTCCCAGCGCCTCGCTGATTACCGGCAGGTCCCTCGTGAACAGCTGATCCTGGAGATTGCGCGAGTGCGTGGAGATTACCGCGCGCCTTCCCGCCAGCAGCACCGGCACCAGATAGGCGGCCGTCTTTCCGGAACCTGGCCCGGCCTCGGCGATGAGGCAGCCTCCCTCGGCGAGTGTTTCCGCAACCGCCACCGCCATCCTGAACTGGCCTTCGCGCTTCACGTAGCCGTCTATCGCGCGCGACAGCGCTCCGCCATGGGCGAACGCCTGGCGGACCTGGTCTATCGTGTTGCTTATGAGGCGCTCCCTGGTTGCGTCGAACCGGCCGCCCTCGGTCGCGGCCAACCGGTCAGACCAAGCCTTCCGCAGACCTTGCCCAGCACTGTCAGTATTCGACGGAAGGCGGAGGCGGGAGTTCCTCGTCGTCGGGCTGCATATCGCGAAAGCGCATGCAGGCGCTCTCGAAATACACCTCGCATTCCCCGGTGGGCCCATTGCGCTGCTTGGCCACCAGAATAAGGCGCTTGCTGGCCTGGAACAACTCCTGCTTTTCCTGTGATTGGGGCAGAGTTACAAAAGCCACCACGTCGGCATCCTGCTCAATGGCGCCGGAGTCGCGCAGGTCGGAAAGCTGCACCCGGCGGTCCGGCCGCCGCTCCACCTCCCGGTTCAACTGCGACAGCACCACTACCGGCACGTCCAGCTCCCGCGCCAGCGCCTTCAGGGACTTGGAAATCATGCCCAGCTCCATGGCGCGGTTGACATCGCGCCGTTCGCTGGGAGCCGCGTCAATGAGTTGCAGATAATCGACCAGGACCAGGCCCAGCTTGCGGCCGGCCCGATGCTCCGCCCGGGCCACCCGGCGCGCCCGCGAGCGGATCCTGTCCGGCGTAAGCATTTGCGAATCATCGATCAAAAGCGGCGCGTCCTTGAGCATGTTGAGCGCGCTGTTCACCTTGCTCCAGCTTGCGCCGATCTTCCCCACCCGCAAATCGCTGTGGTCGATTTGGCCCAGCGATGAAAGCAGCCGCAGCGCAATCTGCTTCTTGGGCATCTCAAGGCTGAACAGCAGCGCCGAAACCGGGTTCTGGCCCAGCACCGCATATTGCGCAATCGTAAGCGCCAGGGAAGTTTTACCCAGAGAAGGGCGGCCGGCGAGAATAATCAGGTCGCCATTCTGCAGTCCGGCGGTCAGGTTGTCGAAGTCGGTCAACCCCGTGGCCACTCCCGTTACCGCCTCGCCGCTGCGCTCGCGCTCGCGCAACCAGTTGACCAGTTCGTCGCGAAACGCCTCGCCCATGCCCAGCTCGTCAAGATCGCCCCGGTAGTTTTTCTCGTTGATCAGGAATATTTCCTGCTCGGCTTCCTCAAGCAGTTCCTGAGCCTCGCGCCCTTCAGTTTTCAGCACCTTGCCGGCAATGCGCCTCCCGGCGCGCGCCAACTGCCGCAGAATCGACATGTCACGCACGATTCGCGCGTACGTCTGGACATTGGCCGCGCTGGGCGTTCCGAGCAGCAGGTTTCCCACATACCCGGCGCCGCCAGCGTCATCCAGCTGCTCGCGGGAACGCAGATGCTCGCAAACCGTGAGATTGTCGCAATGCTTTTCCGAGCGGATCAGCTCGCGAATCGCCCCGTAGATCAGCCGGTGGTCATCCCGGGAAAAATCCCTCCTGGCAAGCAGGTCGGATACTTCGTCCCAAGCCTCGTTGTCCAGCATCAAGCCGCCCAGCAGGGCCTTCTCCGCATCAACCGAAGACGGAAGGAGCTCGCTTGCAGTCATCTCCAGCGCCGTTCGCGGCCTGTTATAAGGTTAAGGCTGGGTTGGCGGCGGCGCCTCGCCGTCCGCGGACTCCGCCTCGGACGCGGTTGCGGCCCCCGGCGCGGTTGCGCCGTCATCCATCCAGCGGGCCGCGGGCTGTTCCTCGTCCTCGTCCTCAGGCAAGGGTTCGGCGCCGGGCAGCGTCTCGAATTCGCCGGACTGTCCAACCACATGGATGGCGATTTCCTCTCTCACATCGGCGTGCAACTTGAGCATCACCTGGTGCTCGCCCAATTCCTTGATCGGCCCTTCGGGCATCTGCACCTCGGCGCGGGTCACTTCCACGCCCGCTGCCGAGAACCCCGCCGAAATCTCGGCAGGGCCAACCGAACCGTACAGCTTGCCGGCCGGTCCCGCGTTGGCCACGATGGTGAGCGGCGCCACCGACCTGAGCTGCATGGCGCGCGCTGTCCTGGCGGCCATGCGCTCCTTCTCCAGCGCCATTAACTCGGACCGGCGTTGCTCGAACGCGGCGACCTGCTCATCAGTGGCCGGCGCCGCCTTGCCCTGAGGGAGGAGAAAGTTGCGCCCATAGCCCGCTCGAACATCCACGATGTCGCCAATGCCGCCAAGGTTCTCGACGCTTTCCAAAAGAATAATCCGCATGGCGGCGCCCTACTTCTGCTGATCCGTGTACGGCAGCAGCGCCAGAAAGCGGGCACGCTTCACGGCCAGCGCCAACTGCCGCTGATAGCGGGCCGATGTCCCGGTGCTGCGCGCCGGGATGATTTTGCCCGTCTCGCTCACAAACTGACGCAGCAAGCCCACATCCTTGTAATCGATCTCCTCGATTCTCTCGGCGGTGAACTTGCAGTAGCGGCGGCGGCGGTTATAGCGATTCATTCCTTCTTCTCCCCGGCATACGGTTCAGCTTTCGATTGCCCGGCATACGGTTCAGCTTTCGATTGCCCGGCATCCGGCGCAGCTTCCGGCGCGCCAGCAGCCGCCTCGGCCTTCGCTGCGCCGCTGTCCTTTGGAGCGGCGGGCGCGTCCGCCGAGGACTTGCGTTCATGGGCCAGTTCCTTGTCGTACGGATATTCCCGGTTCTCGCGCACCGCTTCTCTTTCCGCGGCCTTGGCCATGGGCGACTGCTCCGTAACTGCTTCATCGCGCCGAACCACCAGGTGGCGCAGCACCGCGTCGCTGAAATGCAGCGCGCCCACCAACTCTTCCAGGGCTTCCTGGCCGCATTCCACGTTCAGGAGCATGTAGTGCGCCTTTTGAACCTTGGCGATGGGATAGGCCAGCATGCGCCTGCCCAGGTCCTCCTTGCGGTGGACCCGGCCCTCGCCCCCTTCAATGATGCCCACGTAGCGATCCATCATGGTGCGGGCGCGCTCACTCTGATCCGGATGGATCAGGAGCATGATTTCGTAATGTCTCAAGAAAACTCCTCAGTGGTCATGGGGCCGCCCGTCCAGCGCGGTGCGGCTAAGGAGAGCGCCGCCAGGGTCAAGCCTGCGGCGCGCCTCGCAATTATACGCAAACCGGATATTGCATCGGGGCGTGTTTCCTCGGCCTTTGGCTTATTGCCCTGGTGAACTTCTTCCTGATTCCGAGGGGGTTGTCCCTCCTCTCGGCGGGGCGTTGAGGGCAGGATGCCCGAATGAGCTACAGGGATGTATTCATGCGTCCCCGCCGAGAGGAGGGACAACCCCCTCGGAATCAGGAAGAAGCGGGGCAGCAGACGCAATGTCCGAGCTACAGAAGGTCGAGGTCCAGGTAGCGACGCTCTTCGTCCACCCGCGCGATGCGAACCGATACTCGCTGGCCGGGAGTGAAGCCGTGCATCTGCGAGCCGGAACGGTCTCTGCCGGAGCGCCTGCGGCTGCGCGCCGAAGGAAGCCGCCAGCGGGGCACCAGGCCGTTCACGCCCAGTTCGGCAAGCTGCACGAACAAGCCCTTGCCAATACCGTGGGACACCGCGCCTTCAAAAGCATCGCCCAGGCAGGACGCGAGGTAACGGAGCTTGTAGGCCTGCGCCGCCGCGCGCATCGCCCACTCCGCCCGGCGTTCCAGCTCCGAGCAGGAAACGCCCAGTTCGGCCAGTTGCGCGCCGCGCAGCGGCGCCGCCTCCGCCCGCCCTCCATCAAGAAGGTGCTTGATTGCCCGGTGGGTGAGCAGATCAGGATAGCGCCGGATGGGCGAGGTAAAGTGCGTATACGCCTTGAGAGCCAATCCGTAATGGCCGGTATTGGCAGGCTGATAGCGCGCCTGCTGCATGCAGCGGAGCATTCCCACAGCCACCATCTCGTACGCGGGAAGGCCCTGCAGACGCTGCAGCGCGGCATTGATTTCACCCGGGCGGCGGCTCACGGCATCCGACAGCGAACCGCCCACGCTAGCAAACAGGCTGCGCAGTTCCTCCAGTCCGTCCGCGTCCGGCGGAGAATGAACGCGGTACAGCGCCGGCATCCGGGCGCCCGCCAGGAAACGCGCCGCGGCCACATTGGCTGCAATCATGATCTCCTCGATAACGCGATGCGCGTTGTGGCGTTCGCTGCGCTCCAAACCAGCAACCTGCCCGTTGGCGCCGAGACGGACCACGGTTTCCGGCAACTCCAGATCCAGCGCCCCCCGCCGGCGGCGCGCCGCCGCCAGCGACCGCCAGGCGCCATAGAGGTTCCGCAGTGGCTCAATCATCCCGCCCAGTTCGCGGCGCGCCTTCTTGTCGCCAACCTCTGCCGCGGAGTGCGCGCGGGAATAGGTGAGCCGGGCCGCCGAACGCATCAGCGCCCGAAAAAAGCGCCAGGACTTAAGTTCCCCGCTTGAATCCAGGCGCAGTTCGCAGGCCAGGCACAGGCGCTCAACGCCAGGTTTCAGCGAACACAGGTCGTTGGAAAGCACTTCAGGCAGCATCGGCAGCACGGCGCCGGGAAAGTACGTCGAAACGGCGCGCAACCGGGCTTCGGCATCCAGCGGGTCGCCCGGCCTTACGTAGTGGGACACATCGGCAATGGCCACCACCACCCGCCAGCCTCCACCCTGCGGCTCGGCGAATACCGCGTCATCGAAATCCCGGGCATTGGCGCCGTCGATCGTGAGCAGCGGCAGCGCGCGCAGGTCTTCGCGCTCGCGGGAAGGCGGCAGGTTGGCGCTTCGCGCCGGCTTCGCGGTCGCGCCTGGCTTCGTATTGGCCGCGATTTGCTCAGCGCGCGCTCGAACCGTTTCGGGCCAGCGCGCGCGCAGGCCGGCTTCGTCGATGATCGGCTGCTCAATGGATGTGGGCATGCGCAGCCTCAATCACGTTGCGGCCTCAATCATTGACATAAAGGGGGGCAAAACGCAGAATTGCGGGTTATTCCTTGCGCCTTGGCGCGCCCGCGGCGGGTGTCCGCCAAAGGTTCGCAAGGCCACATCGTGCCGAGGTGGCGGAATTGGCAGACGCGCTGGCTTCAGGTGCCAGTGGGGGCAACCCCGTGGAGGTTCGAGTCCTCTTCTCGGCACCAATCCGCAGCAATACCCGCGAAAAATGAGCAACAGCGAACTTGAGGTGGCGCGGGCCGCTGCCCGCCGCATGTGGGCCGACGACCGCGCGTCCCGCAAGATGGGCCTGGAACTGGGCGAGGTCGCGCCAGGCCAGGCAAGCGTGCGCCTCACCGTGGAGCCTCGAATGTTGAATGGACATGGCGTGTGCCACGGCGGTCTGATTTTCGCCCTGGCCGATACGGCGTTCGCGTTCGCCTGCAACAGCCTCAACGCCCGTTCCATAGCCATGCACTGCTCCATATCGTTTATCGAGAAGGTCAAGGCCGGACGGCGCCTTACGGCGCATGCCGAAGCGCGGGCCCAATACGGCCGCAACGGCATTTTCGATGTGGCGGTGAAGGACGATGAAGGTGTCATTGTGGCGGAGTTTCGAGGCTACAGCCGCACCATCGGAGGCGCCTGGGTCGAGTAGAGGCCAATAGTTTGGCGCTCGCGCCGTTGCCCCGCCCCAGGAGCCTCATTCTTCCGGCCTCCTGCCCCGCCGCATTAGCGGGCGAAGGGGTGGCGGCGGATTATGGTCTGCCCGCGCGCCGGGCCGGTGGAGATGATGCAGGCTTTTAGCTCCGTGAGTTCTTCCAGCCGCTTTATGTAGGCGCGCGCGGGGGGAGGCAAATCTTCCCAGCGGGTGGCGCCGCGGGTGGATTCCCGCCAACCCTCGCATTCTTCGTAGCGAGGCTGGCAATCCCCGTAGCGGCTCATGGAAGAAGGAAGCGTGTCGATGCCGCGTCCGTCCAGGCGGTAGCCGACGCAAATCCGCAGGCTGTCGAGGCCATCCAGCACATCCAGCTTGGTAATGCACAGGCTGTTTATGGAAGCGCGTTGCGCCGCATGCCGAACCGCCACCGCGTCGAACCAGCCGCACCTTCGAGGGCGGCCGGTAGTCGCGCCCCGTTCCGCGCCTTCACGAGCCAATCTTTCGCCCGCGGCATCCTTGAGCTCCGTGGGGAAAGGGCCCTCGCCCACCCTGGTGGTGTACGCCTTGACTACCCCAATCACTTCCGCAACATGCTCCAGCCGCGCTCCGGACCCCGCCAGGGCGCCCGCCGCAACGGTGCTGGACGATGTCACGTACGGATAGGTGCCGTGGTCGATGTCGAGCATCACCCCCTGGGCGCCTTCAAAAAGCACGGACTTGCCTTCGTTGCGCAAGCGCCTCAACCGCGCGGCAATATCGTCCATCATGGGCCGCAGTTCCTCAGCCATGCCCAGCCACTCATCCGCCACCCGCTCCGGGTCCTCGGTTTCCGCGCCGTAATACTGCTTGAGCATGAAATTGTGCAAATCCATGGCAAGGCGCAGGCGTTCGCGAAAAGCCTCGGGAGCAAACAGCTCGCCGGCCCGCACGGCGCGGCGCGCCGCCCTGTCCTCGTAGGCGGGGCCGATTCCACGCCCGGTGGTGCCAATACGCCTCCGGCCGGCATGCTTCTCGCGCGCCTGGTCCAGCGCGATGTGCGAGGGAAGTATCAGCGGGCAGCCGGGGCTTACGAACAGCCGCTGGCGGTGGCTGGCCGGCGCGGACCGCAATTCCTCGAACAGTTGCGGAAGATACAGCGCGACTCCGTTTCCGATCAGGCATTCCACGCCTGGAGAGAGGATGCCGCTGGGCAGGAGGTGCAGCACCACGGTCCGGCCCTCGTGAATGAGCGTGTGCCCCGCGTTGTGGCCCCCTTGAAAGCGAACCACCGCGTCGCAGCGCCCCGCCAGCAGGTCCACCACCTTGCCCTTGCCCTCGTCGCCCCATTGGGCGCCGATCAGAACAATGCCGCGAGCTTCGCTTCGATTGGGCATAAGGCATCCGCCATGCGCAGCGCATCCGCGCGCGGCTTGACGGAAAACGGCAGGCAGGCGCCGGGGGCTGTCAGTTGGGCTCGGATTGTTTCAGGTAGCGGAAGAAATCGCTCTCGCTGTCCAGGACCAGCATGTCGCCTTCGCCGCCGAAGGCATTGCGGTAGGCGTCAATGCTGCGGTAGAAGGAATAGAACTCCGGATCGCGGCTGTAGGCGTTGGCGTAAATTTCCGCCGCGCCGGCATCGCCCTCGCCGCGCAAAATCTCGGCGTCGCGATAGGCTTCGGCCAGAATCACGGTGCTCTGGCGGTCGGCGTCGGCGCGAATCTGTTCCGCCGTCTCGGCCCCTTCGGCGCGCAACTCCGAGGCCACCCTGGCGCGCTCCTGGCGCATCCGCTGAAACACCGATTCGCTTACTTCGTCGCGGAACTCAATGCGCTTGACGCGAACATCGACCACGTCGATGCCGAGTTCGGCGGCCGCGCGCCGGGCATTGTTGAGCATTTCGGACATCAGTTCGCGGCGCTCGGCCGAAACCACTTCGGGCACGGTGCGCTTGGCGAACTCGGCGCGAATATCGTCCTTGATGATTTCCAGAAGGCGCTGCTGCGCGCGGGTCTCATTGCCCAGGGTCGTGTAGTACTCGGCAACATCGGAAATTTTCCATTTGACGAAGAAATCCACCAGCAGGTTCTTCTTCTCCGCCGTCAGGAAGGGCTCCTGAGGGTTGTTGAAGGTGAGGATTTGCTTGGGGAAGAACTCGATGTTGTTCACCACCGGCAACTTCACATGCAATCCGGACTCATAATCGGCATCCACGATTTCGCCAAAGCGGAACCGCACGGCGAACTCCCGCTCATCCACTACGAACACGCTGTTGAGAACCAGCAGAACAGCCGCCACCGCAATAATGATCCAACCTCCCGCCTTCATGATCCCGGTCCTCCCCGGCTGCGGCCTCTTTCTTGCGCCGCGGAACCTTGCGCGGATGCGGCGCTTGACGACCGCTCCGAATCCGAAGCGGTTCCCCGCCTGATAAGTTGATCCACCGGCAGATAGAGCAGATTGCCGCTGCCCTCCGCCTCCAGCAAAACCTTGCTGGCGCCGCCGTAGAAGCCCTCAAGCGCCTCGATGTAAAGCCGCTCGCGGGTAACCTGGGGGGCCTTGCGGTACTCGACCAGCACCTGCTCGAAGCGCTGCGCTTCGCCCTCGGCATCCGCAATCACCTGCGCTTTGTAGCCCTCGGCATCCTGCAGGCGCCGGGCTGCTTCGCCTCGCGCCCTCGGCACCACGTCGTTGGCGTATGCCTGCGCCTCGAAAGCCAGCCGCTCCTTGTCCTCGCGCGCCTTGATGGCATCCTGCACGGCCTCCTCCACCTGCTGCGGGTAGTTGGCGTCGCGCAGGTTGACCTGGGTAATGCCAATGCCGGCGCGGTAGTCGTCCAGCGTCTGCTGAATCAGGTCCTCCGTGCGCTCGGCGATTTCGCTGCGGCCTTCGCCCAGGATGTAATCCATTTCGTTCTTGCCGATGATCTCGCGGATAGCGCTCTCGCTCACGTCGCCCAGCGTGTCCTCGGCGTCCCGCACCTGGAACAGGAATTGCACCGGGTCGCTGCGCTGGTACTGCACCACCAGGTCCACCACCACGATGTTTTCGTCCGCCGTGAGCATTCGGGTTTTCTGGCTGAAATTGTTGACCTCGGCCACGTTGACCTTTTCCACGCTTTCAATCGGCCAGGGAAGGTGCCAGCGCAGCCCGGCGCCCCGGGTTGAGGAATACTCTCCGAAGCGCAGCACCACGGCGCGCTCGGCCTCATCCACCCGGTAGAGGCCGGTAAGCGCCCAAAGCGCAATAACGGCAACCAGAAACCAGATCAGGCCGCGGCGGACCGACCGCCCGCCGCCGCCTCCGCCAAACACGCCGAAGATTTTTTGCAGCGTGTCGCGGACGAGGTCTTCAAGGTCGGGCTGCTGGCGTCCGCCCCGATTCCAGGAGCCGTTGCCGCCGCCCGGTTCATTCCAGGCCATATTCAGTTTTTCCGTTTTGGGTAACTACCAGGCAGCGCTCATGCGGTGCCGATGTCCTCCCGGCTGGCCAGCTTTTCGTAGGCCCGCCGTGTCATTTCCAGATCCAGTGTCCAGCCTCCGCCGGGCAGCAATCGTTCGCGGAGCACCCGGCCGCGGCGATAAAGCAACGCTCTGAGCCTTCCCTGGCCCGCATCCAGCCGGATGGTTCGGCGAAGCCGCCCTGCCGACAAACGCTGCGCCACCCTGGCAAGCAACTCGTCCACGCCGGCGCCGGTAAGCGCCGAAACCCGGGCCGCCGAGCCGACTGAATCGTCCGCCCGCAGCCCATCGGGGATTATATCCGCCTTGTTGAACACGCGGAGCATCGAACGGCCGCTCGCGCCAATTTCCTTGAGCACCCGTTCCACTTCGTCGATCCGTTCCATCTGATCGGGCAGGGAGGCGTCGATAACGTGCAGGATCAGGTCCGCTGAGGTAATTTCCTCCAGCGTGGAGTGAAAAGCCGCAACCAGTTCAGGCGGCAGATCGCGGATGAAACCCACCGTGTCGGAAAGAAGGACAACCTGGCCATTTGGCAGGCTGATCCGGCGAATGGTGGGATCCAGCGTGTCGAACGGCCGGTCACGCGCCGTAACGCGGGCGCCCGCAAGCCGATTGAACAGAGTTGATTTGCCCACATTGGTGTAGCCCGCAAGCGAAACCACAATGGCCCCGGAGCGCCGGCGGCGCGTCCTTTCCCTGCGGCGGCGGGCCATCACCCTGGAAAGCTGCGCCTCCAGGCGGCGGATGCGCTGCGCCACCAGGCGCCGGTCGGTTTCCAGTTGCGTTTCGCCCGGCCCGCGCAGGCCAATGCCGCCCTTCTGCCGCTCCAGGTGGGTCCAGCCGCCCACCAGGCGGGTGGCCAGGTGGCGCAACTGCGCCAGTTCCACTTGCAGCTTGCCCTCGCTGCTGCGGGCGCGCATGGCGAATATGTCCAGTATCAGGCTGGCGCGGTTCACGATCGGGCAGTCCAGCGCCGTTTGCAAATTGCGTTCCTGCGAAGGGCTCAAGGGGAAATCCACAACCACGATAGCGGGGCAGGCCAACAGGCAAAGCTGCTTCAGTTCCTCCAATTTGCCGCTTCGGATCAGCGTGCGGGGGTCGGGCCGGCGCAAGGCCGCAGTCACAGCGCCCACAACTTCCGCGCCCGCCGAAGCCGCCAGCGACTCGAACTCCTTTCGGCGGGCCCGGTCGGCCGCAGGCGTTAGCAGGATGGCCCGCTCGCGGGCGGACGGGCTAGCCCGCATATTGCACCAGGGCGCTAATCAAGCGTTGCGGCCTCTTGCCCGCTCAGGATGTCTTCCAAGTCGTGCTGGCGAGCAGGAACGATGGCGGATATGGCGTGTTTGTACACGATCTGGCTAACGCCATTTTGCAGCAGGATTACGAACATATCAAAGCCCCCGATCACCCCCTTGAGTTTGATCCCGTTGACCAGGAACACAAACACCCGCGCCCGTTTCCGCCGCAGCTGGTTGAGAAATCTATTCTGCAGGTCTTGTCGATTGTCCATCCAGGCGCTCCTTTTTACGATGCCGGGGGCTCGCGAAAATGCCAAAAATGCCGCCGTATTGGCCTGTTGCGCAGGCTGCCGCAATTGCGCCGCCAGGCCAAGCCGGAAATGCGCCGCGAATGAACAATTCGCCTCACTTTTACGGAATCGCGGCGGTCCGCGCGCCATTTCCGCGCCCCCGACGAGCTGATCGTCCGCCGCCGATTTTCCAATGCGCCCGAATCGCGCTTTCCACACGCTCGGCGCAGCGCGGGCTTTCGGCCGCGAGCCGCTCAATATCCGCCTCGGCCTTAAGCCAGGTCAGTTGCCGGCGCCCCAGGGCCTTGGTGGCCTTGATCCCGCGCGCAACCGCCTCCGCAAGCGGATAGCCGCCGTTCAAATGCTCAAGAAGCTGGCGGTAGCCGGCAATCCGGGTGGCCGGCAATCCAGGATCAAGGCGCATTGAGCGCAGCGCCTCAACCTCCTTCAGCCATCCGCGCTCAAGCATGTTGTGGAAACGCTCCTCGATACGGCGGCGCCAGGCCTCGCGGTTTTCGGGAATCAGCGCGAATTTGAGGTATTGATCCGCGCCGTCATAGGGCGCGGCGTGATGAGAGGCGCGGACCCAGTGCGAGCTGATCGAACGCCCGGTAAGCTGCAGCACTTCAAGCGCCCGCTCGATCCGGGCGGCATCGTTGGGCGAGAGCCGCTCCGCAGCTGCGGGGTCCAGCGCCTTGAGCCGGCCGTGCAGGGCCGGCCAGCCCTCGGCGCGGGCCTGCGCTCGAATCCGGCGGCGCACAGCCGGGTCGGCGCCTGGCATCTCCGCGAAACCCTGCTCAAGCGCGCGAAAATAAAGCATGGTGCCGCCCACCAGCATGGGGACCTGCCCGGCGGCGCGGGCGCGCGCAATCTCGCTCCGGGCATCCTCGGCGAAGCGCGCCGCGGAATAGCGTTCCCGCGGCGAGCAGATGTCCATCAGGCAATGGGGCGCGGCGCGGCGCTCCGCGCCCCCGGGCTTGGCGGTGCCGATATCCAGCCCCCTATAGACGCAAGCTGAATCGACGCTGATGATCCGCAGCGGCAGCCGCGCGGCCAGATTCACCGCCAGGCGGGTCTTGCCCACGCAAGTCGGCCCCTTCAGCAGCACCGCCCGCACTCAGCCGCTCCGCATGTTATGGGCCATTCCGGGGCTTTGACTGCAATATGCGATGCGGGTTAGCGGCCGCGCAGGAAAAGGCGGTCGAGTTCCTTGACGCTGAAGGCGCGCCAGGTGGGGCGGCCGTGATTGCACTGGTCCGCCCGCGGGGTCCGCTCCATATCGCGCAGCAGCGCGTTCATTTCCTCCAGCGTCAGGCGCCGGTTGGCGCGCACGGAGGTGTGGCAAGCCATGGTCGCCAGAATGTGGTGGACCCGCCCGGTAATCTCCTCGGCGGAATCCTCGCTGTGCTGCCCCTGCCGGGACTGCGCTCCGGACAGCAGATCGCGCAGCAGCGCCTGCGCGTCGCCGCCTGCGAGCAGCGCTGGAATTTCGCGCACCGCCAGGGTTTCCGGGCCCGTCTGATCGACCACAAAGCCAAGCCGCTTCCAGGCTTCGCGCTGCTGTCTGGCGGTAGCGATTTCTTCCTGCCCCGCACGCATCCGCACCGGTTCCAGGAGCAATTGCGAGCCGATTCCCTGCTCGTTCAACTGCGCCTTCATGCGTTCGTAAACCACCCGCTCATGGGCCGCATGCGCATCCACAATAACCAGCCCGCCGCGGTTCTGGGCGAGGATGTACACCCCGCTCAATTGCGCCAGCGCGTAGCCCAGCGGCGGCAGGCCGGCATCCCCCGGGTCCGGCAGCGGTTCCCGAACCGCGCCGCTGGCCGCCGGCGAACCGGCAGCCCCAGGCTCCGCGGCGGCGCAGCCTGGCGAAGCGCCCAGGAGCAAGGCCAGATCGCCCGCGCCGGAGCCGGGGCGCAAACCTCTCATCGGCAGCCCGCGTCCGCGCGCCGGATAGGAAAATGGCATCGCATCATCTCCGCCCGGCTCGCCGGAGCCGGACGGCCCGGCCGGCCGGGTGCCCTCCAGCACCGCCTCCAGGGCGCGGCGCACAACATCATGCACTCTGCGCCCTTCGCGGAACCGCACCTCCAGCTTGGCCGGATGGGCATTAACATCCACCCCCGCCGGGTCCATGTCCAGATACAGCAGCCAGGCCGGATGGCGCCCGTGGAACAGAACATCCTCGTACGCCTGGCGCACCGCGTGCGCGACGGTGCGGTCGAAAATAGCGCGGCCGTTCAGGAACAGATGCTGCATGTCGCCCTGGCTGCGGGAATACTTCGGCCTCGCCAGCCAGCCGCGCAGGTGCATTCCCTGCCGCTCCTGCTCAAAATACAAGGCGTTTTCCAGAAACTCGGCGCCCAGCAGGCGGCCAAGGCGCTCCTCCTGCCCGGCGCGGCCGTCCGCCGCCGGCAGGTCGTAGTTCAAGCGGCCGTCTTTCTCGTAGCGCAGCCCGGTGGAGAATCGGCTTAGGCCCATGCGCAGCGCAACAAGGTCGATGTGGCGCGATTCCGTTGCCGTCGCGCGCAGGAAGCTGCGCCGCGCAGGGGTGTTGTAGAACAGATCGCGCACCTCCACCGTGGCGCCCCGGGGATGCGCCGAGGGGAGCGGCTCGGAGACATTGCCGCCGGAGCACTTCACAGTCCAGGCGCTGCGCTCGCCGGCCACCCGGGACGTGAGCTCCAGCCTCGACACGGCCGCGATGCTGGGCAGCGCTTCGCCGCGAAATCCCAGGGTCGCGACTGTGCGCAGGTCTTCAAGGCTTGCGATTTTGCTGGTGGCGTGGCGCTTCAAGGAAAGCGTCAGTTCGCTCAGCGACATTCCGATGCCGTCGTCGCGCACCCGGCAAAGCCGGGAGCCGCCTTTTTCAACCTGCACCACAATGCGCCGCGCGCCGGCGTCCAGGCTGTTTTCCATCAGCTCCTTGACCACCGAAGCCGGGCGCTCCACCACCTCGCCGGCGGCAATCTGGTTGACCAGGTGATCCGGCAGCAGTTGAATCGTCATTGCATGGCCGCAAAAACCCTGCGGGTATGGAGCGGGCGTCCCTCCAGGTAAAAATCGATGGCTGCCTTAAGCATGCGGCGGGCCGCCCGCCGCGCGTCCCGGCTGGCCCAGTCGCGGCGCGCTATTCCCAGCAGCTCCGCGCCGCTGAAATTCATGGCCTGGCCGATGCGGACTCCGGAAGGCAGAGCCTCGGCGCCTTCCTCCATGCGGTAGCGGTAGGCGGCGCCCGGGGCCAGCGCCCGGCCCCGGGTATCGCAATTCAGGTTGAGCCCAAAGCCCAGCGCCGCCAGCAGGTCCATTTCAAAGCACCGCAGCACCGCTTCAATAGGCCGGGCGGCGGACAAGCCGGCCAGCGCGCCGCAGTAATGATCGAACACTTCCGGATGCGGGTCCTCCCTGCGGGTCAGTTTTAGCAGCAATTCGTTCAAGTACAGGCCCGCGAATAGCGCATTGCCGGACGGAGGCCCCGAACCAGTGGCCTGCCCGGCGCTTTCGGCGCGATGCAGGCTGGCCAGCTCTCCGCGCCCGGCCCACGATAGCAGCAGGCGCCGAAACGGCTGCGCGGCCAGGCCCAGAGGGGAGCGCGGACGGCGCCCGCCGCGGGCCACCAGCCCGACCCGGCCATGGTCGCGGGCGAAAGCCTCCACAATCAGGCTGGTTTCCCGAAACGGGCGGCTGTGCAGCACCCAGGCCTCCGCCAATTCAACGCGGCGAATGCTGCTCATTGGCAAAAACGCGGGTTGTTGAACCAGTTTTTGCGCACCCTCACACGGGCGCGAATGTGGAAGGGCCGCCTGAAAATGCGCTGCAGTTCCAGCCGCGCCTGACGGGCGGCCGCCTTCAGCCGCAATCCTCCGCGGCCAATCACGATGCCGCGCTGGGAGGCGCGGTTCACCCGAACTTCCAGTTCCGCCACCACCGCCCGGCCGCGCATTTCCAGCGAGGTCGCCACCACATCCAGATCGTAGGGCACTTCGCGGTGGGTGTTCAGCGTGAGTTTCTCGCGCAGCATTTCCGCAATGCGGAACTCCATGCCGCGATCGGTAACCGAGCCTTCGGGGAACAGGGGACCGCCCTCCGGCAGGTAGCCCGCCACAACATCGCAGAGCCGTTCAAGGTTGTCCTCCCGCAAGGCGGACACCGGCACAATCTCCGCGAAATCGGCTTTGCCTGCGCACCATTCAAGGTACGGAAAGAGATCTTCGCGCCGCCGCATGCAATCGATTTTGTTAACCACCAGAATGCATCTCAGCTGCGATTTGAGGGCTTCGTTCAATGCCCGGTCGTCTCCCCGCGTCCAGCGGCCCGCCTCCACCACCACAAGAACCAGGCTGGCGCCCGCCAGGGCGCCCGCGGCGGCGCGATTCATGTTGCGCGAAAGCAAACGCCGGTCCGGCGCGCGCAGTCCGGGCGTATCGACCAGCACCAGCTGCGAGGCGCGGGCGTTGCGCACGCCGGCAATGGCGTGCCGGGTAGTTTGCGGCTTGCGCGTTTCGATGCTGACCTTTTCCTTGAGCATGCGGTTGAGCAGCGTCGATTTGCCAACGTTGGGGCGACCCAAAATCGGCGCCATTCCAGCCCGGAAGCTCATGCCGCCCCGCCAATCTGCGCCAGGATTGCGGACGCGGCTTCAATCTCCGAAGCCTGTATGGTGCGGCCATCGCCCTGGGCGCTAAGCAACAACTCCGGCACAGCGCAAATCGACCGGAAGTTGGGCGCCTGCGGCCCGCCGCCGGACCTGGCCAGCCGGTAATCGGGCGGCTTCAGCCCCCGGCCCTGCAGGTATTCCTGAAGCAGGCTCTTGGCATCGCGCGGCTGCTCCGTTACGGCATCGAGGCGCTCGCCAAACAGCTTCTCGAACAGGGCCGCGGCGGGCTCGACTCCGCCATCCAGCCACACGGCCGCAAACACGGCCTCAAGGGCATCCGCCAGCATGGCCTGGTGGGCCGGACCGCCAGGCGCCAGGTCCGCGCCCTGGTAGCGCAAGCGCCCGCCCAGGTCCAACTCCTCCGCCACTTCAGCCAGGGTGGCCCGCTGCACCAGGCGCTGGCGCATATGGGTGAGCCTGCCTTCCAGCGCGTCCTCATAACGGCGGTAGAGGCTGTCGGACGAGACCAGTTCCAGCACCGCGTCGCCCAGAAATTCAAGCCGCCGGTTGTTGTTTTCGCCGAAGCCGGGATGAGTGAGCGCCCGCATGAGCAATTCCGGCTGGGCAAAGGCGTACTCAAGCCTGCCGGCCGCCCACTCAGCAAGCTGCCGGAGTTCGGTCAACGAATCGGGTGGCCTATCCTGCCCCATTCCGGCATGCTGCCGATTTCCCAGTTGAACCAGATGCGCTCGGCGCGGCCCACCAGGCGGTGCTCCGGGATAAAGTCCACGCCCGGATAACGGCTGTCCCTGCTGTTGTCGCGATTGTCCCCCATCACGAAATAGTGTCCGGGCGGAACCTCGAAACGCCCCTCCCGGCCCCGCTGTCCCGGCATGAAATAGACATCATGAGGCGCATCGCCCAGCACCTCTTGCGCCTGCCATGCGGAAAAAGGCGATTCGTCGCTCACCGGCATCGGCATGCTGATCTGAACCGGCTCGCCGTTGATGTTCAGCCGCTTGTTGCGGTATTCGATAACGTCGCCGGGCAGCCCCACCAGCCGCTTGATGAAATTGGCGCTGGGGTCCGCAGGCAGCTTGAAAACCACCACGTCTCCCCGCTCGGGCGCCCCCAGCTCGACGATGCGCGTGTTGGTGACCGGCAGCCGAAGGCCGTACGCATACTTGTTGACGAAGATGAAATCGCCCACCTGCAGCGTGGGCCGCATCGAACCCGATGGAATGCGGTACGGCTCGTAAAGAAACGAGCGCGCGCAAAGCACAATCAGCAGCACCGGCAAAAAGGCCGAGGCGTACTCGAACACCTTGAGTTTGCGGCGGGGCTCGCCGCCGCTGGCAGCGTGGCGCTTGTCCCTGGGGGCAATCGCCAGCCGGTCGATAAGCCACAGGACCAGCGCCAAACCGGTAACCGCAACCAGAACAAAGGAAAAATCCATGGAGCGCGATTTTAACCGCCCGGCGGCGCTTAATCCGGCCGGCTCAGGGATTGCGCAAGCGCGCCTGCAGCCGGCGCCAGTCGGAGCTGCTCAGCATGGCCGGCGTGAGCCACACCCGGAGCAGCCTGGCCCCGCGCTTCGGAGGGGTTCTCCTGCGCAGGGTCAGGCCCGCCAGCGCGCGGGTCGCGAAGCCCCGCCGGCGGAGCAGTTCCGCTTCCTCCAGTTCGCCGCTATCCAGCACCAAGCGCCAATCGCCAGCCGGCATCAGCCATATGGCCGCGATTCCCGGGGCAATCCTGCCGCCTTGAAGCGCCCGCCATTGACGGGCGGAGCCCGCCGCCAGCGCCAGCAGCAGAGCCAGGCGCAGCCACAGCGGCATTTCGGCAATCAGCACCGCCGCCGCCGCAAGCAGCAAGGCGGCTGCGATTGCGGGCAAAGCCCACGGCGGGCGCGCCGAGCGCAGTTCAATCGTTGTGGAGAATCCGCTCAATTAGCCGCGCCTCCTGCTTGGAGCCGGGCGCCGCGCGGCCCGCCAGCAAGTCATCCAGTTGCGGGTCGCTGAGTTCCAGCAGCCTCTCGAAGCTCGAGCGTTCGGCGGCGTCGGCATGCGGATAGCGGCGGTTCAGATAGCGCTCGAGCAGCAGGTCCAGTTCGCGGCGGCCGCGCCGGCAGCGCCATCGGAGCCGTGAGCCCGCGGCGGTCAGGCCCGGCGCTCCAGCAGCCTCTTTTTGGTTTCCGCAATGGCCCGCGCCGGATTGAGGTCCTTGGGGCAGGCTTCCGCGCAATTCATGATGGTGTGGCAGCGGTAGAGGCGGAACGGGTCTTCGAGTTGATCCAGGCGCTCTCCGGCGGCTTCGTCGCGGCTGTCCTCCAGCCAGCGATAGGCGGCCAGCAGGGCGGCGGGGCCCAGATAGCGTTCGCCGTTCCACCAGTAGCTGGGACAGCTTGTGGAGCAGCAGGCGCACAGAATGCAGGCCGCCGGCGAATTGATCTTTTCCTGGTCTTCGCGCGATTGCAGCCGCTCGCGGTCGGGCGGCGGCGGGGTTTTGGTCTTCAGCCAGGGTTCCACCGAGGCGTATTGCGCATAGAAATGGGTGAGGTCCGGCACCAGGTCCTTCACCACCGGCAGGTGCGGCAGCGGATAGATGGCCACCTCGCCCTTAAGTTCGCTCACCGCCTGGGTGCAGGCCAGGGTGTTGACCCCGTTGATGTTCATGGCGCAAGAGCCGCAAATGCCCTCGCGGCAGGAGCGCCGGAAGGTGAGCGTGGAATCCACCGTGTCCTTGATGTGAATGAGCGCGTCCAGAACCATGGGGGCGCAGCCGTTCATATCGACTTGGTAACGGTCCACCCGCGGGTTCTCGCCCGAATCCGGGTCGTAGCGGTAAATCTTGAAGCGGCGCATGCGCCTTGAACCTTTGGCGCCCGCGCCTTGCGCCGCCGGGTGCGTCTTGCCGCGCTTCACGCGCGAGTTCCTGGGGAGAAGAAATTGCGCCATTCGGGTTGTGGGTTTCCGGTGAACGCCCGGCTGAGCCTGAAAGCGGAATGTTAGCAAATCGGGCGGGGCCTTGCCGCCCTCGTTCAGGCTCATGCCTCGTTGGACAAGGCGCCCCGAGCAGCGCGCCGCGCCGCGTGCTGCTAAACTCGGCGCGAATCCGCTTGCCGCTCCGCGCGCGCGGCGGAACATGCGCAGGAGTAATGACATGATTCGATGCGCCGCCAACCCGCCGCAAGCGCGGGTCGCCGCCTTGCTCGCCCTCGCGGCGGGCCTCCTGCTGACTTCCTGCGGGCGCGATGCAGGAACGTTGGCTCCGGATGCCGCCGCCGCTGCGGACGACTACGCCGCAATCAAGTGGCACGAAGGGAGCGTGGAGGAGGCTTTCGCCGAAGCAAAGCAGTCCGCCAAGCCCCTGTTCCTCTATTGGGGCGCGGTGTGGTGCCCGCCCTGCAACGCTCTCAGGAGCACGCTTTTCCAGCAACCTGAATTCATCGCCAGCACGCGCGATTTTGTGGCCGTTTACCTCGACGGCGACACCGAGCGCGCCCAGGTGTGGGGTGAAAAACACGATGCCG
>RKRP01000103.1 GCA_007571315.1 Gammaproteobacteria bacterium
CCCGCCTCGTCAATAGCCTATAGCCAAGCTAAAGCCCTTCGTCTGCGCCCTCCTTGCGGGAGCGTTGGAGCGCGCGCCAATAGCTTGGCGCGCGCGAGGTCGGAATGAGCTGCAGGGATGTATTTATGCGTCTCCCGCGAGGAGGGCGCAGACGGAGGGCGATGGAGCATGGCCAAAATCCAGAGGGCGCTAGGCGGCGGCGAGAAGGCCGTCGCGCAGGGCCAGAACGCGGTCCATGCGCCGGGCGCGGGCCAAATCGTGCGTCACTACCACCAAGGCGGCACTGCTTTCGCGGTTAAGTTGCAGCAAAAGTTCAAACACCTGCTCGCCGGACTCCGGGTCCAGATTGCCGGTAGGCTCGTCGGCAAGAACAATGGAAGGGCGCGTAATTAGCGCGCGCGCCACCGCAACACGCTGGCGCTCTCCCCCCGACAGTTTTGCCGGCCGATGGTCCAGGCGCTCCCCAAGACCCGCCTGCCGAAGCAATTCGCGCGCCGCCGCCATGGCTTCGGACGCAGGCGAACGCCGAATCAGCAGCGGCATCGCCACGTTTTCGACGGCATTGAATTCAGGCAGCAGGTGATGAAACTGGTACACGAAACCGATATTGCGATTGCGCGCCGCGCCGCGCTCGCCGGGCCGCATGGCGCTGAGATTGCGTCCCTTCAGTTCCACCCAGCCCCGGGTGGGCGTGTCCAGGCCGCCAAGCAACTGCAAAAAAGTCGTCTTGCCGCAACCCGAGGCGCCCACCACCGCCACGCGCTCGCCCGGCGCCATCGACAAATCAACTCCGCGCAGCACCTTCAGCACCCTGCCCTGCTCGCGGAAATGCCGAACGAGTCCGTGGCAGGACAACGGCGGCGCGCCGCTGGAAAATTCCGGCGAGTTCACTTGCTGCACCTGGCGCAATACGCGGGCTAATCCAGGCGGGTAGCCAGCGCCGGATCCGTGCGCGCGGCGCGCAGCGCCGGATACACGGTCGCAGCCACGGAAAGCAGCAGCGCCATGCCGCATACAGCCAGGATTTCCGGAATCACGATCCGGCTCGGCATTTCGTCGAGCCGATAGCCCGGGCTTACCAGAGTGGTTCCCAGAAACTGCTCCACCGCCGAAGTGAGCGGGCCCGCCCAAATCGCCAGCGGCAAGCCCGCGGCCAGCCCCAGCGCCACGCCCAGCACGCCCGCCAGGCCGCCGTGACCGGCAAACACCGCCATAACGGAGCCGGGCGTGGCCCCGAGGGTGCGCAGTATCCCGATGTCGGGCGTTTTCTCTCGAACGATCATCACCAGGCTGGACACGATGTTGAAAACGGCAATCGCCGCCAGAAGCGTCAGAATGATAAGGGTTACCCGTTTGGTCATGGCGATGGAATAGAAAAAGTTGGCGTGTTCCCACACCCAATAGCGCACGAACAGTTCTTCGGCCCGTTCGCCCGCTATTTCCGGGAGGACGGTTTCCACGCGCCAGGGATCCGCCAGCATGACCCGCAGCCCGCTGGCGTCGCCGCCCAAACCAAACAGGCGGCGCGCATCCTCGAAATGAACCCAGGCCAGCGAGCGGTCAAAATCGTTCATGCCAACATGGAACACGCCCGCCACCTCAAGGCGCCGCAGGCGCGGGGCAATCCCGGCCGGAGTGCTCCACCCCTGCGCCATCATCAGCAGAACCTCGTCGCCAGCGCTTGCGCCCAAGCGTTCGGCCAGCACGCTGCCCAGCACGATTCGCCACGAGCCGGCAGCTAGCGATTCCAGGGCATTGCTGCCGGTCAGTTCGCCCAGCGCCCGAAAAGCGGGTTCGCCCGGTTCAAAACCGAGCAATTGCGCGCCAGCCACAGCGTTGCCGGTGGACAGAACGCCCTGGCCTTCGATATACGGCGCGGCCGATTCAACCTCCGGATGCGCAAGCGCGGAATCGCGAAGTTCCCGCCAGCGCGCAAGCTGGCCGGTTGAGCCGTGAAAGCTGCCGTGCGCCACTACGCTCAGTATCCGCTCACGCACAACCTGGTCGAATCCGTTCATGACCGAAAGGACCACTACCAGCAGCGCCACCGCCACCGCCACGCCCAGCGTCGAGAGCAGCGAAACCAGCGACACAAAGCCTGCGTGGCTGCGCGAACGAAGCTGCGCCTGGGCAATCCAAAGTTCAAAAAAGCGCATGGCCCTACTCGTAGCGCAGAACGCTGGCCGGGTCCACGCGCGCGGCCCGGCGGGCCGGGTACCAACTGGCCAGCGCGGACAGCAGAAGGCCCAGCGCAATCACCCAAAGCACCAGCGATACGGACAGTTCGGAAGGAACCGCCGTGAGGTAATAGGATTCCGCCGGCAGGAACTCGAACCCCAGCAGGCCCTCAAGAAACCGCATAACCGGATCCACGTTGCGCGCCAGCCATGCGCCCAAAGCGCCGCCGAGCGTTACGCCGATAACGCCCGCCAAAAGCCCCTGCAAACAGAACACCGCCATGATCGTGGGGCTGCGCGCGCCCAGCGTGGCCAGGATGGCGATCTCGCCGCGGCGTTCGTTGACCGACATGACGAGCGTGGCGAGGATGTTGAACACCGCAACCCCGATGATCGTGGCCAACAGCACGGCCATGGCCACCCGTTCCAGTTGCACGGTGCGGAACAGCGCCTCGTGCTCGCTCATCCACGAACTCGGCTCAAGGCCCAGCCTTTTGGCCTGCTGCGAGGATGCGGCCCAGGATTCCACTTCCGCCGGAACCGCGTAAGGGTCGCCGCCACGCACTTCCAGCGCGCTTATGCGGCCGTCCAGGCCGGCCAGCGCCGACACGGTTTGCAAGCCCGCCAGCGCAAGGCTGCTGTCCGGCTCAGCCACGCCAGCGAGGAATACCGCGCGAACCGTCATGTCCTTAAGCCGCGGAGCAGCGGCGCCCGGAAGCGGGATCAACACTTGCACGCTGTCGCCCGCATTCACGCCCAGAGTCCAGGCTAGTTGCCGTCCGAGCGCCAGCCCTCCGGCGGGGGTGTTCAGCGGGTCGAGGGATCCCGCAATCAGATTGTCCGCCAGATGGGCGAACCGCCCTTCCGCGCCCGCGGCAATCCCCACCAGCCGCACTCCCGCAAACCGGCGCCGCGCCGAGAGCAAACCCTCCACCTCAACCACCGGAGTGACCGATTCAACGCCGGGCAGGCCCGCGACCTCTTCCGCCACGCCGCGCCAGTCCTCAAGACCGGACTTCGCGGTCAGTTTCGCCTGGGCATCGAACTGGAGCAGCCGGTCGCGCAATTCGGCCTCGAACCCGTCCATGACCGCAATAACCACGATGAGCGCAGCCACGCCAAGAACCATGCCCGCCACCGAAGCCAGACCGATAAAGGAAATGAAACGGTTGCGCGTAGGGGCGCGCAAATAGCGCCAGGCAATGGCGAGCGGCAGCGGCCGGATCATGCCCTCATTTTCCCACATCGAAATCGGCGAAAATGCCCGGCCTATGGAAGAGCCGGGACAGCCTGGGCGCGGCGCGCCTTCACTGCCGGGCCTGAGTTGGCCCGGCGCGCCCGAGGGCGTATCGCGCCTGTTTGGCGCAGGGGCTGGCGCGGCTCCGCTGGCCTGCGCTGAACTCATCGGCGCGAATTCCGGTCCTTGCGTGGTGGTGATTGCGCCCGACCCAGGACGCGCCGAACACCTGATGCGAGAGGTGGCCTGGCTGCGCGGCGGCGAGGGCGAGGCGGCGCTGATGCCCGACCACGAAACGCTGCCTTACGACCTGTTCAGTCCGCACCCCGAGATTATTTCCAGGCGCCTGGAAACCCTTTCGCGATTGCTTGCCGCCGACGAATCCCGGACGCCCCTGGCGCTGTTTGTTGCGGCGCCCACGCTGCTGGACCGCTTGCCGCCCAGGGCGGCGCTGCGGCGCTGGCTTCAGTTCGACTGCCGGGTTGGCCAGGCTCTGGACCCGCAGGACCTGCAGCGCCGCCTGGAGGAAGCCGCCTACACGCGGGCTCCCAGGGTTATCGAAGCGGGCGAATATGCCGTCCGGGGGGCGCTGATCGACCTCTACGCCAGCGGCGCGGCGACCCCGGTGCGCATTGAGTTCTTCGACCTGCAAGTGGAATCCATCCGGGCATTCAATCCGGCTTCGCAGCGCAGCACCCGGAAGCTGGACTCTTTCCGGCTGCTGCCGGCGCGCGAGCTGCCGCTGGATTCGCGCAGCGTGGAAGCATTCCGCGAACGTTTCCGCCGCAGATTCCCCAACAATCCTGCGCGGGCGGAGATCTACCGCCGGCTGAGCGAAGGCGCGGCCATGCAGGGGGCCGAGAATTATCTGCCGCTGTTCTACGAGCGCACCGACACCCTGTGGGACTACCTTCCCTCCGGCAGCGCCGCAATACTCCTGCCGGGAAGCGCCGCGGCGATGCAGGCGGAATGGGAGAACGTGCTGGAGCGCCACCGGCAAAGGGACGGCGACCCGGAACAACCCTGCCTCGCCCCGGAGGAGCTGTTCGCGCCTCCCGAATTCCACAAGTCGGCGCTTGGCCGCTTCAGGCGGGTGGAATGCAAAAGCGGGCCGCTGGCCGACTTCGAGCGCCGCCGCGGCAGTCAATCGCTGGAGGCGCGCCCCGCTCCAAGCCTGCCGCTGTCGCGGACGGACGGCCCAGGCTCGCTGGCCGCGTTTGCGCGCGAGCCGGGCAGGCGGGTGTTGCTGTCGGCGGAGACCGCGGGGCAGCGCGAACTGATCCGCGAACTTCTGCGGGGTCGCCAGCTGAGGCCGCAAGCGGTTGCTTCCTGGGCGGCCTTTCTCGCATCAGCCGCGCCGCTATGCCTTGCGGAGAGTCCGCTGGGCCAGGGGATGGCGCTAAGCGGCGGACTGGTGGTGCTTACCGAGCGCGAACTGTTTGGCCGGCGAGGCCCCTTGACCCGCAGGCGGCGCCGGGGCCAGCCGGCGCCGGAAGCCATCCTGCAAAGCCTGGCCGATTTGACCGCCGGAGCGCCCGTGGTTCACGAGGACCATGGAATCGGCCGTTACGAGGGCCTGCAGGTGATGGATGCGGGCGGCGCGCCGGCGGAGTTCATGCGCGTAGGCTATGCGGGCGGGGACCGCCTGTACGTGCCGGTGTCGGACATGCGGCTCATCACCCGCTATACCGGCGGAAACCCGGAGAACGCGCCCTTGCACCGGCTGGGTTCGGATGCCTGGGCGCGGATCAAGCGGCGCGCCGAGCAGCAGTTGCGCGACACGGCCGCCGAGCTGCTGCAAATGCAGGCGCAGCGCGCAGCGCGGCGGATGCCGGCCATGCGCGCGCCGGTCGCGGAAATGAGCGCGTTCACGGCGCGCTTCCCCTACCGCCTTACCGACGACCAGCAACGCGCGGTGGAGCAGGTGCTGGAAGACCTGGAGGAGGGAAAGCCGATGGACCGGCTGATTTGCGGGGACGTGGGCTTCGGCAAAACCGAAGTGGCCTTGCGAGCGGCGTTCGCGGCGGTGGTGGAGGGCTTTCAGGTGGCGGTGCTCGCGCCCACCACGCTGCTGGCGCAGCAGCACCACCGGCTGTTCAGCGACCGCTTCGCCGACTGGCCGGTGCGGGTGGAGCTGCTGACGCGCTTCGGCAGGGGCCGCGCCAACGAAGCCGTGCAACAGGACCTCAAGGAAGGGCGCGTGGACATCGTGGTGGGTTCCCATGGCCTGCTGGGTCCCAGAATCGGCTTCAAACGCCTGGGGCTGCTGGTGGTGGACGAGGAGCACCGTTTCGGCGTGCGCCAGAAGGAGCGCATCAAGGCGCTGCGGGCCGACCTGCACGTGCTTACGCTTACCGCCACTCCCATCCCCAGAACCCTGAACATGTCCCTGGGCGGCCTGCGCGATCTGTCCCTCATCACCACCCCGCCGCCCGCGCGGATGGCCGTAAAGACGTTCGTGACGCCATGGCGCAACAGTCTCATCAAGGAAGCGTGCATGCGTGAACTGCGCCGCGGCGGAGCGGTGTTTTTCGTCCACAACCGGGTCCGGGACATCGACCGGATCGCGCGCGAGGTCAAAAATCTGCTGGGCGGCGTGAAGATGGAGGTGGCCCACGGCCAGTTGCTTGACGCGGAACTGCAAAGGGTGATGACCGATTTCTATCACCGCCGCTTCGACGTGCTGGTGTGCACCACCATCATCGAAAGCGGCCTGGACATACCGCACGCCAACACCATGCTGATTAATCGCGCCGACCGTCTCGGGCTGGCCCAGCTTCACCAGCTCAGGGGCCGGGTGGGCCGCTCGCATCACCAGGCGTACGCCTATCTGATCAGGCCGCATGAGAAGGAAATGACCGGCGACGCGCGCAAGCGCCTAGAGGCTATCGAGGCCGCCGGCGATCTGGGCGCCGGTTTCCTGCTGGCCACTCATGATCTCGAAATCCGCGGCGCCGGAGAACTGCTGGGCGAGGAACAGTCCGGGCAGATACAGCAAATTGGCTTCAGCCTCTACAACGAAATGCTGACTCGAGCCGTGGAGGAATTGCGAAGCAACGGCCATGGCCGGCCGGCTGCGCCGGCGCATCCGCGCACGGATTTGGAACTGCATCTCGCCGCCCTGCTGCCGGAGGATTACATGCCGGACGTGAACCAGCGGCTGAGCTGGTACAAGCGCATTGCATCGGCGCCGGGCTCGCCGCAACTTGACGAGCTGCAGGCGGAGCTGGTGGACCGCTTCGGCCCCGCGCCCGAGGCGGCCCGCAACCTGTTTCGCCAGGCCCGCATCCAGCAACGCATGCGCGGCTTGCGAATCCGCATGCTTGAGGTTGCGGCCCGGGGCGGCGAAGCCGAGTTCGACAGGGACACGCCGGTGGACCCCATGCGGCTGGTGGCGCTGGCCCAGCGGCAACCGCAGGAGTTTGCCTTGCGGCCTAACGGCGCGCTGAAGTTCCGGGCTTCGCTGACCGATTCCCGGAAACGCTTCCGCTACGCCGAACGCCTGCTCACAACCCTGGAGCAATCCCTGGCGTCCGCCCAGACCGCGCGGCAGCCCGTACACTAGCCGCATGAATTCGCATGTGCCGCCCTGCGCATTGAGAAGTCTTGGGCTTTTGGCGCTGCTCGCAAGCGCGGCCGCGGCAGCGCTCGCCGCGCGCCCCGCGCTGGCTCAGGAATACGGCTTCCGCGTGGCGCTTGAAATGATCGTGTTCCAGCACCTGGAGCCGGAGGCCAGCACCGCCTTGC
>RKRP01000065.1 GCA_007571315.1 Gammaproteobacteria bacterium
GGCTTGTTGACCAGCAGGCCGGAAATCCACTCGGCGGCCAGCCCGTCCAGAAAATGCTGGATTGGCGCGCCGGGGCGGCCAAAGCGCGTGGGGCTGCCCAGCGCCAGGGCGCCGCATTCGCGAAGGTCGTCTCTCGTGACATAGGGCGCTCCGCTTTCCGGAACGCTGGGCATTTTTTCCCCGGACTGCGCAGCCACCGGTGGCGCGGCACGCAGCACGGCCTCGCAGCCGGAAGCTGTCTCCACGCCCCGGGCTATGGCGCGCGCCAATGCTTCGGTGGCGCCCTTCACCGAGTAATACGCCACCAGAATCTTCAGTTCACCGCTCACTTGAATGCTCCAGGCAGTTTTACGGCAGGGTTGCCCGGCAAGACTACTCTAACCCCCCTGATGCAATATCCGGGCTAAAGGCGCAACTGGGTAGAATGCCTGCCATGGTTAAGGAAGTTTGCCGCCGCTATGTCGTGTCCGGGCGTGTTCAGGGCGTGTTCTTCCGCGCCAGCACGGCCAGCGTGGCCCACCGCCTGGGGCTTAGGGGGCGGGCTTCCAACCTGCCCGGCGGCGAGGTGATGGTGCTGGCTCTTGGCCCGGCGGAAGCAGTGGAGAAGCTGGGCGATTGGCTGCGCGAGGGACCGCCCTCGGCGCGCGTGGACGAAGTCCGGGAGAGCGAGGAGCCGCCGCAGGACTGGGCCCATCTGCTGGACTTCCAAACAGGATAGCGCGCCATGCGCTGCGGTCTTGCCGGCAGCGGCGCGGTCCATGCGCCACAATGGCCGCCGAGTCAGAGGAGCCTGCGTTGGGAGTCGAACCCAAAGCACCGCGCTTGACAAGGGTCGGACCGGCCCACGCCCGCAGTTTCCACTGCTCATTCCAGCGACCGGGCGCGCCGCCACAGCGGCATTAAATGTTGCGCTTTGTGTTGTAAAGCAAAAAAACTCCATTCGATTTCGTTGCGTCGATCAAGCGGCCAGAATGGTGCATCAAGCGATTGCAATGGAGGGGGGCAATCGCTACAATCCGCCGTCCCTGCGATGAGGAATTCGACTTGCCTAACATACGGGTAAAGGAAAATGAAGTGTTTGACGCGGCCCTGCGGCGCTTCAAGCGCGCCTGCGAAAAGGCCGGCATCCTGGCCGAGGTTCGGCGGCGCGAGTTCTACGAGAAGCCCACCCAGATCCGCAAGCGCCAGAAAGCGGCCGCGGTAAAGCGCCAGGCCAAGCGCACCAGCCGCGAAACCAATCGCCGCCGCCGCCTTTATTAGCGGCTGTGGGCGCCAACGCGCCCTAACCCCTTCCCGCGACCCAACCGAACCCGCGGCGCTTGCCCGGATAGTGCAATATTCGGGGTTATGGCGGGAGGCATCCCCAGGGAGTTTATCGACGATCTTCTGGACCGCGCGGACATCGCGGAAATTATCGGCGAGCGAGTAAAGCTCGCCCGCGCCGGACGCGAATACAAGGGCCTTTGCCCCTTTCACCAGGAAAAAACGCCGTCATTCACGGTAAGCCCGGCCAAGGGCTTCTTTCATTGTTTCGGCTGCAACGCCCACGGAAGCGCTATCAGCTTCCTGATGCAGCACGATCGGCTGGACTTCCCCGCCGCGGTGGAGGCGCTGGCCGACCGCTACGGCCTGGACGTGCCGCGAACGGGGCCCGCCCGGCCCTCGGGCAAGGGGCTGTATGAATTGCTGCAGGCCGTCTCGCGGCACTACATCAAACAACTCAAGGGCCATTCCTCGGCCAAGGAATACCTGCAAGGCCGCGGGCTTACCGGAGAAATCGCGCGCGATTTCGCGCTCGGCTACTCGCCAAAGGGCAACAGCGCGCTGGGCCGCTTCGGGCAAACTGAAGAAGACCGCCGCCGCCTGGTGGATGCCGGACTGGCGCTTAAGAGCGACTCCGGCGAGTTCTACGACCGGTTCCGCAACCGCATCATGTTCCCAATACGGGACCGGCGCGGCCGTGTGGCCAGCTTCGGCGGCAGAGCCATGGGAGATGCGCAGCCCAAGTACATGAACGGCCCCGAAACCCCGGTTTTCCACAAGGGGCGGGAACTGTACGGCCTGTACGAGATGCCTCGGGGCAAGATGCCGCAATGCGTGCTGGTGGAAGGGTATATGGACGTAATCGGGCTGGCCCAGCACCAGGTGAAAGGCGCGGTTGCCCCGCTGGGCACCGCGGTTACGCCGCGGCAGTTGTCGCGCCTGTTCAGCATTGTCCCCAGCGTGGTTTTTTGTTTCGACGGCGATGCGGCAGGCAGGCGCGCCGCGGAACGGGCGATGGAGCGGACGCTCCCGGAAATGCGCGCCGGGCGCCAACTCAGTTTCGCGTTCCTTCCCGAAGGCGAGGACCCCGACAGTTTCGTTCACTCCAGGGGCGCGGCCGCCTTCCGTGAAATCCTTGAACAGGCCATGCCGATGTCCGAGTTCATGGTGATGAGCCTCTCGCAGAAGTGTGATTTGGCGACCGCGGAGGGACGCGCACGGATGGCCGAACTGGCGCGGCCGCTGCTGAGCGCCACGCCCCTGGGCGTTTACCGCGACCTGCTCGTGGCGCGTCTGGCCGAAGAGCTGCGCCTGAGGGAGAAAAGGCTTCTCCAGCTCCTGCAAGCGGCGCCAGCGCGGCGCGGACAATGGACGCGGACAGCGCGGACGCAACCGGATGCCGCCGCCGCGGGACCCTTCGATGCGATGGGCAAATACCTGGCCGGGCTGGTGCTGAACTTCCCGGAATTGCCTTCCGCAATGGACCCCCTGCCGGAACTGGAGCATTTCCCGGAGCCGCGCGTGGTCCTGTTCAGGGACTTGTTCGAGCGGGCGCGCGGCTCGCCCGCGGCCAAGGCCGCAAAGCTGCTCGAACGCTACCGCGAGCGCCCGGAACACGAGCTGATCTCAGCGCTGCTGGCCAAGCCCTACCCAATCAGCCCGCAACAGGCGCAACGCGAACTGGCCGGCGGTATCGAAAGACTTTCCCGGGAGAACGCGAAGCGCCGAATGGCGGCCCGCACCCTGGGCTGAAACTTCCGCCTGTATGATCGGGTTTTCGGTTTGCGCGGAGCCTGAACATGGCGCAACGTATCTACTTGGGCGTAATGGCGGCGCTTTACTTTGCCTCGGCGCTCTATGCCTATCTGGACCCTGCGGCCCTGGGGGAGTGGCTGGGAATCGCATCCCTTGCGGCCTCGGGCCACACCGAGATTCGCGCCACCTACGGCGGGCTGATGCTGGGCACCGGGCTGGTGCTGGCAGCGGGAGTGTGGTCGAGGAACTTCGCGCTGGCCGGCTTGCTTGGCACGGTGTTTGGCGTGGGTTGCCTGGCGCTCACGCGGCTTTTGGCGGAAGTTTTCTCGGGCCAACCTGGCATTGATGCCAACCAGGGCGTCTTGATTGCATTCGAGCTCCTGGCAGCGGCGGTGGCCGTGTTCTTCGCGCGCCGGGCGCTGCGCGAAAACCGCAAGCTCGCCAACAGCCGTTACTGAGCTTGGTTGCCGGGCCGCTGCCGTGCCGTTACTGAAGCCGATTGGCGCGCCCGCGGCATCCAATTCCATGAGCGTAAAGAAGAAATTCCCCCAAACCTTGACAAATGAGGGATAATTTGCTGTTTGCATTTTGCGGAGATACCGGCTGGCCATGACCGCAGATACCACCACCCGTCGCGCCCCGCAGCGCAACTGGTTCAAGAACCTGATTGCGCTTGGGCGCCAGCGCTCGTACGTTACGCACACCGACCTGACGGATCAGCTTCCCGACGAAATTGTCGAAATGGAGCAGATTGAGGAAATCATCAATGTGCTCCGCGATATGGATATCAAGGTGTACGAGGAAGACGAGGTTCCCGACCCCGACACGCTGGCATTGTCTGAAGGAGAGGCCAGCGGCGATTCGGACATGGACGAAGCCGAGGACGCGATCAGCGCCTTTGAGGTTGAGTTGGGCCGGACAACGGATCCCGTGCGTTTGTACATGCGCGAGATGGGTTCCGTGGAACTGCTTACCCGGGAAGGCGAAATCAGCATAGCGCGGCGAATCGAACAGAGCCGGGCGGAAATCAAGCGCCTGATGGCCTATTACCTCCCCTGCGTGCAGCACCTGCTGGACCGTTTCGAGGAGTGCCGGGCCGGACAGATGAAGTTGAGCGACCTGATCGCCGGAATCATCGACCCGGACGAACCCGAGGATCTGCGCCCGGCGGCCGAGCGCGACCCGGCTGAAAACGCCAACCGCAAAACGCCGCCCGACCCGGAGGAGCTTGAGCGGCGAATGCTGGCGCTCAAAGCCCAGAGCGCGCGGGTGCGCCGGGCGTTGCGGCGTGTTAACGCGCAGGAATTCAAGGCCCAGAGCGGGGAAGAACCGGAGCATTTCAAACTCTCCTGCCGCAGCATGAACCATGCCCAGCAGGCCCTGGGCCGGATGCTGCTGGAACTGAAATTCACGCCGCGGGCCTTCGACGGCATGCTGGATGCCCTGCACACCACCATGCGGGCCCCTTCGCTGGATGAGGATGCCCTGTTCCCCTCCTCGGTGGCGGGCTGCGAGAATCGGCTGCGGCACATCTATGTGCGCGCCACGGGTCTTCCGCGCGAGCGATTCAAGGCTTATTTCAGGGAGGATCCAAGCAGCGACAACTGGTTGGAAGAATTGTTGAGCACCGAGGAATACGGCACGAAGCTGGCGCCGCACGCGGAAGAAATCCGGCAGATCAACCGGCGTTTGCGCAGGGTGGAACGAAACTGCTTTCTGCCGATCAATCCCTTCCGCAAAATTCCCAAGGATGCCAACGGCAAGCCGATGGCGCGCGGCATCAAGGAACTTTACCGGGAAATTTCGCACAACGAACTCAAGGCCAAGGACGCCAAAAAGGAAATGGTGGAGGCCAACCTGCGCCTGGTCATCTCGATAGCCAAGAAGTACACCAACCGGGGTTTGCAGTTCAACGACCTCATACAGGAGGGCAACATTGGGCTGATGAAGGCGGTGGACAAGTTCGAGTACCGCCGCGGCTACAAGTTCTCCACCTACGCCACATGGTGGATCCGCCAGGCGATTACCCGTTCGATCGCCGATCAGGCGCGCACCATCCGGGTGCCGGTGCACATGATCGAAACGATCAACAAGCTCAACCGGATTTCGCGGCAGATGCAGCAGGAGATGGGCCGCGACCCCACGCCCGAGGAACTGGCTCAGCGCATGGAGATGCCGGAGGAAAAGGTGCGCAAGGTGCAGAAGATCGCCAAGCAGCCGATTTCGCTGGAAACGCCGCTAAGTGAAGACGAGGATTCGCACCTGGGCGATTTCATTGAGGACCAGAACGCCACTTCGCCGATGGATGTGGCGACCACGCGCGGGCTGGAGGAAACGATGCGGGATGTGCTGGCATCGCTGGCGGCACGCGAGGCGAAGGTATTGCGGATGCGTTTTGGAATCGACATGAACACGGACCACACGCTGGAGGAAGTGGGCAAGCAATTCGATGTGACGCGCGAACGCATCCGGCAAATCGAGGCGAAAGCACTGCGCAAGCTGCGCCATCCTTCGCATGCCGGGCGGCTGCGCAGCTTCACCCAGGACGAATAGTTCAGCTATTGCCTGCGTTCGATTTTCTTCTCCCCCCTCTGGCAGGGGACGCATGAGCTCTTCCCTGAGGCTCGGTCGAATATCTGCCGGTGTCGTGCTTCCTCGCTCTTCGGTTTGCCCCCTCCCCGCGGGAGACGCATGAAGTCATCCTGACGCTCGGCTGGGGCCTCCTGCCCCAGACGCTCCCGCGGGGAGGGGGCAAACCGAAGAGCGTAAACCGGCGCAATATCCGGGATAGGCAACGGCAGGATTGTCGTTGCCTATCCCAAGGAAAGGATTCATGCGTCCCCTGCCAGAGGAGGGAGAAGAAAATCGAATTTAGGCAACATGCGGGTTAGTTGGCGTAGCTGCTGCGGAGGGGGGCGATGCGGTTGAAGACCAAGCCGTTCGGGGAGGAGTCTTCGCTGTCGGGGGTGAAGTAGCCAAGACGCTCGAACTGCCAGGTTTCGCCTGGGCGGGCGCCTGCCAGACCGGGTTCGAGGCGGGCGTTTGGCGCTATTTCCAGAGAGGCCGGATTGACCTGGGCTTCGAGGGGCGGCGAACCAGAATCCAGGTCGGGGCGCTTCACGTTGAATAGGGGGCGGTAAAGCCGCAATTCAGCCGGCACGGAATGCTTGGCGCTGACCCAGTGGATGGTGCCCTTTACCTTGCGCTGGGCACCTTCGCCGCCGCTGCGGGAACCGGGATCGACGGTGCAGCGCAGTTCGGCCGGCCGGCCATCGGGGCCGGGCACAACCTCGTCGCAGCGAATGATGTAGGCGTTGCGCAGGCGCACTTCGCCACCCGGCCGAAGACGGCGGAAACGGCGCGGCGGATTCTCCATGAAGTCGGCGCTTTCGATATAGATTTCGCGCGAAAACGGCGCCATGCGGCGACCCATTTCAGGGCGCTGCGGATGATTTTGCGCAGGCAACTCCTCGAAATGATCCGAGGGGAGATTGGTAAGCACCAGTTTCAGAGGCCGGGCCACCGCCATGGCGCGCGGAGCATCCCGGTTTAGCGCCTCGCGGACCACGCTTTCCAGCTGATCGGCGCTAATCATCTGCTCCGAGCGGGTCACGCCGGCGCGGACGCAGAACTCGCGCAGCACTTCCGGCGGATAGCCGCGCCGGCGCAGCGCCGACAGCGTTACCAGACGCGGGTCGTCCCAATTATCGACGGCGCCCGCGCGGATGAGCTCAGCCACCCGGCGCTTGCTGGTTACGGAGTAGCCCAGGTTCAGACGGCCAAACTCATATTGCCGCGGGCGGGTCTTGAGGTCCAGGCCGCAGTGATCCAGCAGCCATTCGTAGAGCGGCCGGTGATCTTCAAACTCCAGTGTGCAAAGCGAGTGGGTAATGCCCTCCAGCGCGTCGCTCAAGGTGTGGGCGAAGTCATACATGGGGTAAATGCACCATTTCCGCCCGGTGCGTGCGTGCGCTACGTGGCGCACACGGTACAGGACCGGGTCGCGCAGGTTGATGTTGGGAGAGGCCATGTTGATGCGGGCGCGCAGCACCTGCTCGCCATCCTCGAACTCGCCGGCCCGCATGCGCCGGAACAGGTCGAGGTTCTCCTCGGCGGAACGGTTGCGGA
>RKRP01000027.1 GCA_007571315.1 Gammaproteobacteria bacterium
CCACCAAGGAGCTTGGAAACATTATGATTGCGGTGTCGCGCACGGATCATATATGGATGAACAAGAACCGGGTGGAACTTCACGGGATTCGCCAGATGGTTGAGGCGGCGCGGGCGGAAAACCCCGAAAGCAGCGTGATAATCGTGGCCGATCAGTCCGCGTCCACCGGCATGGTGATCGACCTGATGGACCAGGTGAGGGCCGCGGGCATAACCAGCATCGCGCTGGCTGCGGAGGGAGGAGGAGACTAGCAATGAAGCAGACAAGATGGCGCGCGGCCGGCTCTATCGCCGGCGGAGTGTTTGTGGCGCTGGCGCTGTTCCTGTTCATGAACACGCTGATCAGCGGCGCCAGAGGGCAGCAGGGAGCGGCTGAGGCGGGGCAGATTGTGGACTTGATTCGCGTTCAGGAAGACGAAATCGTGCAGGTCAAGCGGCGCGTACGGCCCAAGAAGCCGCCGCCTCCCAAAGACCCGCCGCCGCCGCCCAAACTCCGCGTTTCCAACGAGACCAAGCCGCAGCAGAACCCTATGCGCATCGACCTGCCGAAAATCGACGTGTCGGGCGCGGCCGGCGGCGGGCCTTTCATTGGCAAATGGGAGCCTGGCGACCCCGCGTCGGAAGGCGATGTCATCCCCATTGTCCGCATTGATCCGCAATGGCCGCGCGAAGCGCTTATGGACGGCACCGAGGGCTACGTGAGATTCCGGGTCCTGATTGGAACGGACGGCAGCGTGGTTGACACCGAAGTGATCGAAGCGGCGCCCGGGCGCCTTTTCGTGCGCAACGCGACCCGCGCGGTGCGGCGCTGGAAATTCAAGCCGCGGGTGGTGGACGGCACCCCCGTGGAGCGCTGGGCCACCACCACCATCGTGTTCAATCTGGAAGGCTAGAGCTTGATGATCAGACCTCTGAGCGTTCTGCTGGCTGCGGCGCTGCTGGCGCCGGCCGCGGGCGCGCAGGACGACAGCGGCAACTTGCCGGCCTGGCATCCGCTGCGCCCGGACCGTGTCGCCGAGGAGCGGGAAGAACCGGCCACTTCCATGAGCGAGAGCTTCTACCGGCGGCTGTCTCGCGCCCACGAGTTGCTGGATGAGGACAATCTCGGCGAAGCGCTGGAGCTGATGGACCGGATCCGGCCCGGCCGCCTCAGCGACTACGAGGGCGCTCAGCTGTATCAGACCTACGGCTTTGCGTACTCGCAAATGGACCGCGAGGACGAAGCTTTCGAGGCATTCGGAAAATGCCTGGAATTGAACGCATTGCCCACGGCTGTGCAACAGGGAATCGTGTATTCAATGGCGGGCTACTACGCGGGCCAGGAGCGCTTTGAGGAATCCAACGAAACCCTGCTGCGCTGGTTCCGTTATCAGGCGGAACGGGTCCCGGAGGCCTATATCCTGATGGGCGCCAATTTCGCCCAGCGCGAAATGATGCGCGAGGCTCTGCCGTACGTGGTGCTGGCCAACCAGCTTTCGGAAGAGCCGAACGAGAACTGGCGCAATCTGCAGCTTGCAATCCATGTGGAATTGGAGCAGTTCCCCGACGCTATCGATCTGCTCAAGGAAAATATTGGCATCTGGCCCGGCAATCTGCGCTACTACGTCGTGCTTTCCAGCCTGTACATGCAAACTCAGAACGACGAGGGCGCGCTGGCGGCGCTCACCATCCCCTGGTTCCGCGGGATGCTGGTGGAGGAAACCGATATTCTCAACCTTGCGCGGCTGAATCTGTTTCTTGAGAGTCCGGTCCGCGCCGGGATGGTCCTTGAGGAAGCCATGAAGCGCGGCCATGTGGAGGAAAATGCCGACAATCTCCGCGTGCTGTTGAATGCCTGGACCCTGGCCCGCGAAATGGACCGCGCGGTTAATACCATCGACAAACTGGCGCAGCTTTCCGAAGATGGCGAGTATTACCATCGCAAGGCCATGCTGCTTAACGAGAGCGGCGACTGGGAGGGGGTGGTGGAGTCCTGCCGCCGGGCGCTGGAAAAGGGGGGCCTGGAACGTCCGGGCGATGTGTGGGTGCTGCAAGGCGTGGCGCTGGCCGAGTTGCGCCGTTTCGACGAGGCCATAACAGCGTTTGAAAGCGCCAGGCGCAGCGGCAACGACAACATCCGCCGCAATGCCAATGCCTGGATTGGCTACGTCAGGGACCGCACCGGCGATACTTCCTGAGCGGCGCCCGCGGCTTTAGCACGGATGCCGCGCCTGCTAACCCGCAGATTCGCGCAATATGCGGGTTATCCTTCTTGCAGGGCGGCTGCCATTGCTTCCCGGCACGCTTCGGAAAGCTGCTCGGCCTGTTCCGAGCGGCGCCCGTTGCCCGCAACCCGCAGCGGCGCCAGGAACCGCACCCGTATGCGCGAGGGTGTAAACAGCCAGGAGCCGGAGGGCAGCAGGCGGCGGCAGCCGCTGATCGCCACAGGAACCACCGGCAGTTCTCCGGCCGCCGCGGCCGCAAAGGCGCCGGAGCGAAACGGGAGCAGGCCAGCCTGGCGCCGAAACGTTCCTTCCGGGAAGATCGCCAGCGACTGCCCGGCCCGCGCTGCCTTGAGCAGGGCCCTTATGCCGGCAATCTGCCTGGCGCCCTGTTCGCGATCGACGAATACGGCTCCTATGCGGCTGAGCATCCGGCCCGCCAGCGGCGCGCGCCGCATCTCGCGCTTTATGACCAGCCGGAAGCGGATAGGGAGGATGGCGCAGAGCAGAACCCCGTCAGCGAAACTCGCATGATTGGCGGCAACAACGCAGGGCTCGGCAGGCAGGCGCTCAAGGCCGCTCACCGCCGGCCATGCGCCGCCAAACCGAAAGATCAGCCGCGATGCGGTTCGGGCGCACCGCCGGCAGCGGTCCTCGCCGGGAATCACAAGTATCGCCAGCGACGCAAGCAGCGCAATGGAGCAGAACAGCGCCCAGCCCCAAAGCGTATAAAGCCATATCTGAAGGCGAGCCATTGGTAGAAATTTTATGGCCAGGCCGGAGCTGATTGAGCGGTTTGTGGATGCCATGTGGCTGGAGCAGGGCCTGTCGCCAAACACTTTGGCCGCGTACGGAACCGATCTCGCGGCGCTTCAGCGCTGGTTGAAGAGACAGGGCAGGCGATTGGAGCAGGCCAGCAAGGCGGACCTGCTTGGCTTTATAAGCGAGCGCGCCGCCACCGGCATTAATGCGCGCACGCTTGCCCGGCAATTGTCCACCGCCCGGCGGTTTTACGGCTATCTGGTTCGGGAAGGGCTGATCCGCCAGGACCCGTCGGCGCAAATTTCAAGCCCGCGGCTGGGCCGGTCCCTGCCGCGCAGCCTTTCCGAACACGAGGTTGAAGAACTGCTTGCCGCGCCTCCGCTTAACGACCCGCTTGGGGTGCGCGACCGCTGCATGCTGGAGGTCCTGTACGCAACCGGCTTGCGGGTTAGCGAGCTGGTGAATCTTGGCGTGAATCAGATCAACCTTGCCAGCGGCGTTTTGCGGGTGCGCGGCAAGGGCTCCAGAGAGCGCCTTGTGCCTTTGGGCGAGGAGGCGGCCGACTGGGTACGCCGGTTTATTGAAGGCGCCAGGATGGAGATTCTCGGGGAAGGCAATAGCGAGGCATTGTTCCCGACCCGCAGGGGCAAAGCCATGACCCGCCAGGCCTTTTGGCAGCGCTTGCGCAAGCACGGCGCGGCTGCGGGGATAACGGAACACTTCTCGCCGCACAGCCTGCGGCACGCATTCGCCACGCATCTGCTGGACCATGGCGCCGATTTGCGCGCGGTGCAGCTGCTTCTTGGCCATAGCAGTCTTTCCACCACCCAGATCTACACCCAGGTCGCGCGCAAGCGGCTGCGCGACCTGCACCGCAAGCACCATCCGCGCGCCTGACCCGGATCTTCAGTTGATGGTGAGCACGAGTTTTCCCTGGGTTTGATTGGCTTCCATCATTGCGTGCGCGGCCGCGGCTTTTTCCAGCGGGAAACAGCGTTGGATTACCGGGCGAAGTTTGCCGCTGGCGAGCAGGGGCCATAAGCGCGTTTGGACGGCTTTCGCAATGGCCGCTTTTTCCTCAATGCTGCGGGGGCGCAGGGTGGAACCTGTAATCCACAGCCGCGACATCAGGATGCGGCGCACATCCAATTGCGCTTTTGGGCCGCCCAGGGCCGCGATCAGGACCAGCCGGCCTCCGGCCTTGAGGCAGCGCAGGTTGTCCCGCAAATAGGGGGCGCCCACCATGCAAAGAATGAGGTCCGCGCCGAGGCCGCCGGCCGCGCTCATGAAAACCTCCGGCCAGTTTTCGGTTCGGTAACAGGCGCCGCCCCAAGCGCCCAACTCGCGGCAAAAGCGCACTTTTTCGGCAGTGCCGGCAGTTACGAAAACCCGCGCTCCCAGTGCGCCGCCGATCTGCACGGCGGCGGTTCCGATGCCGCTGGCGCCGCCGTGGACCACAAGCGTGTCGCCCGCGGCGATTCTGCCCGAGTCCACCAGATTGGTCCAGACGGTAAACCATGTTTCCGGAATCGCTGCGGCCTCCGCAAGGCTCACATCCTCAGGAACCGGCAGGCAATGAGAGGCGGACGCAACGCAATATTCCGCATAGCCTCCGCCAGCGACCAGCGCGCACACCCGCTCGCCAACGGCCGGGCTGTCCACATCCGGGCCTGCTGACTCAACCACGCCTGCCACTTCCAGGCCAGGCCACTCGGGCGCGCCTTTCGGGGGCGGATATAACCCCTGGCGCTGCATGCAATCCGGACGGTTCACGCCGGCGGCAGCCACTCGTATGAGCACTTCGCCCCGTGCCGGCTTCGGCCTGGGGCGCTGCTCAACCCTTAGCGCCTCCGGGCCTCCGGGTTGAGAAATCGCTATCACACGCATGGGATGGGAGTGTTTTCGCAAACAATCGCGCGCCCGCAGTATAGCCCGCCTCTTGCCTGGGCAATGAGGCAAAGCTCTGCCTGCCGCAACGGGTTGCCTGTGGGGGGTGAATGGCGGAAGATACGGGTATGCCCGAGATAACAGAGTTGAGGCGGGATGTGGCGGCGCTGCCGGGCGGTGTGCGGGACAAGCTTGGCCGGCCGCTGCGCGACCTGCGCATTTCCGTTATGGACCGGTGCAATTTTCGCTGTCCGTACTGCATGCCGGAGGATGTTTACGATCGCAAGTTCCGGTTTCTTTCGAGCAAACAGCGCCTTTCGTTTTCGGAAATTCTCAGGCTTGCCCGCCTGCTGGTGGATCTGAGAGCGACCAAGCTGCGCATCACCGGAGGCGAGCCGCTGCTGCGTCCCAATCTGGCGGATCTGGTGGGCGATCTTTCGCGCCTCAAGGGTGTGGAGGACATCGCGCTAACCACCAACGGAGTGCTGCTGGCGCAACAGGCCGCGGCGCTGGCCGCAGCCGGCCTGGACCGCGTGACGGTCAGCCTGGATGCTGTCGATGAGGAGTTGTTCCGGCGCATGAGCGGCGGCCGCGGCCGTTTGCAGTCGGTGCTGGACGGCATCTCGGAGGCGCGGGCTGCAGGTCTTGAGCCCATAAAGATCAACGCGGTCATTCAGCGCGGAGTCAACGACGAGCATGCGCTCGAACTGGTGGAGCATTTTCGCGGCAGCGGAGTGATTCTGCGCCTGATCGAGTACATGGACGTGGGAACGATAAACAACTGGGACGGCTCGCAGACCGTGCCCGCCGAGGAACTGGTAAAGCGCATCCATCGCGTCTGGCCGCTGCGCGCGCTGGATGCCAATTACCCGGGCGAAGTGGCCCGGCGCTACGCCTTTGTTGACGGGCAGGGTGAATTGGGCTTCATCACCTCCGTCACCCAGCCTTTCTGCGGAGCCTGCAACCGGGCCCGCCTGTCATCCGATGGCCGCCTGTTCACCTGTCTTTTCGCCAATGAAGGGCTCGATCTGCGGACTCCCATGCGGGCCGGCGCGGGCGACGACACGCTGCTGGAACTGATACAGGGATGCTGGCGCGGCCGCGCCGACCGCTACAGCGAATTGCGCGCGCCGCAGCCGCAGCCGGGAGCCGCCCGCGGCAAGGTGGAGATGTATTACATTGGCGGTTAAGCGGGCCCGCTGGCTATGTTATGATTCCAAGCCGGTTGCATCGCGGGCAACTGTGTCCAGTTAGCGGGGAGGACGAGTGAACATCCCGATTGAGCGCGATAACGGAGTTTTCATTGCCGCCCCCTCCGGGCGAATTGATGGCTTTAACGCCCAGGATTTTCACCAGACGCTGTCCGGTGAAATGAGCGGCGAAGACACCGCCGTGCTGGTGGACATGAGCGGCCTGAATTACATCAGCAGCGCGGGCTTGCGGGCCATTCTCATGATTGCCAAGGCGCTCTGGCAGCGCAAGGCCAAGTTCATGCTGTGTTCGTTGTCGGGATCGATCGCCGAAGTGTTCAAGATGAGCGGATTCGACAAGATCATTGAGATCCACGACAGCAAGGAGGCCGCGCTGGCCAAACTGGGCTAACCCGCCTCTCGCCCGAGCGCGGGTCAGGCGTTTTCTTCGACTTCCAGGGATAGCGGAAGTCGAACGATCATTTCCGTAGATTCGCCGGGATTGGTGTCCACGACGATTTCGCCTCCATGCTGCCGCACGATGTCGTTGGACAGCGCCAATCCCAGGCCCGTGCCCTGGTCCGTCGGCTTGGTGGTGAAGAACGGGTTGAAGATTTTTTCCAGAATTTCGTCTGGAATGCCGCCGCCGTTGTCGCGTATGGCAATCTCAACAGATGCAGGCGTGCGCCGGGTTCTCAGCCTGAGCTGCGGTTCATAAGCGGAGTTCTCATTGTCCTCGGCTTCGCGAAGCCGGCGCTTGTGGGTCGCGTAGCAGGCATTGGTGACAATGTTGAGGAACACCCGCCCAAGATCCTCCCCAACAACCTTCATCTGCCTGATTTCGTCACTTAGATCCTCTTCGATGCTCAGGTTGAATTTCTGATCGGAGGCGCGCGCGCTGTGATACGCGAGGCGCGCGCGTTCGTCCAGAAGGGCATTGATGTCGGTGGCTTGCGCTTCGCCGGAGCCTCTTCCCATCCTCAGCATGTCGCGCACAATGCGGTTGGCGCGCTGGCCATGGTGGCGGATTCGCCCCAGGTTGGAATTGATATCGCTGCATATCTCGTCCGTCAACTCCTGGTCCTCTTCACGGAGCTGGCCGTCGCCTTCTTTGAGAATCTCCTTCAATTCGTCCACCAGTTCCACCGTTACTTCCGAGAAATTCTTGACGAAGTTCAGCGGATTTTGAATTTCGTGAGCCACGCCTGCGGTGAGTTCTCCCAACTCCGCCAGTTTTTCCCGCATCACGATCTGGTCCTGGGCGCGTTTCAGATCCTCCAGCACCTGCTCCATCTCCTCGTTCTTGCGCCGCAGTTCCTTCGCCATGCGTTCAACCAGATCCAGCCGCTGCGCCTTCAGCGAGGCTTTCCTGAAAACTTCAAGCGCGGCGGCCATCTCGGCCACTTCATCGCGGCCGCTCACATCCAATTTGGTTTTCAGGTCTCCCGCCGCCATACGCCGCATCCGCATCAACAGGCCCTCAAGACGCCGCAGCAACCGGCCAACGAACAGCGAACCCACGAGCAGCGCCGCAAGGATTGCCACCCCGGTTACGCTCAACAACAGGGTGCGGCCGGCAGCGATCGCTGCGTTGGCGCGGTCGGTGGATGCCTGCGCGCTGTCGCGGGCTTCGCTTACCATGCTTTCCGCCGCCGCGATCAGCTCAATCTCCAGGCTGCGGCTGTCTGCCAGCAGGCGCCTTTCTTCGGCATCCAGGCCGAGTTCCCGGCGCCGCAACGCGAAGCCGGCCTCGTCGCCGCTTCCCAGCAGGCGGAGGCGCGCCGTGGCTGCCTTCAACGCCTCTTCCTCGGGCGGGTCACGCAGCGCTGCAAGATTGCGGGAAATGGCTTCGGAGGCGGATTCAAAACTTTCCAGCAGCGGCTCCAGCAATTGCGGGTCGGCAACGCTGAATGCTCTGTCCAGCAATTGCACCGCGTTGTCCACGCTGACATTGAGATCGGCAAGGCGGCGGTAGCGCGCCATTTCCGCCTCGGAGATATGTTGTTCGCGCGGCGCTGGCTGCGAGTCCAGGCTGGTGTAGCCGGTAATGGCGAAGAAATACTGATCGTCGATGGCCGGGCTCAGTATGCGTTGCAATTGCTCATGCGCCACCGGGACTTCCCGGTGCAGTTTCCGGGCCCGGGCGGCAATCGCAAATCCCTCTTCCACCGACCGGTCGAGTCGCTCAATAGTGGCAAGCAGCGCTCCGGCGCGGTCGCGCATTCGCTGAATTCCCGGGTCGTTGATGGCCTGCGCTTCCAAAGCGGCGATTCGCGACTCGAAGATGCGCCGGTTTTCGGCCACCGAGGCCCGGACGGACTCCAGCTCTTCCAGCGTGCCGGCCGATGCCAGGCGCGGCGCCGCCGCAACCAGCTTGCCGCTTTGCTCGGCAACTGCAAACGCCCCTGTTATCTGGGGCAGGCTGCGGCCCACAACGAAGCTTTGGGTATCGGCTATGGTATTGAATGCAAACCAGCTGCTAACGATGGCGAGCAGCAGCAGCAGCAAGCCGCCGCCGATGCCGGCGTACATGCGGGTCGAAATCTTGTGGCGCTTGCCGAGAATTTCGGCAAGGCGGGCCTGAAGGCTGTCGCCCGCCTTGTCAGGATTTTCTTTCACGGCCGCGGCCTCGTTGGGGGAACCGGGAGGTACTGTCCCTGCGGACTGACCGTGGTGAGATAGACGGCATCCGAGCCCTGATAATCATCCGCTTCGAACTCCAGCGCAAAGCCCCCCAAATCAATCCTGCCCGCGTTGCGCAGCATGGGCAGCACCTGCTCCCGGCGGGGGTCGGGTCCGCAATGCTCCATGGCCACCACCGCCATGCGTCCCGCCAGGTAGCCTTCCAGCGACACGAAACCGGGCTCCTCCTCCGGCGCGGCTCGCCGAAGCGCTTCGCGGTATTGAGCCACTATGGGCAGCGCGTCTCCCAGCAGCGGCGGCACCACCTGCGTCATCATCAGCCCGGCTTCGCTCAGGCTTTCCGCGCTGAGGTTGCGGATCAGCGCATTGCCGCCGGCGAATGACGTGGTCATCCGCACGAGGTCCAAATCGAGCTTGCTGGTCCAGTTCACGAAAGCCGCCACCGGCGCTGGCGCCCCCACGATAATCACCGCCTGGGGATTGCCTTCCATCACATCCAGCAGGGTGGTCTTCACCGCGGTCGTGTTTCGGGGATAAACGGCAGTGGCGACCGGACCAAGGCCCCTTTTCTGCAAGGCGAGCATGGCGCCGCTAAAGCCGGCCCTGCCGAAGGAATCGTCCTGATAGGCCACGGCAACCCGGGTGAGCCCGCGCCCGGACAGAAAGGCCATCATCGCCTCGGTTTCCTGGGCGTAGGAGGCGCGCATATTGATTACGTTTTTCCAT
Source organism: Gammaproteobacteria bacterium (assembly GCA_007571315.1). Taxonomy (GTDB): domain Bacteria; phylum Pseudomonadota; class Gammaproteobacteria; order Steroidobacterales; family Foliamicaceae; genus Foliamicus. The sequence continues at coordinate 9,409 of RKRP01000027.1, forward strand.
TGCCCGTCGCGCAGGAAAGGCGCGCCGGTGAACGGCGCGATGTACGGCACGCCGGCCTCGGCCGCAACCGGCACCGAGGAGCGCGCTGTAGGCGTGCCGACCGACCCGATCAGCGCGAATACGCGGTGCTCATTGATGAGTTCGCGGACGTTTTCGATCGCAGCTTCAGGCTCGTAGCCGTCGTCCAGGGAAATCAGCTCCAGGCGGCGGCCGTGAACTCCCCCGTCGCGGTTGGCTTCAGCGAATGCGGACTTGATGCCCAGCCGCATGGCCGCGCCAAGGTCCATGGCCGGTCCGCTGAGCGCCGCCGACTGGCCAAAAAGAACTCGGCCGGACTCTACCTGCGGCTGGGCCGGGGCCGCGGCGAACATGGTCAGGCCCAGGAAAATATACGCCAGCCGCCGCGGCCGACGATCGGTCATGAAGTAAGCCACGCCGTGAGTGTAAGGCGGTTGCGGTTGCCTTCCCGGGCGTAGCTGACCTCATCCATCATCTCTTTTGCCAGATGCACGCCCAGCCCGCCAACCGGGCGCTCGTCAATTCCTGCGGAAGTGTTGGGGGCAGCAGCTTCCGTCAGCGGGTCGAAAGCGCTGGCCTCGTCGATAATGTCGATCGTAAGGGCATCCTCCCCGTAGTGAAGCCGAACCTCTATTTTTCTGGATTCGTCGTTCTTGTAGCCGTGGTCGATGATGTTCAAAACGAGCTCCTCAACCACCAGCTTCGCCTTGAAGACCAGATCCTCGCGCCAATCCTGGCGCTGCGCCAGCGCTTTGATCTTCTGGTCAGCCAGCCGCCATTGCTCCCGGCTGGCGCCGAAGCGGAGCGCCAGCGTGCCGGCCATGGTCAGGATTCCGTCCGCAGAAGGACGAGGCAGGTGATGTCATCGGATTGCGAATGCCCCTCCGCAAACTCTTTTACGGACTCGAACACCGCGTCATTGGCCTGCCGGGCGCTGGTGAGCGCTGAACCAGCAAAGACCGCTTGCAGGCGGTCCATGCCGTACTCTTCCTGGTCGGGATTTTCTGCTTCGGACACGCCATCCGTGTAGAGGAAAAGGGCTTCGCCCGGCTTAAGCGAAACCTCCCCGCTGGTGAAGTCGAAATTTGGCGCCACTCCCAGCGCCACCCCTCCGGTTAGCGGCAGCACCGTTGAACTGCCGTCCCGGCGCACGATCAGCGGCGGGTTATGGCCGGCGTTGGTGTAGCGCACAACTCCCGTTGCAGGATCGAAAACAGCATAGAAGAGGGTAACGAACATGTTGGCCTCATTGCCGTCCTGCAACTGCTCGTTAACCACAGCCACCGCCGTGCTGGGATCTTCGCAGCCCAGCGCGGCGCCTTTGAGCAACGTGCGGCTGGACATCATGAACAGGGCTGCGGGAACGCCCTTGTCGGAAACGTCCGCGATCGCGATGCCCAGGCAATCATTCTCCAGCGGGATTACATCGAAGAAATCGCCTCCCACGTTGCGCGCCGGCGCCATGCTGCCATAAAGCTCGTACTGGTCCGTTTTCGGAAAATGCTTCGGCAGGATGGATTGCTGCATGCTGCTGGCCACATCCAGTTCGCTTTGCAGGGTAAGGAGCTTGCCGCGTGAGGCCTCCGCCTCGCGCCACATTTCGAGCTGTTCCAGGCCGCGTTCAACGGTTACTCTCAAATCGCTGAAATCGATCGGCTTGGTGACAAAATCAAAGGCCCCCCGGTTCATGGCCGCGCGTATGTTCTTCATGTCGCCGTATGCCGATATGACCACGGCGCGGGCATCGGTGTCCACATCGGGGATCTTTTCCAGCAGGGTCAGCCCATCCATGCGCGGCATGTTGATGTCGGACAGCACCAGATCGATATCGTTGTGCTGCTCCAGCAGTTCAAGCGCTTCCACACCGTCGTGGGCAAACACGAAAGCGTATTTTCCCGAGCGGATTTCACGGCGCATTCGCTGCCGGATCAACAACTCCAGATCCATCTCATCATCAACCATCAGGATCTTGTGTTGCGCTTCCATTCAGTATCTGCCTATGCCATTGAATTGGCCCCTTATTGTATATGAGAGCGGGAATGCCCAGCCGCGCGGCGCGGGCGCGCCGGGCGCTGCGCGCGGCCTGGGGAAGCGCTCAGGCTTGCAGCATTCTGTTTACCGCCAGACGGGCCTGTTTGGCCACGCCGGCGGGCACCCGCACTTCGGGCCGCATGGTTTCCAGCGCGCGCAGTATCTTGGGCAGGGTAATGCGCTTCATGTGCGGGCAGAGGTTGCAGGGCCGCACGAACTCCACACCGGGATGCTGCACCGCCACGTTGTCGCTCATCGAGCACTCGGTAACCATCACCACGCGGCGGGGTTTGCGTTCGCCCACGTAACGGATCATCGCCGAAGTCGAGCCGACAAAATCCGCTTCCGCCAGCACCTCGGGGGGGCATTCGGGATGGGCGATTACCTGGATGCCCTGGTGCGAATTCCGGTAGCTTCGTATCTCGTCGGCCGTGAAGCGCTCATGCACTTCGCAACTGCCTTCCCAAAGGATGATTTCGACCTCGGTCTTGCTGGCCACATAACGTCCCAGGTAGCTGTCGGGAAGGAAAATAACGCGGTCCACGCCCAGCGATTCCACAATCCGCACCGCATTCGCGGAGGTGCAGCAAATGTCGGATTCCGCCTTTACCTCGGCGGAGGTGTTCACGTACGTCACCACCGGCACACCTGGATACTTCTGCCTGAGCAAGCGCACATCCTCGCCCGTAATCGCTTCCGCAAGCGAACAGCCGGCCTGAAGGTCGGGAATCAGAACGGTTTTTTCAGGTGCCAGGATTTTGGCCGTCTCGGCCATGAAGTGAACGCCGCACATGAGAATTATGCCCGCTTCGGCCTCGGCGCCCAGCCGGGCCAGTTCCAGGGAATCGCCGGAAAAGTCGGCCACCCCGTGGAATATTTCCGGTGTCTGGTAGTTGTGCGCCAGGATGACGGCATCGCGTTGGCGCTTCAGTTCATTGATCCGGGCGATATAGGGCGCGTGCAGGGGCCATTCCACATCGGGTACCACATCGGACAGCCGCGCCCATACCGGCGCGGTGGCGCGCTGAACATCGGCGTTGAAATCAAGATCGCCGCTAGGCTGAGTCTGCATTTGTGAAGTCTCCGTTGGCGGAGCAGTGTTGGGCGGAGTAGTGTAATGCTACAAGAACAGCGGTCCGGCGGCGCGCGGGTTCGTGTATATTCACGCCCACACCAAAGCAGGCGCGTAGCTCAGGGGTTAGAGCACTTGCTTGACATGCAAGGGGTCGGTGGTTCAATTCCACTCGCGCCTACCAGGCTTTCTGCTTTCAGGCGCTGCTGCCTTACCTTGATGCGCGGCTTTCGTTACCCTGTCAAGAAGCCGCGCGAATCGCGGGCGCAATACGCGGCTTAATTTGACGATGAGCGGTTTTCATCCCGCTGTTGGCGGCTGGTTCCGGTCCGCGTTCCGGGAGCCCACCCCCGTGCAGGCGGGCGCCTGGCCCGCCATCGCCGCAGGGCGCCACGCGCTTCTGGCGGCGCCTACCGGCTCCGGCAAGACGCTGGCCGGTTTCCTGGCCGTTATCGACGATCTTCTGCGCCGCTCGCAACAAGGCGGTCTTCCGCAGCGCGCGCAAGTGGCGTACGTATCGCCCTTGCGGGCGCTATCGGCCGATGTTCGCCGCAATCTTCAAGCGCCGCTGGCCGGAATAGACCGCAGGCTGGAGCAAGCGGGGCAGACCGCTTCCGGGATAACGGCGGGTCTGAGAACCGGCGACAGTTCACCGGCCGAGCGCCGCAAGCTGCTGAAGCGCCCTCCGCATATCCTGGTGACCACGCCGGAGTCGCTGTACCTGCTGCTGACCGCCGAGGGCGGACGGAGAATGCTTTCCGAGGTGCGCACGGTCATCCTGGACGAGCTTCACGCCCTGGCGGGCGGCAAGCGCGGAGCGCACCTCATGCTCACTTTGGAGCGGCTGCAAATGCTTACTGGCAAACCGTTGCGGCGCATTGGAATGTCGGCTACGCAGCGGCCGCTGGACCGGATGGCGCGCTTTTTGCTTGGCGACCGCAACGAGGATTGCGCGATTGTGGACGCTGGCGCCGCCCGTCCGCGCGACCTGGCGCTGGAACTTCCCGGATCGCCGCTGCAGGCCGTGATGCCTCTGCAAGCATGGGAGGAAATCCATGACCGCGTGGCGGAACTGGCGAGCGCGCATGACTCCACGCTGGTGTTCGTCAATACCCGCCGCTTGTGCGAGCGCGCCGCGCGGCATTTGAGCGAACGTCTGGGCGAGGAGGCGGTAGCTTCGCACCACGGCAGCATGTCGAAGGCGCACCGGGCCGCAGCCGAGCAGCGGCTCAAGAGTGGCCGTTTGAAGGTGCTGATTGCCACCGCCTCGCTGGAACTGGGCATTGATATTGGTTCCGTCGATCTTGTTTGCCAACTGGGCTCGCCCCGGGGCGTTTCGGCATTTCTGCAGCGGGTGGGCCGTTCCGGGCATGGCGTGGGCCAAACGCCCAAGGGGCGGCTGTTTCCGCTCACCCGCGGAGAACTGGTCGAGAGCCTCGCTCTGCTCAAGGCCGCTTCACGCCACGAGCTGGAGGAAATTCAAATTCCCGAGGGCGCTGTTGACGTGCTGGCGCAGCAAATCGTGGCGGAAGGCGCTTGCGGCGAGCGCGATCTTGCCGGCTTGCATCAGGCTTTTGCCCGGGCCTGGCCGTATCGCAACCTGGAGCAAGGGGAGTTTCTGAAGCTGGCGAAGATGCTCGCCGAGGGCTATTCGACGCGGCGCGGACGCTCGGCAGCCTACCTCCATTACGACAGCGTCAAAAAGCGGTTGCGGCCGCGCAAGGCAGCCCGCATTACGGCTCTCACCAATGGCGGCGCGATACCTGATCAATTCGACTACGACGTTCTTTTGGCTCCTTCTGAAACCCGCATCGGCACGCTGAACGAGGACTTCGCCTTTGAAAGCCTCCCCGGCGACATTTTTCAGTTGGGCAACGCCTCTTACCGCGTGTTGCGGGTAACCTCGGGCAAGGTCCACGCCGAGGATGCGCAGGGCGCTCCGCCCACCATTCCGTTCTGGTTTGGCGAAGCCCCCGGGCGAAGCCGCGAGTTGTCGCAGCGCGTTGCCGCATTGCTCGACGGCGTGGAGGCGAGGCTCGCCGCAGGCGGGAACGCGCAAGCCTGGCTTGAGGCCATTCCCGGAGCTGGCGCGCCAGCCGCGCGCCAGGCCGCGGAGTACCTGGCGGCCGGCCGGGCCGCCCTGGGCTCCTTGCCGGGCGCGGGACGCTTTGTGGTGGAGCGCTTTCTCGACGAACTGGGCGATATGCACGTGGTGATCCATTCGCCGCTTGGGTCGCGCCTGAACCGCGCCTGGGGGCTGGCGCTGCGCAAGCGCATTTGCCGCAAATTCAACATTGAGCCTCAGGCAGCGGCGCTGGACGACAGCATCGTGATTTCGCTTGGCCCAGGGCACAGTTTTCCGCTTCAGGATATTGCCGGCTGGCTCAAGGCGTGTTCGGTTCGCCATCTGTTGACCCAGGCGGTTCTTGATTCCCCCATGTTTCCCACCCGCTGGCGGTGGGCGGCGACAACTGCGCTGGCGGTGCTGCGCAACCGCAACGGCGAACGCCGCCCGGCGCAATTCCAGCGCAGCGATGCCGAGGATCTGATGGTTGCGCTGTTTCCGGATGTTGTGGCCTGCGCCGAGAATCTCGCCGGCGACCGGGCCATTCCCGAGCATCCTCTGGTGGCGCAGACGCTTCGCGACTGCCTCCACGAGCTTATGGATGCCGACGGGCTTGAGGCGCTGCTCAGGAAACTTGAGGCGGGCCAGGCCTCGGTGGTTTTCGCCGAACCCGCTTCTCCTTCCGTGCTGGCGCAGGAAGTGATTGCCGCAAAGCCGTATGCGTTCCTGGACGATGCGCCCGCCGAGGAACGGCGAACGCAGGCCATCCGCGCCCGCCACCTGATGGATGCGGAAGAGGCGGCGAGGCTGGCCCGGCCCGACCCCCAGGCGATCGCCGATGCGCGCGCGCAAGCCTGGCCGCAGCCCCGCGATGCCGACGAGCTGCACGACGCGCTCAACGTGGCCGGGTTTATGACCGGGGCGGAGGCGAGCGAGCATGCCGAACTGCTGGCCGATCTGGCCGGTCAGGGCCGGGCCCTGGAAATGGCCACGCCGTCCGGGCGCCGGATTTGGGCTTGCATCGAGCGCGGCGCTGAATTGAAGGCAGCCTTGGGGCCGCGCTCGGATGCTGGCGCGGAGGCAATTCGCGAACTGTTTCGCAGCCGGCTGGAGGTGCTGGGGCCGGTAACCGCCGCGGAACTGGCCTTGCCGCTTGAGATCAGCCCATCCGCGGCGGCTGAGGCGCTGGCGGCGCTGGAGAGCGAGGGGTTTGTGGTGAGGGGAAGGTTCCGGTCCGCTTCGGCGGAAGCCGGCGGCGGAGCGCAGGAGGAATGGTGCGAGCGCGGCCTGCTGGCCCGCATCCACAGGCGCACGCTCAAATCCTTGCGCCAGCAGATTCGGCCGGTAAGCCCTGCGGAGTTCACTGCGTTTCTTTTTCATTGGCAAGGCCTGGATGGAGAACGGCGGCGCGGTCCCGAATCCCTGCGTCTGGCGCTGGAACAGCTGGAGGGCAGTTCCGCCCCGGCCGCGGCCTGGGAAAGCCAGGTGCTGCCGGCGCGAATCGAGGATTTCTCGCCGCAGATGCTGGACCAGGCGCTGGCCTCGGGAGAGTGGCTGTGGAAGCGGGCGGAACCCGCGCCTGCCGGAGGTCAAAACCGAATGGCGGCCAACACGCCCATCGGTTTGCTGCGGCGCGAATTCCGGGAGCTATGGCCCGCGCCGCCAACGCCCCTGGAGAGCCTTTCATTTGGAGCGCGGACCGTGTTCGACGCCTTGCGCGCGGGCGGCGCCGATTTTTTCCTGAGCCTGGTGAGCAGCACCGGCATGCTGCGCAGCCAAGTGGAAATGGCCTTGAGCGAACTGGCGGCATCGGGCCTGGCGACATCGGACAGCTTTACCGGTTTGCGCGCCCTCATTGTCCGCGCCGGCAAGCGTCCGCGCTTTGGCGGATTGCGCGCCCGCATGAGCGGCGTTCAGGCCGGGGGCCGCTGGTCCGCATTGCCGCCGCCACCCACCGGCCGGATCAACGAGGAGGAGCGGATCCAGTATCTTGCCGAATCCATGATTCGCCGCTACGGAATAGTTTTCAGGGCGCTGCTGACGCGCCAAAGCGGATTGCCTCCGTGGCGGGCCTGGCTGAGAACCTGCCGGCGCATGGAAGCGCGGGGCGAATTGCGGGGCGGGCGTTTCGTCAGCGGTTTCAGCGGTGAACAATTCGCCTCGCCCGAGGCGGTGAAAGCCCTTCGCGCGCTTCGCCGCGGCAGCCGGCCGGGTTCACGCCTGCGGATTGCAAGCAGCGACCCCATGAACCTCACCGGCGTTCTTTCGCCGCGCCGAATCCCAACCCATCCGTTCCGCTGGATCCACTACGAAAACGGCAAACCACGCATTCCGGCAACAGGCGGGATAGAATCGCCCCGGCAATTTCGGAGGGGAGCATGAGTCAGGAGATTCTTCAGGAACTGTCCAGCCTTCTGGGCAGCGAGCATGTGGTGACGGACGATGCGGAGCGGCGCTACTTCACCACCGATGTTTACAACGCGCGGGAAATGCCGTTGGCGGTCATCCGTCCCGGCTCCGTGGAGGAATTGCAGGCGGCGGCCCGTATCGCAGTGCGCCGCGGCGTAGCCCTGGTGCCGCGCGGCGGCGGCGCTTCGTACACCGACGGCTATCTTCCAACCACGGAAAAATCGCTGCTGGTGGAAACATCCCGGCTGAACCGCATTGTGGAAATCAACGCCACGGACATGTACGTAACCGTCGAGCCGGCCGTCACCTGGGAGCGCCTCAATGAGGCCCTGGCCAAGGAGAAATTGCGCACGCCTTTCTGGGGGCCGTTTTCGGGCCTCAAGGCCACCGTGGGGGGCTCAACCTCGCAGAACTCGGCCAGCATGGGGACCGGCAATTACGGTCTTTCCGCGGAATCCGTGCTGTCTTTCGATGTGGTTCTGGGCAACGGCGAACTGCTGCGCACCGGCTCCGCTTCGCTCAGCACCGCCACGCCTTTTTTCCGCTGGTACGGCCCCGACCTCACCGGCCTGTTCACCGGCGACACCGGCGCAATGGGCATCAAGGCGCGAATCACCCTGCGGCTGATCCAGCGCCCGCCAAGAACCGGCACGGCCTCCTTCGGCTTCGACTCCTTCCGGGGCATGTCCGCCGGCATGTCCGCCGTCGCCCGCCTGGGCATCGTCGCGGACAACTACGGGCTCGACCCCAAATTGCAGCAGGGCCAACTCACCAAAACCGACACCGCCGACGCCATTCGGGCGGTTTGGAACGTGGCCCGCGATTCCTCCAATCCTCTGGAAGCGGCAAGCCGTCTGACGCGGATGGCGCTGGCCGGCAAACGCTTTTTCTCGGGTTTCAGCCATTCCGCGCACTACGTGGTGGAAGGGCACAGCGCCTCGGAGGTGAAATCGAAACTCAGGGGGGTTCGCGAAACCATGCGGCCGCACGGCACCGAAATAGCGAATACGGTGCCCACCGTGCTGCGGGCCATGCCTTTCATCCCGATGTATTCCGTTTTGGGCGTGAATGGCGAGCGCTGGGCGCCGCTGCACGGAATCATGCCTTTTTCCCGGGTGCCGGAGTTTCGCCGCAAGCTGATGAGCATGTACGAGGAGAACGCGGCCCGCATGAAGGAGCTGCGCGTGGACAAGGGCGCCATGTTCATGACCGTGAATTCCAACGCCTTCCTGTACGAGCCGGTGTTCTACTGGGAGGACAGCCAGACGGTATTCCACAAGCGCTTCATGCCGCAGGACTATCTCAAAACGCTGCCGGAACACGGCGAGAACCCTCAAGGACGGGCGCTGGTGGAAGAATTGCGGCAGAAGATCATGGACATTTTCTGGCAGGTGGGCGCCATCCATTTGCAGGTGGGCAAAACCTATCCCTATTTGCGCGGACGGCAGCCGGAAGCCGAGCGCCTGCTGCGGACATTCAAGGCAAGCGTGGACCCGGACAACCTGATGAATCCCGGCGCGCTGGGCCTGGGATAGCGGTTAATGAAAACAATCCCCGCCGCCAAAACAGCCTTGCTGGCCGGCCTGCTGGCGCTCCTGGCCGGCTTTCAGGCTGCGGCCTCCGCCGGCGCTTCCCAGCCTGAGCGGGTTGTGGGCGTGCTGTTCATAGTTCACGGCGGCGCCGAGGAGTGGACCGACCGCGGCGCCTTCGACACCGCCGCGCAGCTTTTTTCATACGATCACAACAGCCCCGTTTATCAGCGCTTTTTGTGGGACCCGCGAATTTGGCCGCGCTTCATGCAGTTTGGCAACGGCCCCAAGGAGGCCTTGAAGTACCGCTTCGAGTACGAGCGCATTGGCGGGCCCAGCCCCTTTTACCGCATCACCTATTCGCAGTTGCGCATGCTCCAAGAGTCGCTTGAAGCCCGCTCGCAGGAACTGGGCGCGCGCTTCGTGGTGGATCTCGCCTCGTGGATGGCGGCGGACCCGAAGAACCACCCGTGGCCGCGCCTCGTGCACGGCCCGGGTTCCAGCCGGGGACAGCCGCTTACCTACTGCGGCCCGCCCGGTAACCCATGGCCGGGCTGCGACCCTCAGCGCCACAACGTGGACGGCCCCATTCCCCGGCTTCTGGCGCAGGGCGTTACCGAAATCCTGGCCATCGACATGACTGTTGGCGGCGCTCGATTTTCCAAGACGCACGATGTGGTTTCCACCTTGCGGCGGCGGCTGGCTGCGGAAGCGGGCGACGATGGAGCGGCCGTGCCGCTGCGCTGGCTCAACGACCCCGGGGACCTGATGCGCGATTCCTATCCGGTGGAGCCGGCCGGCTGGACGCGGTCGCTGGGGCCGCCGCAGCGGGACCGCAGCGTGAGCCTTGAGCAACGCCCCAATCCGGTTGTCGCCTCGCCGCGCCTGGCTTTGCTGCACGCGGAAGGGATCGCCCACCGGTTCAACCCGGATGTGGCCGAAGCGGACACCGGCATCGTGCTGCTCGGCCATGCCTTGCGCCGCTACGACGAGTATTTCGACCCCAAGATCAACGACACGCTCACCTTGCACCGCATGATCGAGCGGGAACTGTTGCGCCTCTACCCGGAACTCAAGGAACGCCGCATCGTAGGCGCATGGGCCGGCGACATGGTGTTGAACGAGGCGCTGCCTGAATCGCCCGCCGGCCGTTATGAGCGGAGCCGGCCGATGCGCGGAGAGAACCTGGGTTACGCGGCGCTTTATGAGCAGCCGGGCATCCACCCGCAGGGCAAGTGGGGCTATCGCTATTGGGATGCGCTGGATTATCTCCGCGCCGGCGGGGTTGAACACATCGTCGTTGCCTTTCCGCAAATCGTGGCCGAATCAGTCCTCAACATGGTTGAGGTGCCCAACCAGATAGGCAAGGAAATCGGTTATCGCACCTGGCTGTATTACGAGGCCGGGGACTACGACCGCTATCCAGGCGCCGGACATCCCTTTGCCGACTACTGGGGCGTTTGGGTGGATACCGAGTGCGGAGCGGCAGGCGGCGAAAAGGCCGCCTGCTGCCTTGAACTGGGCGGTTGCGCCGACGGCCGCTCCTATCCTCCCGAACGGCAAACGCCGCCCGGCCAGCGGCGCAATGATATGGATCCCTCGCTGGGCTATGACGTGCCGGCCTACGGCCACATCGGATACGATCCCTCGCTGGGCAGCCCCTCGGCGGACCGGCCGGTCCAGCAGCAATATGGCGGCACCTGGGCCATGTGGCGGCCTCCCAACGACGACCCGCGCATGGCCGAGTTGATGGCCCGATTCGTCGCCGATGCCGCGCGGCGGCCGCGGTAGCCGCCAACTTCAGGCGCCTTTGCGCAAACCGCGATGTCCGCGCAACTGACATTCAGCCGCCGCGAGTTGCTGGCGGGCGCCGGAGGACTGGCGGTTCTTGGCGCGCCCTGGTCGTCGCTGGCGGAACCGGATGCGGCATCGCCAGTGCTCCTGCCTACGCCGCGGGACAACTTGCTGGCGCTCATCCGCATACAGGCGAGCAGGCGCGAGGAGGATGTGCCTTGGTGGTACAGCGGGGTTATCTACGGCGCTGAAGACGGCAAGGCGCCGCGGCTTTTGTTCGGCTTTGAAGGCATGGAGATGTACTGGATGCGCCACCTTGCCGGCGGCGAGTTTGAACTGATCGGGCACACCGTATCGTTTCTCAAGGATGCGGCCAGCGGCGAGTGGCTGCGCGATTGGCGAAATCCCTACACGGGGGAGTTGCTTGAGGTTCCGGCGGCGGTGCAGGGCGGCGGGGCGGGGCGCGGCTTCAATTACTCGGAAAAGGGAGTGCGCCCCACGCTTTTCATGGACCGGATGCCGGAACGTCCGCCCGCGTACCGGATCCTGTCAGGAGGCGGCCGGCTGTGGCTGAGCAAGGAGACCGAATACCCGCCTGGCATGGCCCAGCCGCGCCTGCAGCGCCAGACGATGAATTGCGCGCTGGATGAATTCGCCAATCCCGCCATCGAAAGGCTTAAAACCCAGTTTGCCTCCACCGTATTCATGCCCTGGCGAGCGTGGATGAACATGGACGGCCGCCCCGGCCACCTGATCTGGCACGCGGCGGGCCTCAAGCTGGACTCGGTGGAATCGCTCCCCAAACCCTATCGCGCCCGCCTCGAAACCGAGCATCCCGACAAACTGACAGCCCGCCCCGGATAACCGGGCGCGCCGCATGAGGCCGCGCTTCCCCGCCCTTCGCCTGCCCCCTCTCCGCGGGAGACGCATGAACTGGCGCTATATACGAAGCAGGGGTTATTGGGGCCACGTCAGCAGCAGCCTGTCGGCCACCACCTCGGACTCAAGGGTCTGCCCCTCCATTTGAAGGCGCCGCAGCATGCTGCGGCCGCAGTTTACCTGCCTTTCGGTTTCGAACAGCCCATCAGGAATGCCAACATCAATCTCCTTGCGGCCCGATCTCTTTTTGCCGTCAATGGATAGCGCAACAAAAGCGCCCCGCGTTTTCGCGTCGGCAATTTCGGAATAAAGACGGTTGAGGGAGAACACTTGCGCTCCATAGAGAATCGCCTGAGTATCGGTGTAAGGCGGATCGCAATAGATCAAATCTCCAGCTTTGGCCAGCTTCATGGTCTCGGCAAAATCCTGGCAGCGAAAATCGGTTCCCTTCGTGCGTTCCCGCCACACATTGATGCGTTTTTCCACCGAAGCCGGAGAAACCGGTTGGTGCGGGCCGATAGGGGTGCTCATGTACCCGTCCTTCCGAAAGCGAATGATGCCTGCGTAGCAGGACCGGGACAGGAAAAACAGGTCCTCCGCGTTGTGGCTCCGGTTGAATCTTGCCTTTACCCTCTCGTAGGTGGCCTCGCGGTCCTCCATGAATGCCTCCCACCGCCGACGATAACCCAGAGCGAGCCGGCCAGGATCATCATGGAGCAATTTCCATATTCCTATCAGGGGACCGCATGCATCACTTGCAACCGCGCGCTTTGGCGCGAGAGTGCCCAAAACAGCCCCGCTGCCCAGAAACGGCTCGTGGTAGGTCCCGTGGTTCCTGGGAAAACAGGAAATTATCTCGTTAGCGAATCTTTGCTTGTTCCCAACCCACTTTAGAAGTTGCGTTCTGAACGAAGGAACGTGTCGCTCGGCACCTTCGCCCTGACCGATGAAAAGTTGGCCCTGATACAAGACATCACTCCGAACCGATGGAGCCGGTGCCACTGAATTGCTGACCTTATTTGGCGTGAACGCAATAAAAACTGCGCCTGCCTTAGTGCCTTGCCAGCCGAGGATAGCTGCGGGTTTTAAGTTCGGCTATTGATGAGGTCGAGCGGGTTATCCCTCCTCCCGGCGGGGCGTCTGGGGCAGGAGGCCCCAGCCGAGCCCCATGGATGGGTTCATGCGTCCCCGCCGGCAGGAGGGATAACCCGCTCGACCTCATCAATAGCCGGGACAGGGGTTATTGGGGCCAGTTGCGGATGTCGGCGCCGGATTGCAGGGCGCGGATTTCGTCGAGGTTGGCGGGCGGGCGCAGCCACATGGGCATTTCCTCGCGGGCCCAGGCCAGCAACGCCGGCGGAAATTCCTCTTCGTTCTCGACTCGCCAGGAAAGCAGATGGTAGATGGCCTTGCCTTTCCCGGCGAAAGGCGGCAGCGCGCTGTAGCGCTGCCAGCTCAACTGATGCGGCTCATCGACATTCTCTCCGGAGTGAAGGAAGAAGTCGTAGTTCTCCCAGGCCTGGTAGCGGCTGCCCTGCGGCAACGGAAAGTCGAGGAAAACCGAAGCCGTAACGGCGAGCGTGTTTTCGCCCAGCTTCCGCACTTGCATGCCCTCCTGCGATTCGATTCGCCGAACCTGATCGCCCACGCCCTGTTCCACGTCGCCGTGAATCTTTCCATTCTGCATTCGGTAGGTAATCATCTGGTAGGGATAGGCAACAGGTTCCACCGGCTGTCCCTTGTGCTCCGTCAGTATCTCGCCGGTTGCAGGGTGGGTGTAGGCAAAGGTCTTGCGGGTCAGATGAATGGCCCTGTCGCTGGCATCCTCCGGCCAGATGACCGTGGAAGCATCGAAGCCAATCATTCCGAACAGTTTTTCGCCGGACGGATAGGCGTAAACGCCCCCTTCGGCAATCCAATAGACCGGGTCGCCCGCGCCTGCCCGTCCGTCCACCCAGATCCGAAGTTCTTCCGGCGCCCGGTCCCGCGTTCCTTCGGATCCCGAAACCGCACCCGCCGCCGCAAACATCATTGCGGCGGCGCCAATCAAAAGCGCGCTGAATGTCCGCATTTCGTTTTCGCTCCTTAATCACAGCGTTTTCGCACAGCCGCAAGCATATGTCCTATTGGGCGCGATTCAAAGCGTAATCCGAACGCCGCGCCCCCCTTGGAGTGTGTTACGATGCGCTGTCGAAACGGATGCTGCATTTCAGCGAACAGGGAGGCCCGCGTTCCATGGCTGGATACATGATAGACACCGCCGCCGCCATTGACGGGCTGACCGCCGAGGGTGTTCCTGAGAATCATGCGCGGGCGATTGTGCGCGCCATAGCGCAGCGCAACGAGGAAATCGCAACGAAAAGCGACATTGTTGCTGTGAAAGGTGACATCGCTGCTGTGAAAGGCGACATCGTTGCCATGAAAGGCGACATCGCTGCTGTGAAGAGCGGCATCGCTGCTCTGCGGAACGAAACAAAGAGCGACATCCGCCGGCTGGAGAGCGGCATTGTTGCCGTGAAAGGCGACGTTGTTTCTCTGCGGAACGAAATGAAGAGCGACATCCGGGCCCTCGAATCCAGGTTGAACATGAAGATCTACCTCATGGCTGGAACCATTGTTGCCGCCCTCAAGGCTCTGGGATATCTGGGAATATAAGGCAGCCGGAATTTTTCAGGCGCAGGTACAATGCGAGGCCAGTTAGCGGGTTCGCGCGGAGACCCCATGTCCGAGTATCGGCCGCCTGTCGATGAGAT
>RKRP01000054.1 GCA_007571315.1 Gammaproteobacteria bacterium
AGCCGCATCAACATCCGAAATCACGTCTTGCACTTCCTGCCAAAGAGCGGGTTTGTGGACCAGCAAGTATTCTTCTCCATTCAGGTGAGAGTGTTTCGCGCCAATCTGCATGAGCAGCCCTAATGACCGCCCCTGGGCAAACCGGGGTCATAGATTGGCTTGCCCATCGGGCGAGTGCGAAGCGTCCCGGATTCCAGCGCGTTGAGCCGAGCTTGCGCAATTTCTACGTACTCCTGGACAATTTCGCAACCGTAGCCAAGGCGCTTGTGCATGGTTGCCGCGATCACTGTCGAACCCACGCCCATGTATGGATCAAACACACAGTCTCCTTCATCCGTCAGCGACAAAACCAGGCGCTCAACCAGCTCTACGGGAAACTGGCATGGATGAATCGTCTTCTCAGGATGGTTGCTCTTTACGTTCGGGAACTCCCAAACGTCGCTTGGGTTCTTACCCTTCGGATTGCCTGACAGCTTCCCGATATTGGGCCCCTTGAAATGTCTTTTGTTGGGGTATTTCGAAGGCACCCTTATCGGATCAAGATGCCAAGTGTAATCTTCGCATTTTGTCCACCAGTTTATTGTCTCGTAACGACCTGAAAGTCTTTTTGTGCAATGGAGGCCGTGGCCAAAATGCCAGATGATGCGATTGCGCAACTTGAGTCCCTGTGCGCGAAATAGCGGATACAGCAGAGTATCGATAGGCACAATCTCGCTGTTTTCAACATAGTTCCCCACTTGCCAGCAGATAGAGCCGCGGGGGTGCAATAATCGCACGCATTCTTCGATTACTCGCTCCTGCGTCGCGAGATACTCATCAAGGCCCGATCTTTCTTCGTAAGGCTTGCCGAGATTGTAAGGCGGCGACGTAACAATCAACTTGAACATGGCGTCGGGCAAACTCCCCATGAAAGGGATGTTGTCAGCGCAGGCGATAACGCCTCGCTCGCTCTTGCAGCACGGCAGTGACATTTGAGCCAAGTCACTACCGCCGCCCCGGAGAGCGCCGTTACTTCTAATCTTGCCGCGCATTCAGTTGCCTCTGCCTTTCGGGATATGGTGCTGTTATTCTTCCAAGCTGCTATCGTTCAAAATTATCACATGCGTCCCGGCAAGCGCAGTTTCCCTTATGCCGCCAAAACGCGGGGCGGGTGCGGCGGCGGCATCCGCGATGGGCTATTCCTGGCGTTTGGAAGCGGTATCGGCTGAAGGGCGCGATGTTTGTTCTTGATGTGCTGCGGCAGGCGGTGGAGTCGATCGGCGCCAGCCTGTTCCGCGCCCTTTTGACCATGCTGGGCATGATTATCGGAGTGGCGGCGGTAGTCACCATGGTGTCGCTGGGAACCGGCGCCCAGCGCGCGGTGGAAGAGCAGATGGAAGCGCTGGGGGCGGACATTCTGGCCGTAACCAATTCCCAGCGCCGGTTCTGGGGCGTTGCGCTGGAAAACAGCAGCCTCGGATCGGACGATGCCCAGGCGCTGAGAAAGGATGCCCGCCACCTTAGCCTCGTGGTTCCCAAAATTACCCAGCGCATGCAGTTGGAATTCGGCAATCGGAATACCCGAGTGGAGATGGTGGGCAGCACCTCCGATTATCCCCGCCTGCACCGCTACGAACTGGCGCTGGGGCGCATGTTCGTTCCTGCCGAAGAAGAGGCCCGCCTGCGCGTGGTGGTGCTCGGCAGCGAAGTGCCCGACAGTCTGGAGACCAGCGCGCAAGAGCTTCTCGGCAAGAATGTTCAACTGGCGGGCACTCCGTTCGAGGTGGTCGGCGTGCTGAAGGAAACCGGCTCGGCGGGAATGCAGAATCCCAACGACGATGTCCTGATTCCGGTAACCACCGCCCAGTATCGCGTGACCGGCAGCGACCGGCTGGAAGGCATGGACGTTCAGATCAGAGAGGGTTCGGCGGTGGAGCAGGCGCTGGTGGACATCGAACGAATTCTGCGCCGCGAACATCGCATCCGGCCGGGCGAGGACAACGACTTCGGGATTCTGGACCGCAGGCAGTTCCTGGAGGTCCGCGAGGAGACCGCCCGCATCTTCGCCCTGCTGCTGCCAGCCATCGCCGGCGTCAGCCTGGTGGTGGGAGGAATCGGCATCATGAACATCATGCTGGTGACCGTTGCCGAACGCACCCGGGAGATCGGCGTGCGCCGGGCTATCGGCGCCACAAGAGGAGCGATCATGGGACAGATTCTGGTGGAATCCTCCCTGCTTTGCCTGCTCGGCGGGCTGCTGGGCGTGGCCGCCGGCTGGGGCGCCTCGGCGCTCTTGGCGCAATTCTTCAACTGGCAGACTGTGGTGGCGGCGGAAGCCGTGCTGTTCGGCCTGGGCTGCAGCCTGGTCATTGGCATCGTATTCGGCTTGTGGCCTGCGCGCCGCGCCGCCGCTCTTGATCCCGTCGAAGCGCTCCGCCACGAATAGCCTTCCGTATTCTCATCGCGTTGGGTTGGTTCCGCCGAGCCCTTCGGAGTTGCGCAGATGGGTTCCGGCTGTCAGGCGCGGCCGGGCATTTTCGCGCCAGGCGCCGGGAACCGCTTCAGCAGCAGCACCACGATCAGCCCCAGGCTGGCCGCCACTATTCCCCAGCGCACCGTGGCGCTGGTCAGCCCGATCGAATCGGCCCATCCGCCCAGGGCGGTGCTCCCCAGCGCCACGCCGCCAAAGGCCACAGTGCTCCACAGGCTCATGACACGGCCGCGGTAGTTTTCGTCCACCACCGTCTGCGTAAGCGTTTGCGAGCCCACGCCGCAGATCGTCAGCACCAAGCCCAACACCGGCAGTTGCAGCATGGCAATCCAGAATTCGCTGGTAAATCCGAAGGAAATGATGAGCAAGCCTGTTAGCGCGGTGCAAATCGCCGCCGAGCGCCGCAGGAGTTCCAGATTCCTGATTCGCGCCACCCAGAACCCGCCGGCAACCGCGCCCGCGCCAAACGCGGCAATCAGCTGCGACATGCCGTCGCTGCCGCGCCCGAACACCTCGTCCGCATACGGCGCCATCAGCTCGAACAGGGCCCGCCCGAAAGTGGCGCCAATCAGCACCAGGAAAAGGTAGAAAAGGATGGCGGGATGCCGCAAGGTATAGCTCAGGCCATTGCGCAGCATGCGCGCCAAGCCGATTTCGCGCTCCAGGTCGCGCGCCACCGGCTGCAGCGTCAACCCCCACAGCACCCAGGCCATCCCGAAGAAGGTGGCCGAACTGATGCCGAACGCGGCCGCCGTTCCAAACAGCTTGATGATGTAGCCGCCCAGCACGGGCCCTATCACCCGGGCGACATTGAACGTGACCGCGCCTAGCCCCACGGCGCTGGCCAGTTGCATGGACGGAACAAGGTTCGCCAGTATCGCCAGCCGCATGGGCGTGTAGCCGCCGCTGCAAATTCCAAAGCACAGGGCAAGCGTGAACAGCACGGGCGGCGTAATCCAGCCCAGGGCCGACAGCAGGAACAGGCCGGCAGTATTTGCGATGTTGAGCAGGTTGAAAATCTGGGCGGACTTGCGCCGGTCCCAGCGGTCCGCGAAGGCGCCAAAGACGGGGCCCAGCACAGCCACCGGAAAATAAGTAGCGAAAGCAACGGCCGCCACGTAGAATTCCGACTCCGTTAATAGCCATGCCTGCCATGACAGCGCCAGACGCAAAATCCACAGGCCGTGCGTGGTGACCGTGCTGCCGATCAAAAAGCGGCGATAGGCAGGCGTGGATAATGCTGAAGTGGACATGGCGGGAAACTGCCGGTTTGGCGGCAACCGCGCCCCGGGTGGGGCTGCGCAAGGGAAGCGGCCGGTTCAGATTGGCGAGCGAGTGAGTATGATGCGCGCTGCCTGAAATGTCCACGCCCCGAATGCCATGAGTCAACCTCCCGGAATTTCGCTGGAATACTTTCCGCCGCGCTCGGAAGAGATGGCGCTGCGCCTTACCGAAACGCTCGCGGAGCTGGTTCGGTACCGCCCCCTGTTTTGCACCGTGTCCTACGGCGCCGGAGGCTCAACCCGCGAGGGCACCGCGAGCTGGGTGCGGCGGATTCGCGGCGAATACGGGGTGGATTGCGCGCCGCACCTCACGCACGTTACGCACACGCGCCAGGAAGTTCGGGAGATTGCGGGTGAATATCTGTCAGAAGGCGTGCGCCGCATGATTGCTCTTCGCGGCGACATCCCCAAAGATGGCGTGCCCGCGGCGGCGCGCAAGCACGGCTACGCATCGACTCTGGAGCTGATCGCTGATCTCAGGGCGCTCGGCATTCGGGAAGTGATGGTGGGCGCGCACCCGGAGCATTCCGGCGGCGGCAAGGCGGCATTGCGCCAGCACGTGGAGTTCGTCAAGCGCAAGCTTGACGCCGGCGCCAGCCTGGCCATCACGCAGTTCTTTTTGGATAACAGCAGGTTTTACCGGCTGCGCGATGCCTTCGCATCCGCCGGCATCGACCACTGCCTGGCGCCGGGCATCATGCCCTTGTACAGCGTGCGGGGCGTTTTCTCGTTCGCCAGCAAAACTCATGTGGAGGCGCCCAAGGCGCTTAAGGATCGTTTCGATCAGCTGGCCGGCGACGCTGAGGCTACCAGCCGGCTGGCGCGGCGGTTCTCCGTGGACCAGGTGCGGGATCTGGCGGAACAGGGCGTGGAGCGTTTTCATATCTACACGATGAACCGCGCTCCGCTTACTGCGGCGATTTGCGAGGCCCTGGGGCTGAGCCCCGCGCCGCCGCCATGAACGCATCAGCCGCCAGGGCCGCCGCGCTCGGCCGGCTGATCCGCACTCGAATTCTCTTCCTCGACGGCGCGATCGGAACGCTGGCTCAAACTTCCAATCTTTCGGAGGAGGACTACCGCTCGGCGCGGTTTGCCGCTTGGCCGCAGGCGCTCAAGGGCAACCATGACCTGCTGTGCCTCACGCGGCCCGAGTTCGTTCGCGGCATTCACGAGGCCTACTTGGCGGCCGGCGCGGATATCGTCACCACCAACAGCTTTACCGCGAACGCGCCCTCGCAGGCCGATTACGGCCTTGAGGATTTTGTGGCCGAAATCAACCAGGCGGCCGCCCGCATCGCGCGTGCCGCTGCGGATGCGGCGGAAAGGGGCGACGGACAGCCGCGATTCGTGGCCGGGAGCCTGGGCCCCACCACGCGCACTGCTTCAATTTCTCCAAAGGTGGAGGACCCGGGTTTTCGCGCTATCGACTTCGATGAACTGGCAGCCACTTACGAAACCGCGGCCCGGGCGCTTCTGGAAGGCGGCGCTGACCTGCTGCTGGTGGAAACGGTGTTCGACACGCTCAACGCAAAGGCGGCCGCGTACGCGGTTGCGCGCCTGGCCGAGGAGCTGAAGAGGCCGGTGCCGCTGATCGTGTCGGCCACGATTACCGATGCCTCGGGGCGCACCTTGTCGGGACAGACGGTTGAAGCCTTCTACAACTCGATCCGCCACGCGCCGCTTGGCGCCATCGGTTTGAACTGTGCGCTGGGCGCGCGGGAACTGCACCCGCACATGCGGGAACTGGCGCGGATAGCCGAATTGCCGGCTATCGTCTATCCAAACGCCGGACTGCCCAATGAACTGGGCGAGTACACGGAGTCGCCGGAGGAAATGGCATCTACGCTCCAGGCCATGGCCCGGGAAGGGCTGCTGAATCTGGCCGGGGGATGCTGCGGCACCACGCCCGAACACATCCGCGCGATGCGCGCGGCGCTGGAGGGGATTGCGCCCCGCGTGCCTCCGCGCCATCCACGGCTTACGCGGCTGAGCGGTCTTGAGCCGCTGAACATTGAGGACAGCACCGGTTGCGTGCATGTGGGCGAGCGTGCCAACGTGACCGGGTCGGCCATCTTCCGCCGCCTGATTGAGGCGGACGACTACGCCGGGGGCGTGCAGGTGGCGCGCCAGCAAATCAAGGCGGGCGCCAACGTGCTGGACGTGAACATGGACGAGGGCCTGCTGGATTCCGAAGCGGCCATGCGGCGTTATGTCAACTTGCTGGCCGCCGAGCCGGACATTTGCCGGGTGCCCATCATGGTCGATTCGTCGCGCTGGGAGGTGCTGGTGGCCGGCCTCAAATGCCTGCAGGGCAAGGGCGTGGCCAATTCCATCAGCCTCAAGAATGGCGAGGCCGAGTTCCTGGAGCAGGCCACCGAGATACGGCGGCTGGGCGCCGCGGTGGTTGTGATGGCCTTCGACGAGCAGGGGCAGGCGGAAACCGTGGAGCAGCGTCTGGCGGTGGCGGAGCGCAGCTACCGCCTGCTGGTGGACCGGGCAGGCTTCCCCCCTGAGGACATCATCCTGGACCTCAACATTTTCGCGGTGGCTACCGGCATGGAGGAGCATAACGATTACGCCCGCGCCTTTATCGAGGCGGTGCGCCAAGTTCGCCAGCGCCTTCCGGGCGTGCATGCCAGCGGCGGCGTAAGCAACCTGTCGTTCTCGTTTCGCGGCAACAATGCGGTGCGCGAGGCCATGCATTCGGTCTTCCTTTATCACGCCATCGCCGCAGGCATGGATTTTGCGATCGTCAATGCGGGCCAACTGGCCGTTTACGAGGACATTCCGGAACGTCTGTGCAAAACGGTTGAGGATGTGATCCTCAACCGCCACTCCGGCGCTGGCGAGCAGCTGCTGGAGCTGGCGCGGGAATACCACGGGCAGTCCGGGCAGACCCGCGACCAGGGCGACGAATGGCGCGCCCTGCCGCTGGCCGAGCGCTTGCGCCATGCGCTGGTGCATGGTCTTGACGCCTTTGTGGTGGAGGATGCGGAGGCGGCCCGGCAGGCCAGCGAGCGGGCCCTGGATGTGATCGAAGGCCCGCTGATGGACGGCATGAATACCGTGGGCGATTTGTTCGCCGCCGGGAAGATGTTCCTGCCGCAGGTGGTCAAATCCGCCCGGGTGATGAAGAAAGCGGTGGCGCACCTGGTGCCGTTTATCGAAGAAGAAGGCTCCGGAGTATCCAGCCGCGGCCGGCTGGTGATCGCCACGGTCAAGGGCGATGTCCACGACATTGGCAAAAACATCGTGGGCGTGGTGCTGCAATGCAACGGCTACGAGGTGATCGACTTGGGCGTGATGGCGCCCTGCGAGAAGATCCTCGACACCGCGGTTAGCGAGAATGCCGACTACATCGGCTTGTCGGGCCTGATTACGCCTTCGCTCAATGAAATGGTGCATGTGGCCGGCGAGATGCAGCGGCGCGGCCTGACGCAGCCGCTGCTGATTGGCGGGGCCACAACCTCGCCCCGGCACACCGCGCTGAAGATCGATCCCGCCTACGGAGGCGGGGTGGTGTATGTGAAGGACGCTTCCCGCGCGGTGGGAGTGCTGGGAAGTTTGAGTGGGCCAGGGCGGCAGGAATACCTCAGGGAAGTCGCAAGCGACCTGGAGAGGCGGCGCGCGCAGCCCGCCGGAACGCGCCGCCGCGAAAATCTGCTTGGCCTTGAGGACGCGCGCGCCAATCGTCTTGAAATCGACTGGCGGTCCCAGGCGCCGTCCGAACCGGTCCGTTCCGGCGCGATCGAGGAGGCGGCGCCCAGCCTGGGCGAGTTGTATCCCTACATCGACTGGCAGCCGTACTTCGCGGCCTGGGGGCTGCGCGGCAAGTTCCCGCAATTGCTGGACGATCCGGAGAAAGGACAGGCGGCTCGGGATCTTTGGGACGATCTGCACGAAACCTTCATTGAGCCGATCCGGGCCGGGAAAATCGATTTCAGCGCCTCGGGGGTTGCCGGCATCTTTCCGGCGGCTGCGGATGGCGACGACATTCTGCTGTATTCCGGCCCTGAGCGCGGCGAGGCGGCAGGGCGCATACACTGCCTGCGCGAGCAGCGCCGCATGCCGCCCGGCAGGCCGAACGGTTGTTTTTCGGATTTTGTGGCACCGGCGGGAAGCGCGCCGGACTGGATGGGCTTGTTTGCGGTAACAGCCGGCGGGAACCTCCAGGACATTCTTGCCGGCATGGCGGGCAACGGGCGCGGCTCCGACGATTACTCCGGGATCCAGTTGCGAGCACTGGCCGACCGCGTGGCCGAGGCGTTTGCAGAGCAGCTGCATGAGAGGCTGCGCAAGGAATTGTGGGGCTACGCGCCCGATGAATCGCTCAGCAACGAGGAACGGATTGCCGAGCGCTACCGCGGCATTCGCCCGGCGCCGGGCTATCCAGGCTGTCCCGACCACAGCGAGAAGGCTCTGATCTGGCGTTTGCTGGAGGTGGAGGAACGCACCGGGGCGCGGCTTACCGAATCCTTCGCCATGTGGCCTGCCGCTACGGTGGCGGGCTACTACTTCGCCCATGCGCAGGCCCGCTACCTGAACATCGGACTGATTGGCGAGGATCAACTGGAAGACTACGCCGCGCGCAAGCAAATCCCCATTCAGGAAGCGCGAATGTGGCTGGCTCCCAACCTCGTGGAATAGCCCGGCGGCACGCCGGGCGGCCCCGAACGCTGGAAGGCCAACGGTTATCTCAATTGGATGCGGGGCGATGTTTCCCTGACGCTTTCCGCCCACTATTCCAGCAGTTACGCGGGTTTCAGTTACTCGCCGCAGGAGCGGGTGGATAACTACCTTACCTGGGATCTGACCGGCAGCTATGAATTTGGCGAAAGCGGCTGGAAGGTTTACGCCGGCGCGCGCAACATCACTAACGCCGAGTTCCCGTTTTTCGACGGGTTTGGCCCCCCTTGGGACCCGCGCCGCGTGGACACGCGAGGGCGCATCGTGCATCTGGAGCTTCGCAAATCCTACGATTTGTTCTGACCTGACGCAGTCCGCCCCGGCGCGCGGGGCACGGCAATGGGCAGCGCTCCAGGGGCCATAGGTCCTGTTGTCCGCGCTCCAGCAGGGCCTGCGGCTCCGCGCGGGTCACAGGTTAACCCGGGGAATTATATCGAATAGTAACCAAAGTCCTTGCAATGATGGTTACTATTGTGTAAAGGCGTATCCGCGTTTGGAGTGATTGATATGGCGCACAAGGCGCCGGGCAAGCACGAAAGGATCGGCCTTTCTCTCGTTGAAATCACGCGGCTGTTTCCGCATAATGAGGCTGCCGAGCAATGGCTTATCGGCATTCGCTGGTCGGAAGGGATCACCTGCCCGCATTGCGGACCTGAAAATGTGCAGGAGAAATCGAAGCATCCCGCCATGCCGCACCGCTGCCGGTCGTGCCGCAAGTTCTTTTCCGTCCGAACGAGAACCGTCATGCAGGCTTCCAATCTGGATTACCAAGTCTGGGCCACAGGCATCTACTTGTTTTGCACTTCGCTTAAATCGGTGTCCAGCATGAAGCTGCGCCGCGACCTTGACATTACGCAAAAGTCCGCTTGGCACTTGGCGCACCGTCTTCACAAGGCTTTCGCCCATGAGCACAAGCACTTGAAGCGGTATGTGAGCGAGTTCGCCGCCCGCTACAACATCCGCGAGTTGGACACGCTGACGCAGCTGGCTTTCGTCGTCCGCAGCATGATCGGCAAAAGGCTGAAGTGCCGGGGCCTGATCGCTTGAGGCTGGCCTCATTTTTTGCCGGGATCGGAGGCTTTGATCTTGGTTTTGAGCGCGCTGGCGCCGAGGTTGTTTTTCAGTGCGAAATTAGTGCGCACTGCCAGCACATTTTGCGCAGGAATTGGCCTGACATCACGATGCACGGCGACATAAGGACGCTCCATGAAACAAGCATCCCTGAATCAGATGTATGGTCAGCAGGCTTTCCATGCCAAGACCTCTCTTTGGCCCGCATGGGGCCGCGCTCTGGGCTTCAAGGGAATCAGTCTGGACTCTTTTTTGAGTTTGTGCGGCTCGTTCGAGCGCGCCGTCCAGCAACAATTGTCCTTGAAAACGTGCATGGCCTTCTCTCTAGCCACGGAGGACGAGACTTCGCCATCGTACTCAAGGCGCTGGATGAACTCGGGTATGGTGTCGCGTGGCGTGTGCTTAACAGCAAAGACTTTGGAATCCCCCAGCAACGCCGTCGCGTCTTTATTGTTGCCGTGCATAGAGACCGGGGAAATCCCGGAGAAATACTTTTTGAGCCAGAATGCGGCGATTGGCATTCTAAGAAGGGTCGATCAAATGAAAAGAAATCTCCCTCCCTCTTTCAGAAAATCATTGGAAATCCTGTCACGGGGCCACTCGTAAAAAGCATTGCTCATTGCATCTACGCAGAATCAGCGCGGCATACAGGAACTGATTGGTCACGCAACTATGTCTGGTATCCCGATGGTCGGGTGCGCCGCTTCACGCCATTAGAAGTGGAGCGAGCGCAAGGATTCCCTGATGGTTGGACCGACCTTCAAGACCGCGCCGACGTTGCTTCCGCCAGGGTGGATAGTTTGCGCTATCACGCGATTGGAAACTCTGTCACTCCGGCTGTCGCGGAATGGCTTGCGCGCCGAATAAGGGGCTTTCTCGGATCACAGGATATTGAGCGCGCCGCCGCATGACTGTTTCAGTTCGGTGGCGCCCGTCCGGCGGCAGGGGCGAATTTGAGTTTGTACCCGCGCACTCCCTTGAAGATCGGGATATAAGCGTTGATTTCGGCGCATTGAACATCCTTATGAGGGCGGAGGTTGTCGGAAGGCATCTGCAAGGGAAGCCCAGGCTCAGAAAGCACGAAAGAGACAACCGACCCAAACTTCGCCTGCCGCAACTCGTAATGGCTGTATCGGGCCTTCCTGAGCCCGCCAGGGAGGACAAGGGAGATGATGTTCAGTTTCCCTTGGAAAACGGCCAATTCGTCATGGACAGGACGGATTTCGACATCATTGAGGATGATGGCATATCCGTGGTTCTAGCACCTTTGCGCGTGTCAATCCTTCGGAGCGACACAAAAATCAACTTGCAAGACCGGCTTCGTGGAATTTCTGAAGACTGGAAGCAAGTGGATCGGATCAGGGAGCATGACGGCAAGCTAGCCGCCTACATCCTTTCCCATAAAGAGCAGGTTGAGCAGGGAGTAAATTCCCGCTCGATTAGGCGAACCGCTGACAATGTGATTGGGGAAAAAACAAACCTTTTCGGTCACACCAATGCCCGATCCGCAAGTTCGCTTATTGAAGCCGGATCAAGGCCGGAAGTGGATATTGAGGCGATAGCTGGACGGGAGGGGAGGCTGTTGGCCCGCCTTCATGTTTACCGTGAGCGCGACAGAGCCTTCTCGAAAAGAGTGCGCGGTTACTATTTGTCGAAAGGCAACGGGAAAATTGAATGCAATGCTTGCAGAAAGTTCCCTGTGAATGTTTACGGCCCTTTGGGGCACTCCGCGATAGAGGTGCACCACAAGGTGCCAATAGAGGAGTTGCAGCCGGACACAGTTACAACCCTAACCGAAATGGCGGTGTTGTGCGCTAATTGCCATCGCGTGGTTCACTCAAAGCGGCCTTGTCTCTTAGTTGAAGAAGTTGGCGATTTGGTAGCTGCGCAACGACCGCAAGGAGGGATGCCCCTGTGACTGATAAACCCAAACCCCTCATCCTCAAGTCCAAGACCTGCCAGCCGAACAAGGCGGAGATTGAGGAGGAGACCAGGCTGCCGGTGCCCGGCCAAGACGTTCACGAGCGCGCCCGCAACCTCGCCCGCGCTGTCCTGCAACCCGTCAAAATCAAGATCAGCGAGTTCGCCAAGTAGATTCAAGCCCCTATTTACTGGTTACTATTCGATATAATCCCCTTAGCATGCCTAATTGCATCAGTGTTCCTGGGGAGCGTTGATCCCGCCTTGTTTTCTCCCCTTCCGGGAGACGCATGAATACGTCCCTGTAGCCTGGTTCCGCCATCCGTGCGCGCCAGGCTATTGGCGCGCACTCCAGCACTCCCGGAAGATGAGCGGGAGAAAACAAGGCGGCAACTGCGACAGCTTGCGGCTAGCCCGGAATGAACGGAATGGCTACAGCGCCAGAGTTGGCGTTAGCGTTACCAGCCGTATTCATCGAAAAGCCCTTTTGTCCTAACGTTCTTCCTCCGTAAAATTCAGAGTGTTAAGGCCTTATTGGAGGACACCTTGCCCGTGACGGATTGTAACCAGCAACAAGCGCTGTTTCCCGCTGCCAAGGGCGGTCGGATGGAGGCCCGGTTTTCTGGCGGCGCCATCATCTCCAACGGCGGCGTGCTGCTGTAGGCCACACTGACCCGCTCGCGCCCTGACAGGTCGCGGTAGCTGACCGGCTGCGTCAGGCCAGCGCGCAGCATCATTTCCCGCACCGCCTTGCCCTGATTCGCGCCGTGCTCCGCGGCCAGCATCCCTCCCGGATGGAGGTAAGGCGGCGCGCCCGATATGACCGTGCGCAAATGCCGCAACCCGTCCGCTCCGCCATCCAGGGCTCGCCGCGGCTCATAGCGCAATGCCCCCCGCCCGCAAAGCCGGGATTCGACATACGGGGGATTGGCGGCGATGGCATTGAAACGCCAACCGTCCCCGACCGCTTCGTACCAGGAACCTTGAGCGAAACGGATTCTGCCCGGCGCCAGGCGCGCGGCATTGCGCCGCGCCACTTCCAGCGCGGCGGCGGAAACATCCGTGGCTGCAAGGCGCGCATCCGGCAGCAACCGGGCCAGCGCGACCGCCACCACGCCGCAACCGGTTCCCAGGTCGATGCCGGTCGCGCCTTTGCGCATTTCTCCAAGGTGGCTCGACAGCACCTCCACCAGCAACTCGGTTTCCGGACGCGGCGCAAGCACTTCGGGCGTAATCTCGAATTCCAGCGAGAAGAACTCCTTGCGGCCAATGATCTGAGCCACCGGACGGCCGCGGGCGCGCTCTTCCAGCAAGGCGTGGGCCCTGTCCGCATGCTCTGGCCTCAGAACCTCGGTTGAGCGCGCGTACAGGCGGCTGCGCGGAACGCTTAAGGCATGAGCCAGAAGCAGCTCGCAATCCAGCCGCGGACTATCGCTTGCGGGCCGCAGGCGCTCGGCGCCCTGGCGAAGCATTTCCCCAATACGGACCTGCGCCCGCTCGGCGGCAAGTTCCGAAACACGTGGCGGCGGCATGGAATCCGGCATGGAACTATTGTCGCGCATACCGGCATAATGCGGCTTCGAGGAAACGAACCATGGTCAAGCAGAAAGGAAATTCAACGCGCTGCGTGCATGCCGGCCGCACGCACGATGCCGCCACCGGCGGGGTCATGCCTGCCATCCACCAGAGCAGCACCTTTGCCTACCCGGCCATGAGGAAGGCGCCCGAGCATATCTACACGCGCATTTCCAACCCCACGCGCAATGCCCTGGAAAGAGCCGTAACGGAACTTGAGGGCGGTTCCCGCACTTTCGCTTTTGCCTCGGGCATGGCGGCCAGCACGGCGGTGCTGGAGCTGCTGGAACCTGGCGATCACATTATCGGCCCGGCCAACGTGTACGGCGGCAGCTTCAACATGCTCAGGGCCGCGGGCGAGGCTCGCTTCGAAGTCAGCTACGCGCATCAGAACGAGGGGCCGCAGGCGCTTGAGGCGGCCTGGCGCAAAAACACGCGGCTGGTTTGGATGGAAACGCCTTCCAACCCTCTCATGCACATCACTGATCTCAAGGCCGCTGCCGCGCTGTGCGCGGCCAAGGGGGCCATCAGTTGCGTTGACAGCACCCTGGCTACTCCGCTGGCCACTCAGCCCCTGGCGCTAGGCTGCGATATTTCCATGCATTCCATCACCAAGTACATTGCCGGGCATTCCGATGTGCTGGGCGGCACGCTCACCGTGTCGAACGATGACCTGGCGGACCGCCTTCTCAAGGTGCGCAATCGAACCGGCGGCGTGCTCGCCCCCCTGGACTCGTACCTGGCGCTGCGCGGGTTGAAGACGATGGAACTCAGAGTCCGCCGCCAGTTCGCCAACGCCCAACAGGTGGCCCGGGCGTTGCAGGAACACGCGAAAGTGTCGCAGGTCCACTATCCCGGTCTTGAGGACCACCCTCAACACGAACTCGCCAGTCGGCAGATGGACGGCTTCGGGGCGATCGTAACAATACGGCTAACCGGCGGCACCGAGGCGCCGGAGCGTATGCTCAACGCCCTTGAACTGTTCACCATCGCGGAAAGCCTGGGCGGCATCGAGAGCCTGGTGGGCTTCCCGCCGCGGATGAGCCACTCGGCCATGACGCAGGAAGCGCGCCAAGCCGCCGGCATTACCGGCAACCTGGTGCGGCTTTCCTGCGGCATTGAAGATGCCGCCGACCTGATCGCCGACCTCCGCCGGGCGCTAAAAAACGCGTGAATCTGCAATGATTTCGGACTGGTATTTGCCCCCGCAGTCTGTCACACTCTTAATCAGTTGAAAGCGGATTATTAAGAATGGCTCCGCAACTCAAGGCTAGAGCAGCAAGGAATCGAACGCTTTCTTGCACGGATGAAGAGCGTGTTGAACTGACTCGTCAACTTGTCCGATTGGAAGATGAGATTCCGCTTTCTGATATAGCCGGTCGGTTCGTTCTTGGAGACTTCTTCTCCGTTGCGAGCTATTTTCCCTCAAGATTCGTCGATTTGCTGGTTCTTGATCCCCCGTACAATCTTTGCAAGAACTACAACGGGACTGTCTTCACGGTAAAAGAAGCAGCAGAATACAGGGCTTGGTTCCGCCGATTGATTGAGTTAGTAGTTCCGATGCTCAAAATCGACGCTACAGTCTATGTGTGCGCTGACTGGAAAACCTCTGCCATCGTGCATCCCGTGCTCGAATCCAGTTTCCGCGTGCGCAACAGAATTACATGGGAACGGGAAAAGGGGCGCGGCGCAAAGGCGAACTGGAAGAACAATACCGAGGACATCTGGTTTTGCACCAACTCCGATACGTATTACTTTGATGTTGAGGCGGTTAAGCTGAAGCGGAAAGTCATTGCGCCCTACCGCTTGCACGGGAAGCCCAAGGACTGGCATAGCGAGAAAGGCGGCAATTTCCGCATGACACACCCTTCAAACATCTGGACCGACATGACAGTGCCGTTCTGGTCGATGCCCGAGAACACCGATCATCCAACACAGAAGCCTGAGAAACTGATTGCGAAGTTGATCCTTGCAAGTTCGCAGGCGGGAGATTTTGTATTCGATCCTTTTGTTGGAAGCGGGACGACGGCGGTTGTGGCTCAGAAGTTGCAAAGGCGCTGGTGTGGAGTGGACATTGATTCGGAATATCTTTGTTGGGCCATGAAGCGCGTCGCCAGAGCACGGGAAGAATCTGCAATCCAGGGTTATGCGGGCGGCGTGTTCTGGGAGCGGAATTCGTTGTCGGAGCAGCGGAGTTGCAAGGATTCCAGCAAGAATCAGACATCGCTGTTTTCGTGAGATCAAGGTTCTATTACGAGGGCCACAATAAGAAGGTGGCCTTCCGGATCCGGGAGCACATCAACGCTTCTCCAGACTTTCTTTCTCCACAAACCGCAGGCAGCCCCCGAGCGGTTGGCGACGCACTGGAAAATCTTTTGGCCCAGGAGTTTGACAGCTTTCTTGGTGACTGGTGCAGCGAGTACTCGAAGGATTTTGCAAGGCGCGCGATGGAGGACCTGGCATTCAAGGACAAAGAGGGTATCTATTCCGCAGTGGACATTAAAACTCATCGCGAAGGCACGCAATTCAATATGCCAAACCTGATTTCGGTTCGCCGACTGTCCCGCTTCTACGAATCCGACATGAATGTTTTTGCACTGATCATGGTCCGATACTCAATAGATGGCACAACGGTAAGAGTATCGGAAGTGTTGTTCTCGCCAATCGAGTTTCTGGATTGGGAGTGCCTCACTCTTGGGGCTTTAGGCTGGGGGCAGATTCAGATCGCTAATTCAAGGGATGTGCGCATCATCGACGGGCTCTCGCGTAAGCTATGGATGCTTCAGTTATGCGACGCAATGGCGGCGTTTTATCCGCGAGAAATCGACAAGATTGGAGAAAGGCTCGAACACTTCAAAGCGGTTCGAGATCATTGGCAATCCAAGCAGGACATTTGGGAGATTGGCCAGCCGCGCTGGGACAGGTCTGATCGTCCTTCTGGTCGGCGAAGTTAGATTTAGTGATGCTCTTTTGCCGAGGGCAATGCCCTCTTTCCAGATAAGAGCGTAGGGCGGCGGGCGTGAAGGGCGTCCGCCGCCCTGGTCGCTACATCGAATAGCTGAAGCGCAATCCCGCCTGGCGCTTGTCCGGCGCGAATATTACGGTCGCCAGATTGCCCAGGGCGAAGAAGTCGCCCGAACTTTGCGCCGTGCGCACCGTATCGTCGCCCGTTACGTTGTCCACATAGGCGAACAGGCTCCAGCGTTCAGCCTGCAAACCGACGCGCGCATCCACGTTGATCCAGGAGTCGAACACATTGCGGCGTCCGGCGGCGATGCCCCGCTCGCTCTGATACTGCATCAGCAGGTCGAGCTGGAAGTTCATGCCATTGCCCAGGGCGCGGTTGTAGCTGGCGGAAACGTTGAAGTTGTGGCGCGGCACGCGCTCCATTTCCACTCCCGACTGATCCACCGAACAGAGGAAGAATCCGGCTGGCGTTTGCTGCAGCGTGCAATCGTTCACCAGCCCGATGGTCAGCGCACTGTTGGTGAGGGTCACAAAGTCGGTGTACTCGCTGTCCAGCCAGGTGTACCCCCCTCCGATCAGCAATCCTTGCGTAATTGCAATTGCGCCTTCCACTTCAATGCCCCTGATTTCCGCGGCGCCGGCATTGCCCACCACCAGGTCGAAGCCGGTTGCCGCGGTTTCGCTGGGCTCCAGGCTGACCGTCTGCTTGCCCTCGTAGTCCATGAAGAACGCCGCCGCGTTGAATGTCACGCGCCCGCCCGCCAGCGCACTCTTGAATCCGGCTTCATAGTTCCACAATTCCTCCGGCGCGAAGCGCGCGGTAAGAGGGTTTGGACTCGCTATCGTCGATACGCCGCCGGGCTTCACGCCCTTGGCGATGGAAGCGTAGGCGAGCACGTTTTCGGAATGCTGGTATTCCAGCGTAAACCGGGGTGTGAAGAAACTGTCCTCCGAGCCCCGCTGCGCGGTGGGATTGTTGTTGACGGGAATCGGTCCCGCAAACGCGGCGCCAATCATGCCGTTGCCGCCCACGGTCCAGAAAGTGTCCGTGGACTCGTCCGAGTAGCGGGCTTCCACCGAGCCGGTCAACTGATCGCTGAAGTCGTATTCGACGATTCCGTACGCCGACCAGTGATCGGTGTCGCGGCCTTCGTCGCGTTTCGCGATGGGGCTTTGGGCCGCCACGTTCTGTCCTGCGGAAATGATGGGAACGAACATCAGAACGATCAGGTTTCCATTCTTCTGCCGCACTTCCTCGTTCCAGTACAGTCCGCCCACGGCCCAGCGGAATCCATCGGATTCCAAATCGCCGAGCCGGAGCTCGAGATTGGTCTGGTCGATGTCCGTCTCCAGGTCGAACAGGAATTGCGCGGGCAAAGGTTCATTGATGCCGGGCGTCGGCAGGAAAACCGGCTGCCAGGGCTCTCCGTAGTAGTCGACATCCATGTTCTGGGTGGTTTCAGCGGCGGTGCTGCCCAACCAGGCATTCAGCTTGGCTGCGCCGAAATCCCATTCCGCCCTTGCGTGCGCCAACAGCGAATCGAAGGTGCTTCCCTCGTAATCTTCACCGGTGTAAGGATTGAGGCTTGCGGTAATCCTGTCCAGCAGCGGGATCGGCCCGGCCGCTGGCGCGAAGACGTTTGCGGGGTAGGGAGCCGGCCCGAATGGGCCCGGCGACAAAACCCCAACGACATGCCCGGGCAACGCCACCGGATCAGCATGGCCGGTCTTGCTGGCAAGCTGCATTTGCGGGCGGATTTCGTATTCGTCCGACGAGTACGCCACCCGCAGGTCCAGCTTGAAGGTATCGGACGGCTGCAATGCGGCAGCGGCGGACAGGCCCGTGGAATCGGAACCGCCAATGCCTTCGCCGGACACTTCGTTCTCGTAGTAGCCGTCGTGCCGCGCCGTTACCGCGTTGATTCGCAGGCCGAAGGTTTCCGATACCGGGAAGGACACGCCGGCCCGCGCCTCCATTTGCCCGTATTGGCCCACGTCGGCGGAAAAGTCGGCCTCGAACTCGTCGCTGGCCCCCCTGGAAACGTAGTTCACCGCGCCGCCGAAAGCCACCCGGCCGTACAGCGCGCTTTGCGGGCCCTTGACCACTTCGATGCGCTCAATGTCCATGACCTTGAGGTTCATGAGCATTCCGCCGCCGGAAGTGAGCATTGATTCCGATGAAATGTCGATGCCGTCCACCAAAATGCCCACCGGGGCGCGGCCTCGGTCGGTTGGCAGTCCGCGGATATGCGGGCGGGTGTCCTGCGGGATCCAGCCCTTGTCGAATACCAGGCCGGGCGTGAGCCGGGCGATGTCGTCGATGTCCCGGATACCGGCCGCGGCAATGGCCTCTTCATCAAACACGGAAATGGACAGGGGAATGTCCTGCACCGATTCGGCCCGCTTGCGCGCGGTAACGACGATTTCCTCGATTTCGATGTCCTGCGCCGGCAGCGACGTTGCAAGCAGGCAAAGCGCGCCAAAAGCGGTCGCCGGGCGCATCAAGCGAAGTGCGGTCATAGTGGTCCCCTGTTCGGCAAAAGAAAATCCGCTTCCCCCCAGCGGACTTGAGCCGAGTATATGCGTGCGCGTCAGGCGCTTCAATAATGATGCGCTCGCCCGTAAAGCGTCCCCGATTGGCGCCTCGCCTATCGCGCCAGGCGCCAGGCTTGGGCGCGCAAGGCCGCGTTGGCGCTGAGCGCCGCGTGGAACAGCGCCACGTCATAGTAATGGTAGCTGGCCGCAGGCAGCATCAGGGCATCGAAGGGTGCGCCGGGGGTGCGGTCCAGCCGCAGGATTCCCTGATCGCACCAGGCGCCGGCGACCCCGGGGATGGAGGCGCGCCGCGCCTGTCCCGGCAGGGCAGGCGCCACCGAGCCGGGATTGGCTGAGGCGGGAGTCCACTCGCCCGGCGCCGCCCAGTTCAGCGGGTTGCTGCATTGCACGTCCATGCCGCCGTCCTCGCGGCGGTATTGCGGGAAGCGCATGGCGGTAAATGCCTGGTACGCCTTGGCGTCGGCGGCAGGTCCGTAAGTGACCCAGGAAGCTACGCAAGCGATGTCGTCCGCGCTTAGGCAGGGCTCAAAACCTTCAAGTTCATCCTCGTACATGCCCAGCGGGACCGGTATTCCGGCCACATAGGCCGCCACCAGGCGCCTCTTCAGTTCTTCGTCGCCTGAAATCACATCGCTCACCAGCCGCCGCGTATGCAAACCGCCCTGACTGTGGCCCAGGATAACGATGGGCCGCTCCCCGGTTTGCCCGGCGAAGTGATTGAAAGCGCTCAGAACATCGGTAAAGGCCAGGTCGTAGGCTTGCGGGCCGTTGCCCTGCTCGTCGAACACAGATGCCGAAGCCGCCTGGCGGTAACGGGGCGCATAGACCGCGCAGCAGGCATCCAGCACGCTGGCCTGCGACGCCACCACCGCGTCCACTGCCGGTTCGGTCGATTTGTCCGCCACATCAGCGTTCCATTCGCGTCCGGGCCAAGTTGTAGGATGAATATAAAAGCCGACCGCCTGCTCCGGCGCAATCGAAATGTCGGGGTTGGGGTAAAGCGCCCAGTTTTCCCGCTGCGTGTAATCAGGCGGACGTGGCGGCGCCCGTTCGCCAAATGCATGGTCCGGGCGCGGCAGGTCCAGCGAAACCGCCGGAGGCGGCTTCAGCGCCCCGATCAGGCCGTTCATCATCTTCGCTTCGTCCCAGTCCAGGCGATCTTTGCCGAAGCGCACCACCACCAGCCCCAGCGACGGCACCACATAGACGCGCTGCGAGAAGTGCCCTTCCATGTGCCAGGCATCGGGCGCTGCCAGAGCCGCGTCGCGCGGCACTTCCATGCGCGGCTTCGACATGCGCAGTTGGGTTGGCGCGTACGGTTCGTTGCGCCACAGTTGCATGCCGAAATTGGGGTTGCTGGCCGCTCCTTGGGTCATTCGGCCAACCCAGCCTTCGGGAAGCAGGCGCCGCCCCTCCCAGATGCCGTCGCTGGCCAGCAACTCGCCGATGCGCAGCCAGTTGCGCCCGTTGGATACCAAACAGCAGAAGGTTTGCGCATTGCCCCCCGGTCGGTCCAGCTGCACCCAGGCCTCGCCGGCCCCTATCGGCTCCCATATCCAGTCCCGCAACAACTGCGCCCAGGGCCGACCGGCAGCTCTCTCGATTGCGATGGAAAGCGCCTGCACGCTGGCGTTGGACCAGATGTAATCGGCGCCCGGTTCAGCGGCCATTGGCGTGCTCAGGGCCTCACGGGCCAGATGTCCGGTCAGGAACAGCCGAGCGCCCGGCGCAAACGGACTGGCCGCGAAACGGCCTCGCTCCAGTCCCCCTTCCATGTAGGCCAGGTTCGCCAGAGTGATGCGCGAACGCTGCGGATCGTCCGCCCACTCCTCCAGCCAGAATGAGGCCGGCTGCTGCTCGGATTCGATTGCGCCGTTGTAGATGGCGGCGCCCAGCATGACGGCGGTCAGGCTTTTGTGCAGCGATTGCGACTGGTAGGGAGTGCGGGCGTTGGCGCCGAGCCCGTAGCGTTCGAACTGCAGGATGCCATTGACGGAAACCAGCAGCGCGTAGGTCTGCTGGCTCTGCGCATAGTCCCAGGCTTTTTCCAGCGCATCCTGCGGAATCACGGGGGCTTGCGCAGAAGCGGGGGCAGGGCTGTCGCCGTAGCCGATCGGCGCCTGCGGCGAGTGCCAGCGGGCATTGGCGGGGTCGTCCGCTTGCTGGGGCCAGGTGGCGAACCGGACCCAGAGGCGATAGTCGCTCGCCATCCAGCCAAGCGTTGCCAGCAGCGCCGCAAGGACGATCAGCGCTGCCATAAGCCACGCGCGTTTCTTTCTCATGGCGCGAATAATAACGGCGGGCGCAACGGCGCTACGGCTGTTCCGCGTTCAGGCCAGGGCGGCGGCGGTTTCGCCCGCCAGCCTTCCGTAGGTGGTGGCGGTGAGCAGGCCGTTGCCGGCAATATAGCCCCAGCACGACGGGCCGGACACGCCGCGCGCCGCCCCGCCGCCTGCGAAAAGGTTGGGGAAGGCGACGCCGCTTTCGCGCAGCACCCGGGCTTGCGCGTCCACCCGGAGTCCGCCCTGCGTGTGGAACAGCGCGCCGGTCACCCGCACGCCGTACCAGGGCGCGCTGAGTTCCGGTTTGCCGGTGAAGTCGCGGCCGAAGCGATCGGCCGCTTCGCCCCGAGTCGATGCCGCCGTCTCCGCCAGGGTCTCCTCCAGAGTCTCAGCCGGCAGCCCGAACGTTGCCGCCAGTTCTCCCGGGGTTGATGCCTTTCGCACCGCTCCTGCGCTGGTCGCCTCGCGGTAGTCGTTGAACTCGTGCATCAGTTCGTGCAGGCGCTGGTCATAGACGGTAATGGCCACGTGTTCCGGTTGCGCGAGCACTTCCACCGCCTGCTCCGAATAGCCTAGCGATTCGTTGGAGAAGCGCCGGCCTTCAAGGTTTACCTGGATGCCGCCCTCCAGGATGACCGGCCAAAGGATGGGGACGCCATAGCCTTTCGCCAGCCCGCCATGCCCCTGGTAGGAGCGGAGGTCGGCGATGGCCGCGCCCAGTTCCCGGCCCCACTGAATCGCCTCGCCCTGGTTGCCCGGATGTCCGAAGAACTCGGCGTGACGCAGTTCGGGCAGATATTCGGCCACCATTTCCTGGTTGCCGGCGAAACCGCAGCAGGCCAGAATCAGCGCTCCGCAGCCCAGGTTCTCGCTGCTGCCGTCCGGCCGTTCGCAGCGCAGTCCGCTTATGCGCCCTTCCGCGTTGGCGAACAGATGGCTAACGCGGGCTTCCGTCAGCAGGTCCACGCCGGCGTTGGAGCAGGCGTCCAGCAGGCTGCCCATCAGTTCGGCGCCGGTGCGGTTGGGGCTGCCGTGCATGCGCTTCACGCTGTGGCCCGAGTACAGGAAGCTATCGACCAGCGACAGCGCCACGCCGCATTCATCGGCCAGCCACTCCACGGTGCGAGCGGACTCGCGGGCCAGCGCCAGCGCCGCATCCCCATCGGTCTGGCGCTTCGCCTTGGTCAGCACGTCTTCGGCGAAAAGTTCCGGCGAGTCCTCAATCCCCTTCTCGCGCTGCATCCGGGTGCCGGCCCCCGGGATCAGGCCGGTGGACATGCCGGTCGTGCCGCTCGGCGCCGCGTCGCGCTCAAGGATAAGCACTTCGGCGCCCGCCTGGCGCGCGGCGAGCCCGGCGCACAGGCCGCAGCCGCCCGCTCCGGCCACGGCGACCGGAACGCTCCATTCGAAGCGCGCGTCTCTGGCGGGCAATACGCTCATCGGACACTCAGGCATTAGGCCTTGGTGGCAGAAACGGCAATCATACGCCCGCGGGCCGGCGCGGCGCGGGGCAATGCCGCAAGGTCATAACGCTTTGGGAGCAATGCTCCCATTCCAGGTTGCGCTATCGTTACGCGCTATTGTCTGGAAATTCCCGGGAGAGTTTTGTATGAATCGCAGGGACTTGCTGCAGGCCGCAGCTGTGATGGGTGTGGGGGTTGGCGCGCCTCGATTGTTGGTGGCGGAAGGGACGGTGGCCACCGGCGAAAAACTGACGCTGCCGAGCGATCCGGAATCGCAATGCCGCGCCATGGTTCGCGCCTACGGAAATGAGGGAGGCCCTCCCTGCGTGTGGAAAACCCGCGGCAAGGTCTTTGCCGTTCAGGAAGATGCCGTTACCCCCTTGTATGGGTTTCTGGGCAGCGAAACTGGATGGTGGAAGCAGGTGGAGGAGCACGTATGGGTGCGTTATCCGTCCACGGTGTCGTTCTTTACCGATCTTCAGACCGGCGAGTTCATCGACCAGTACGCCAGCCCCTTCAACGGCGCTACGGTTACGCTGCCAGCCAGTTTCATAAGGCACAAGGAAGGGCAGTGCTACACGCCCATGGGGCAATGGTTCGGCAGCATGAAACGGGTGTTTCCCGGCCATTACGCCGAGAAGCCGCTGCATCTGGACTGGGCGGACGACAATGGAGTCCTGCGCATCCAGGAGGGCTCGCGCTTTCCGCCCATCCTGCCGCAGCCGTCGCTGGAATACGCGTCCCTTTTCGCCGCGACGCATGAAATCTTGGGCGAAGAGCCGCGCCAGCCGACCGCCGCCGCCGGGGGCTGGAACATCTTCTCCGCCACCCGCAGGCCGTGGAACGAGATGGGTATTTTGCCCGGCCACGTCATCTGGCATTTCGACGCGGTGAAGGTGCCATCCTTCGAGGACCTCGATGCCGGCTATCTGGAGCACGCCCGCGCCCTTTCGCCAGCATTCGAGCAGTCGCCGGAGCACGACGAGGGCCCCTCGTTCTTCGAGCGCATCATCGAGATGCGCGGCTTCGGCTGAGCGCTGGAGGAATTGACGATGACAGATGTGTTGGGATGGCGGAGGAAGTTCGGGGTGCTGGGGCCCTCCACCAATACGGTGGTGCAGCCGGATTTCGATGATTTGCGGCCCTGGGGCGTGACCAACCATTACTCGCGAATCGTGATACAGGACGCTAACGCGATATCGGATGAAACGTTCATGGCGGGAACGATCGAGATTTCCGAGAACACGGCGGCGGCGGTGCGGGGCGTGCTTACGGCCAAGCCCGACTACCTGGTGATGGGCATGTCCGCGGTGACCTTTTACGGCGGCGTGAAAGGCGGCACGGAATGGAAGCGCAAAATCGAGGACATTGCGGAACTGAAGCTTTCCGTTGGATCGGAGGCGGTGGCCGATGCGCTGGATGCCTGTGGCGCCCGCAACGTGGCGTTTCTGTCGCCCTACTATCCGGTGGCCAACCGCGAAGTCAGCCGCTACCTTTCCGACCGCGGCTTCAAGGTGCTGCGCGATTCCTGTTTGCGCTGCCCTTCATGGACGGCGATCGCCACGGTGGACGAAGCGCGGATCGTCAAGGAATTCCAGCAACTGGACGGCGACGACATCGACGCCTTGGTGCAGGTGGGCACGAATCTGTCGGCAATCCGTCTGGCGGCGGCGGGCGAGCGCTGGCTGGGCAAGCCGGTCATCGCCATCAACACCGCCACCTACTGGCACGCGCTCAGGGCCAACGGCATCCACGACAGGATTACCGGCTTCGGTCGCCTGCTGGAGGAGTTCTAAGCTGGATATTGCATGAATGAGTCGTACGCAAAGGTCGTGCACTGTCTTGACATGGATCTTCGAGTCTTTGTTGTTCAAATTAACCCACCAGCGGCATAGATTTTCAGTTGCACTACGGTTATGATGCCGGTCGGTGGCGCTAACAGCCATCGATACTTTGCTATTTTCAGATCGATACTTTGCTATTTTCAGAGGGAAATAATGAAAAAAACACTACTAACCATAACTATCTTTGCGTTGTTGACCACAGCACTTCCGCTTCCGCTGCCAATAGTTACCACGGCGAGCGCCACATCTTCTGCTCAAACCGGAGATGTTGCGCCGTCTAGCGGAGGTTTTAAAACATATAGCGATACTAGTTGCACCACTTTCGTGGCGAACGTGAATGATGTGCCAAGCTTGACCAATCTTATTGGACTTGGGGTCGTTCATTCGTATCAACAGATCGGATTGTTGGGTGGTTTGGGGCCATGTATAAGTGTTCCCTCACCTTGAAAGAATACGCCGCTTTGTCTGCAAGACCAGTAGCAATGTAGCCGTTAACAAAACACAGTACACAATACATGCTAGGCAAGGCGGCGCAGCCAAGGGGCTCCGTGCAGCAAAATGAAACCTCCGTTGAATCGCCGCTCCTTGATCTCGGAAAGGTAAGCCGGGTTTACCGGGCTGAAGGCGGCGTTCGCGTCCGGGCGCTTAAAGATGTCTCGCTGCAAGTGCATGCGGGAGAGTTTGTTTGCATCACCGGTCCATCGGGCGCCGGAAAATCGACCCTGATGAACATTATCGGCTGCATGGATCAAGCCGATAGCGGATCGTACCGGCTGGCAGGCAGAGAAGTGCAGGGTTTCGGCACGGGCGCCTTGGCGTTGTTGCGGCGGCGGTTTTTCGGCTTCGTGTTTCAGGCTGCGAATCTGCTGGAATCCTACACGGCCTCCCAAAATGTCCAATTACCCGGCCTTTATGCCGGAATGAGCCGCTCGAGGCGTCAAAGGCGCGCCACCGAACTGCTTTCTAGCCTGGACCTGGCTACGCGCGCTGAACATCTTCCGTCCGAACTGTCCGGCGGCGAGCAACAACGGGTCGCGGTTGCCCGTGCGCTCATGAATGGCGGACGAGTCATTCTGGCGGACGAGCCCACCGGCGCGCTGGACCGAGAGAATGGCGAAGAAGTCCTCAAGAAGTTGGAACACCTGACGGCGCAGGGGCATACGGTTATCGTCGTTTCGCATAATCCAGAGGTGGCGGCGCGTGCCCGCCGGCAGATTGCGTTACAAGACGGACGCCTTGTCAGTGATTCCGGCGGCGGTAAATCCGCATTGCCAGGCGGCGCATCCCGGGAAGAATCGGGAGGGCAGGGCACGCCCAGCGCGATTTTGGAGTTGGTTCGAGGCAGTTGGACGGCTTTGCGCGCCAACCTCGGACGCGGGACGCGATTGCACACCTTGCTGCCCATACTCTGCATCGGGATTGCGGTTTGCGTGGGAGCCATGACGATCAGTCTGAGCTCGGGGGTGTATCGTCAAGCATCCGAAAAGATCAATTCCTTTGGCCTGGATGCAATCAGCATATATCCCACTCCTGGAAGGGCGGGTCCCGACCGTCCAGGAAGGAGCCTTACGCATGAGGATGTTGCGGCGATTGAGAATCAGATCGGCGGCGTGCGGGCGATCTCACCTTCCCTGAAGCGCTATGGAGTCGGCGTTCGCTACGGCGGTGCGAATGCGGAAGCGCAGGTAAACGGTTTCGTTGACCGAGGTTCTCAAACCGGCCGCGGACCTTCGTCATATCTCTTGGAAAGCGGAGCGCCCATTACCCAGCAAGAAGACGACAGTATGGCGCAGGTAGCGGTGATAGGCGCAACAACCCGCAAACTGCTGTTTCCTTCCGGCATCGACCCTGTTGGGGAAGTGATTCTGATTGAAAACCGGCCTTTTCGCGTAAAAGGCGTGCTCCGTTATCGTTCCGGATTGATTAAAGATGCACCCTCAGCCGAACTCGCCCGCGAGCTTGGGGACATGGTGAACAATGAGATATTCGTTCCCTACAAAACCGCCGCTTTCTTGCTTTTCGAATCCGAAACTCTTAGCGACATGGTTGTTTTCATGCGAGACCCCGACCAGGTGCTGGGTGCCGCCAGCCAGATAAGGGACTTGCTTATAAGTCGGCTCGGGGACGACGTATTTTTCCTGATGAGTTATCCGGGAGAGGCTTCCGAGAAAGCAATGCAAGTGCGGACATGGTTGTGGCTGGGTTTGGGAAGCATTGCCATAATCGCGCTGTTGGCCGGTAACCTGGTGGTGATGAACGCCATGCTTGTTTCGGTGAGCGCCCGCAAACGCGAAATAGGTATTCGTCTGGCTGTAGGCGCGCGCCGCCGCGACATATCCCGGCAATTTCTTGCCGAAGCGGTGACAGTCAACGTTGCGGGCGGTTTGCTGGGCGCACTTCTTGCCCTTACCGCCGTCATTGGGCTGCAGTCCCTTTATGTCGCTGCAAGCATCTCACTGTGGATGTTTGTGGCGCCGTTTGCTTGCTCGGCGATAGCGGGAGCGCTGTTCGGCATTGCGCCGGCTCGGAGGGCGGCCCGTCTCACTCCTGTAGTTGCTCTGGCTTCCGAGTAGCCTGAATCCGCAATGCGCGAGGTCGTGGTTTGCTGCCGCGGTCAGCCGGAAGTTCCCCCTGATTTTCGGCTGATTTTCGCATCAAGCGGTTGATTCTCTGGGGAATACCATCTTTCGCCGGCGGATATTTGTTCCCATGTAGATGAAATATCATACCTTGCATCCTCTATCTTCATGGGTTACTATCATTCCCATGTATGTCGAAACCGTCCCGAACCGCAACTCGCCCCCCGCCATCCTCCTGCGCGAAGGCTGGCGCGAAGGCGGAAAAGTCAAAAAGCGCACGCTTGCCAACCTCTCGAAGTGGCCCAAGCCGAAGATCGAGATGCTGCGCCGCCTGCTCAAGGACGAGCCGCTCGTCGGACGCGGCGAAGCCTTCGACATCGCCCGCTCGCTTCCCCACGGCCATGCGGCCGCCGCGCTGGGAACGCTGCGCAAGCTGGGCGTCGAGCGGCTGCTGGACTCCAAGCGTTCCCCCCAGCGCGACCGGGCGGTGGCGATGATCGTCGCCCGGCTGCTCGACCCCGGCTCCAAGCTGGCCACGGCGCGGGGACTGGCAGAAGCCACCGCGCGCGACTCGCTGGCCGCGACGCTGGGCCTGGGGCCGCTGGACGAGGACGATCTGCACGCGGCGATGGACTGGCTGCTGGCGCGCCAGGCGCGCATTGAGCGGGGCTTGGCCCGGCGGCATCTCAAGGAAGGCGCCCTGGTGCTGTACGACCTGACTTCGGCGTATCTGGAAGGGCGCCATTGCCCGCTGGCCCGACTCGGGCACTCGCGCGGCGGCAAGCGGGGCAAGCTGCAGATCGAGCTCGGCTTGCTGCGCGCCCGGGACGGCTGCCCGGTGGCGGTGGAAGTGTTCGAGGGCAACGTGGCCGATCCGAAGACGGCGGGTTCGCAGATCAACAAGCTGAAGGACCGCTTCGGATTGTCGCGGGTGGTGTTGGTGGGCGACCGGGGGATGCTGACGGACGCGCGCATCCGCGAGGAGGTGGCGCCGTCGGGGCTGGACTGGATCTCGGCGCTGCGGGGCTCGGCGATCCGCCAGCTGGTGGAGTCGGGGGCGGTTCAGTTGTCGCTGTTCGACGAGAGGGACTTGGTGGAGGTCCGCAGCGGCGCCTATCCGGGGGAGCGGCTGATGGTGTGCCGCAATCCGCTGCTGGCGGCGGAGCGTTCGCGCAAGCGCGAGGAGCTGCTTCAAGCCACGGAGAGGCATCTGGAGTCCATCGCGGAGGCGGCGCGCCGGGAGAAGCGCCGCTTGAAGGGCGCGGAGAGGATCGGCGAGCGGGTGGGCAAGGTGATCAACCAATACAAGATGACCAAGCATTTCGAGTGGTGGCTGGATGCCGAGGGCCGGTTCCATTACCGGCGCAAGGAATCCGGCATTGCGGCGGAGTCGGCGCTGGACGGCTTGTATGCGGTGCGCACCAGCCTTCCGGAGAGCGAGATGAACGCGGAGGGCGCGGTGCGGTCCTATAAGCGCTTGAGCGCGGTGGAGCGGGCCTTCCGCAGCCTCAAGAGCGTGGACTTGAAGGTTCGCCCGGTGTTCCACCGCGCGGCCGACCGTGTGCGCGCCCATGCGCTGCTATGCATGCTGGCGTACTGCGTGGAATGGCACATGCGCCGCCGTCTGGCGCCGCTGCTGTTCGACGGCGAGCATCCAGGCGAGGCGGCGCGGGCTTCCGCGGTGGCTCCGGCGAGGGTCTCCGAATCCGCCCGGCGCAAGGCGTCGCGCAAGCGCGCGGAAGAGGGCTGGCCGGTCCATAGCTTCCGCGCCTTGCTGGGCGATCTGGCCACGCTGACCAAGAACACGGTTGCGCCGCGCGTGGAGGGCGCTGATCCGTTTGAGCTTCTGGCCCGTCCTACGCCGTTGCAGTCCAAAGCCTTCAAGCTGCTTGGAGTGCGCCCCTGACGTACCCAGTAGCGAAACGCTGAATTATCGGGATGGTCCAGAGAATCAGGAAGTTATGATTTCTTCCTTCTGGAACTTCCGATTAGGAGGGCTACCCAGTCGATTGAATTATAGGCAGCTTGGCATTAGCGGCCCATCTGTTGCGGTCGCGAATGTAGAACGAAACACCAATCTGCCTCGGATATGTGAGTTGCATCGTCTGGAACTCGATAAGCGCCCTACAGTTGACAAACATGCATAACAATATGTGCTGCTACGCTTTTTGCTCAATACGTAGTTCCAAGCCCTTCTTCAATCTGCCGCGTAAGCGACCGCCATCGTCTTCCCCTCGGGGCCGGTCCATCTGAACTAAGGGACAAGGCATCATATCAGGCCGCCTGATGCGAAACAGGGCTTACAGGATCACCACAACGGTGC
The DNA here is from genome assembly GCA_007571315.1 of Gammaproteobacteria bacterium. Taxonomy (GTDB): domain Bacteria; phylum Pseudomonadota; class Gammaproteobacteria; order Steroidobacterales; family Foliamicaceae; genus Foliamicus. The sequence continues at coordinate 29,020 of RKRP01000054.1, forward strand.
TTCCTGTCGTGGGGCTCGCGGCGCTGTTTGCCCTGCGGTTCGCGGGGCTCTACAGCCATCAGGCTTTGGCGGCGGCTCTCGGTATTGGTTTGATATGGGCAGTCATTGGCCCTGGCGGGCTGGCGTGGAGAAAACAACTGCGCTGGCGACAGTTTCTGGTGTTTCAAGCAAGCGGCAACCGCAGCCTTCTCCTTGAAGCGATTGGTCGATCCAGTTTCTGGGTGTTGGCAGCGGTCGCCTGCTTGTGGGTGTTCCCTCGCTCCGCGGAAATGTGGTCCATCATGGCCATCGTGGCTGGAGTTTCGTTGCTTCGAATCGCGGCCTCCTTCGTTATTCCACGACAGCCGAACAGACTGCTTGCCCTCATTATGGTCCTGTGCGCCGTGGTGCTGGTCTTTGATCTGACGCAAGCCTTGCGCCGCGGGCCGCCTGCTGTCGTCAAGCTTGCAGTCCCGTTCGAGGGCGAGTGGCTGGTTTTGCAGGGAGGAATGAGCCCGCTACAGAACCATCATCTTGTGGCGTTCAACCAACGTTTTGCGATCGATGTCGTTCGGCTTGAGAACGGCCACATTTTCGATGCAACCGGGGAAGCGCAAGGCAACGCGGCTGCTCATGGCTGGGAGCAACCGCTATTCTCGCCGGTGGGTGGCAAGGTAGTTTTCACGCGAGACGATCTAGCGGATGCAGAAGGAGCCGCGCTCGTGCGCGAAGCGGCGGATGCGTTTGGGAACATGATCGCCATCCAGACGGATACCCGCTTCTTTGTTGTTCTCGCACATCTCCGCCAGGGGACGCTACGGGTGAAGGAAGGACAGGTCGTTAGCCAGGGCGACCTGTTGGCCCAGGTCGGCAATTCGGGGAACACCACCATGCCGCATCTGCATTTGCAGGTGCAGACTCACGTGGATCCGTGGCATGCGAAGAACCGCTCCGTACCCTTCGTGTTCGGTACTAACGGTCGGATGCCCATTCGCAATGATCGCATCCACGGTCGTTGACCCTGCTGTTGTTTGAGGCTTCCGCGGGGTTTTATTGCGTTCCTTCGATCAGCCGCTATCCAGGGCGGCGAGTTGCTCGGCTTCCATTTGCTGGCGCAGCGGTTCGATGATTGGATCGAGGTCGCCTTCCATGATTTGCGGCAGCTTGTACAGGCTCAGGCCGATTCGGTGGTCGGTCACGCGGCCCTGCGGGTAGTTGTAGGTGCGGATGCGCTCGGAACGATCGCCGCTCCCCACTTGCGAGCGGCGCTCCTCGGCGCGTTCGCGCTCGCGGCGCCGTTCTTCAGCGTCGAGCAGGCGCGCCCGCAACAGTGACAGGGCGCGGGCGCGGTTCTTGTGCTGCGAGCGCTCGTCCTGGCACTCCACCACAATGCCTGTAGGCAAATGGGTAAGGCGCACTGCGGAGTCGGTCTTGTTGACATGCTGTCCGCCTGCGCCGGAAGCGCGGTAGGTATCGACCCGCAAATCGCCGGGGTCGATTTCGATTTCGCCGGTTTCCTCGGCTTCCGGAAGCACCGCAACGGTGCAGGCCGAGGTGTGGATGCGGCCCTGGGATTCGGTTTCCGGGACCCGCTGCACGCGATGGGCGCCGGACTCGAAACGCAAATACGAAAAAACCCGCTTGCCGGACAACCGGCAGATCACTTCCTTGTAGCCGCCGTGCTCGCCTTCGCTCGCCTGCAGGATGTCCTGCGACCAGCGGCGCGCCTCGGCGTAGCGCGCATACATGCGGAACAGATCGCCGGCGAACAGCGCCGCCTCGTCGCCGCCGGTGCCGGCGCGTATTTCCAGATACACGCCGCGCGCGTCGCGCGGGTCGGGTTGCAGCAGAAAACGGCGCAAGCTCCGTTCCAGCTCCTGTTGCTCGCTGCGCGCCTGCGCGATTTCCTCGCGCGCCAGTTCGCGGAGTTCGCCGTCGTCGCCCTCCAGCATTTCGCTGGCGCCGGCTTCGGCCGCCAGCGCCTGTTCGTAACGCTCGAGCAGGCTGGCCAGAGGATGAAGGCGGGCGTGCTCGCGCCCGATGTCGCGTCTTCGCGCGGCATCGGAAAGCACTTGCGGGTCGGCCAGCGAAGCCTCAAGGCGCGTGAAGCGCTTTTTAAGTCCGCGAAGTTTTTCCAGCAGGGCGGGGTTCATGACAAAGTGTCCGCAAACAGGGATTGTTGCAAGGGCCAGGGCCTCAACAGCGGCTATTATCGCAGTGTGAATACCCCTCGCCTCGTTGCAAGCGCCCCGGCAAACCCTTCCAGCCTTTGGCTGGCCGGCTGCGCGAGCCTTTGGCTGGCCGGCTGCGCAAGCGGGCAGCAGTGGCTGAACGAGGCGGGCTGGCCGCCATTCCCCCAATCGGAAGCGCGGGCTCTGCTGGCGGCCGCTTCCGATCGTTCCAACGACGACGCTCAGCCAGCGGCGGCGGCCAGGGAGGCGGCGGAGTTCGCTTACCACCGCGACCTGTATGCGATTTCTCTTCAGGCTGCCGAACTGTGGCTGGAGCATGGTCCGGATGATCCGGAGGCCCTGGCGCTGGTCGCGGCGCTGCGGGTGGCTGCTGGTCAGGCCGGCCGGTCGATTGATGCCGCTCGCAGGGGCCTGTCCCGGCCCGGGCCAGCTGAGCGCTTTGTGGAGTTGTTCGCCGAGCGCCTCTCGGGCATCAACCCGGAGTTGCTTGCCGCCCGCCCGCTGGGGCCCGTTACCGCGCAACTGGCGCAGGAGTTTCCCGGTTCGCCGGGCGTGCTCCTGCTGGCTGCCCGTGTTGCGCTGGGCGCCGGGCAGCACGATCAAGCCTTGCGCCACGCAGGCGCTCTGCTGAAACAGAACCCCGGGGACGATGCCGCGCATGCGCTTGCGGCCACCGCGCTGCTTCGCGCGGGCGAGCCAGACATGGCCCTGGCCCGGCTGACCGAGCAATTGGCGCTGCGCGACAGCGTGCCGCTGGAACAGAACTACGCCATGCTGCTGCTGGAGAACCGCCAGCCGCGCGAGGCCATCAGCTGGATGCGCGATCTGCGCGGGCGCCGCCCCGACCTTCCCGAGCTGGCGCTTCAGGAAGCGCGAATGCTGCGCTTGCTGGGCGCCGGCCATCTGGCGGAACCGATACTTCTGGAACTGTTCACGCGCGGCTACGAGGCCGATCAGGTCCGGGAAGAGCTGGGGAGCATCGCCGCGGACCGCGAGGAGTGGCTGGAGGCCGTGGAGTGGTACGCCGGCATTCGCTCCGAAGCGCTGGCCCCGGCGGCCGCTCAGGGCATCGTTCGGGCTTTCGTGGAACTGGAGGAATTCGGCGAAGCCCTGGCCGCGGTGCTGGAACTGGCGCGCCGGCATCCCCGGCACACCTACGAAAGCCTGTCGCTGGCCGGCAACATGATGCAGGCCGCCGCCCGCCCGCAGGATGCCCTGGCGGCCTACGAGGAAGGCTTGCGTTACGTTCCCGACAGCCGCCAGCTGCGCATGGCGCGCGCTCATGCGCTGGTGGATCTGAAGCAATACCGCAAGGCTATTCGGGCCATGGAAGATTTGCTTGAGGATTATCCGCGCGATTCGGAGCTCCTGAACGCTCTTGGATACACCCTGGCCGACCGCGGCATCCGTCTTGAGGAGGCGCATGAGCACATTCGCCTGGCGCTGGAGCTCGCGCCCGGTTCGCCGGCTATTGTTGACAGCATGGGCTGGGTGCTGTACCGGCTGGGCAGGGCGGAGGAGGCGGCGCCGCTGCTGGAGCAGGCCCTGGCGACCCTTCCGCATCCCGAAGTAGCGGCGCATCTGTGCGAAGTCCTGTTTGAACTGGGACAAACCCGCAGGGCCCGCGAATTGCTGCGCGAGTCGCTGCGGCAATTCGAGGACACGGCGCTGCTGGAAGCCGTGCAGGAACGGTATTCGCAGTGAGACGAGCTTGCGGGCGCCTCCGCCTGCTGGCGATGGCGTGCATCGTTATCGCCGCTTGCACGCCGGCGCGCGAGGCGAGCCGCGGGCCACCACTGGACATCGCCGCGCTCGCGGCCCTAGATGCCTGGGAATCCCGCGGAAGGGTGGCGCTCAATGCCGAGGGACGGGGAGTTCAGGCCAGTTTTCTATGGCGTCAGGACGGTGCCGCGGCACAGTTGGAGTTAAGCGGCCCCTGGGGAGTGGGCGCCAGGCGCGTTCGGATTGAGGGTCCGGACATCCTGTTGTGGAGTAACGGCGCCTGGGTTCCGATGTGCGCTTCGGGGACAGCGGCCGCCAATGAACTGAAGCTGTTGTGCGCGGCCGCCCCCCTGAACAGCCTGCCGTTCTGGCTGAGGGGCTTGCCTGATCCCCTCAATCCGCACACGGAAACCCCTTCCCCCGAAAACGCAGCGCGCGAATTTCGCCAGGACGGCTGGCGAATCGAGGTCAACGCGCTCACCCGGGCGCGCCAGCTTACGGTTCCCCGCAGGGTGTACATCAGCGGCCCCTGCGCTACGCTGAGGATCGTCATTACGGATTGGGACCTGCCGGGCGCTTCCTGAATCGAGGCGGTCCCGAGAATGGTTCATCACGCCCGGAACATCGAAATTACCGGCGAGTTCGCCCGCGCCCTCGAAGCCATGCGGCAGGGCAGGCGGCACCTGCTGATTACCGGCAGCGCGGGCACCGGCAAATCGACCCTGCTGAGCTATTTCTGCGCGCAGGTGGACTGGGACCCGGTGGTTCTGGCGCCCACCGGGGTTGCGGCCCTTAACGTGGGCGGGCAGACGGTGCATCGCTTCTTCGGTTTCGGCATTGACATTACGCCGGAATCGGCAGGCAAACGCCGTCCGCGCAATGTCCCGCTGTACCGGAACCTCAAAACCCTGATCATCGACGAGGTGTCGATGCTGCGCGCTGATCTGCTCGACTGCGTGGATGTGTTTCTCAAGCGCCACGGGCCCCTTCCGATGCAGCCTTTCGGCGGAGTGCACCTGGTGTTTATCGGCGACTTGTATCAGCTGCCGCCGGTGGTGACCGGCATAGAGCGGGAAGCTTTGAAGCAGCGCTACGAATCCCCGCACTTTTTCAGCGCCCGGGCGCTTGCGGGCGTGGAGCTGGAAACGGTGGAGCTGACCAGAATCTTCAGGCAGCGCAACAGGGCGTTCGCCGAGTTGCTGAACCGGGTTCGCAAGAACGCTGCCCAAAGCGGCGATATCGAGCGCCTCAACGAGCGGGTGGACGCGCGCTTCGAGCCTCCAGAGGGGCAGGGCTACATCACCCTTACAGGCACCAATCGCAAGGCGAACGCGATCAATGAGGAGCGCCTGCGCGCCTTGCCGGGGCCGGAGCGCGAATCCCGCGCGGTAATCCGGGGCGAGTTCGCGCGCGAGTACCACCCCACGCAGGAGCATCTCAGGTTCAAGAAGGGCGCTCAGGTCATGCTGCTGAACAACGACAGCGCGGAGCGCTGGGTGAACGGCAGCATCGGCATGATCGAGGAGGTGAGTATCGGCGGCGGCGAGGAGCATGTCCTGATTCGCCTGGCCAACTCGGGGCGGCTGGCGCGCGTGCAGCCTTATGAATGGGAATTGATCCGGTTCGAGTTGAGCGAGGGGTCCATCATCTCCCGCCCCGCGGGCGCATTCACCCAGTTTCCATTCCGGCTGGCCTGGGCCGTGACCGTGCATAAGAGCCAGGGCAAGACGTTTGATCGCATGGTGATTGATCTGGACCGGGTGTTCGCCGCCGGTCAGGCTTATGTTGCGCTGAGCCGTTGCACTGCCCTGGCGGGCCTGGTGCTTAAACGGCCCCTTGCCGCCGGTTCAATCCGCTGCGATTGGCGAGTTCAGCGCTTCCTGACCGGCGAGCAGTACAAACGCGCCGGGCGCAGGCAATCGACCGGCGAAAAACTGGCCATTATCGAGCAGGCCATCAAGGCGCGCAGCGAGTTGGACATGGAATACCTCAAGCGCAACGACATTCGAACCCGCCGCCGCGTGCGGCCCCTGGAAGCGGGGATGCGCTCCTATTCCAGCCGGGAATTCCTGGGAATGCGCGCTTGGTGCGCGCTGCGCCAGGATGAGCGCACCTTCCGCGTGGACCGCATTTTGTCGCTCGCAATTTCCCGCGACTGATTACCGCTCGGCGCTCCCGGCGTGGACGCGGTTGCCGAGTGGCGCGGCGGAGGCGTGGCCTATAATGAAGAGGCTGAGATTGGGGGACCTGCTATGAGTGACAATCCCGGCTATACAGCCGATTTCATCAAGTCCGATACGGACCAGGCCATGTTCATGGCTGATCCGGCCCTGGATCATCTGATGACGGCGCTGGTGTCGATCAGCACCGAGCTTTGGGTGCAAGCCCGCCGGATGAAGATTGTGGAGCGGCTGCTGGAGGACCACGGGAAGGTCACGCGCGATCTGATCGAGTCGTACAAGCCCGGCACCGAGGAAGAAAAATCCTGGCAGCAGGAGCGCGACCAGTTCATTGAGCGCACCTTCGGCTCGATTACGGTCGGCAAGTTGGGCGACGGGCAGCCAATGATGGAGTTCCGCACCCGGAATTACACTGGCAACTCATCCCGGCCGGGGCAGGAGGCGCCCGGTTTCGCCGCAGGCATGGGAGGTGAAGACCAATGATGAACCGCCGGACGATACTGGGCGCGCTGGCCGCTGCGTTTTCGGCGCCTGCCGCGGCCCGCAAGGCGCGCGCTTCCTCCACCCGGCCTTCGGCATTGCCGTATGACTTCGAGCCTCGCGGCGCCATTGGCAAGCTGGAGCGCTTGCCCAGCCTGGATCTGGAGAGCCGCCAGGACTTTCTGACCGGCTTTCGGGTTTGGTCGAACGGCCCCCTCGGCCGAGCCGCGCAGGAGCGCGCCGGGGAGATCTTCAAGGCCAGGGGGCTGAACCCGGAAACCGCATCGCTGGAGGCCATCCGCGATGTTCTGGAAGGCGACCCTATTATCGGCGCGAGCATGCGCTACTGGATCAGCGGCCAGTTGATCAGCTGGAAGTTGCTGCAGGACGAGTTCCACGGGCATGCCGAGGCCTATCTGGCCGAGATGGACCGGGCGGACAAGGCCGGTCCGGGCACGCTCAAACTCAATCCTGATCTTCAGGTTCCAGAGTATGCGTCCCACGAGATTCATGTCCAGCCGGGCGGCTATGTGGGCGATCCCTTCGCGGGCCACATCTACCACTATGGCACCAATCACTTCTACATGGGGCACAACGATCAGGACGAGGTGCATGGCGCGCTGGCGGCAGCCGTGGAGCCCCCCGAGGACGGCCGTGTGCTGCGGGTGCTGGACCTGGCCTGCGGTCCGGGCCAGTTGACGGTGGCGCTCAAGGAACGATTCCCGGACGCCGAAGTGTGGGGGCTTGATGTGTCCGCGCCAATGGTGCGTTACGCGCACATGCGGGCGGCCGACCTAGGCCAGGAAGTGCATTTTGTGCAGGCCCTGGGCGAAAAGACAGACTTCCCCGATGGCTACTTCGATGTGGTGGCCTCGTACATCGTGTTTCACGAAACTCCGGCCGAAATCACTAGGCAGATCGTGCGGGAGGCGGCCCGGATTACGCGGCCCGGCGGCGTGTTTCAGCCGTTTGATTTTCCCAGTGACGAGCGCCCGCCAACGGGGTATCGCCGTTTCCGCCGCTGGTGGGATTATCGCTGGAACCAGGAAGTGTGGCGCAACGAGTTTGCCAGCATCCACTTCCCCGCCGAGATCGCGAAGTTGGGATTCGAGGTGCGCGAGGCCAAACAAGGCGTGCTGTTCTTCGGGCGCGTTCACGCTACGCGCAAGGCCTAGCAGCCCGCCGGAACAGATGGTCTTTCCTGTGGCGGGGGCAAGGACTGCGCCGCGTTCCAGCCCCCGCGAAGGGCGGAGCCTTCTCCTTGCCGTTTTCCTCGTTGCCGGTTGCCTGCTGCTGGCGGCTGCCGGCGGCCCGGCGCAGGCGCAGGAGCCCGCGGGGCCGGCCCGCAACTCCGGCGAATGGCGGAACTTCGGCCGGGACCCCGGCGGCAGCCAGCACTCGCCGCTGGCCCAGATCAACCGGGGCAATGTTGCTCGCCTGGAGCTCGCCTGGACGCATCGCAGCGGCGATTTTGCCGAAGGCGAATTCGGGGTGGGATCGACGCAGCAGGCGGTGCCGCTGATGGTTAACGGGCTGGTCTATTTCTGCACGCCCTTCAACCGGGTGTTTGCCGTCAACGCCGAAAGCGGCGAAGAGGTTTGGGTGTTCGACGCGCGCGCTGCGCTCACGGGAGCGGAAGCCGAACGCGCCGGGCAAAGCCGCCGGCCGAGCACCTGCCGCGGGGTGGCTTACTGGGAGCAGGCCGAAGCATCCTCCGCGCCCTGCGCGCAGCGCGTCTTCAAGGGCGATTTCACCGGCGCGGTTCACGCCATCGACGCGCTCACCGGAGAAGCTTGCCGGGACTTCGGCGAGGCCAGCGGCCACCCCGGCTACGTGTCGCACTGGGATTACGAAGGTTACGGCGAAGGAGAAGTGCGCGGCATGTCGTCGCCGCCGGTGGTGCTGGGCGATCTGGTGATCGCTGGCAGCGGTTCGGATGACGGCGTAGCCAACGCCAACGACGGTGTGGTGCGGGCCTTTGACGCGCGCTCCGGGGAAATGGTCTGGGAGTTCAATCCCATTCCCCCGGAGCAGAGCGCGGTTACCGGAGCGGCCAACGTATGGGCCACGATGAGCGCCGACCCGGCGCGCAACCTGGTGTTTCTACCCACCACCAGCCCATCGGTGGACTACTACGGCGGAGGCCGCCGCGCGGACCTTCCGCTGGCCAACGCCGTGGTGGCGGTGGACGGGGCAACCGGCAAGCCCAGCTGGTCGTTCCAGACCGTTCACCACGACCTGTACGACTACGATCTGCCAGGCCACGCCTTGCTGGTGACCATCCGCAAGGACGGAAAGGCGCGCGATGTGGCCATTCAGCAAACCAAGACCGGGCATCTTTTCGTGTTTGACAGGGATACGGGCGAACCGGTCTTTCCCGTGGAGGAGCGGCCCATTCCGCCTTCCGGCCTGCCCGATGAAACCGCTTTTCCCACTCAGCCCATCCCTACCGGGATTGCTTCCTTTGCGCGCCAGGAACTGGGTCGGGAGAGCCTGTTCGGAATTACCGTTTTTGACCGCGACTGGTGCCGCAGGCGGTTTGATGAATCGCGCTACGATGGCCTTTTTACGCCGCCCAGCCGGCGCGGCAGCATCCTGTTTCCTTCCGCGCTGGGTGGCGGCAATTGGGGCGGCGCGGCCTTCGATCCAAAAACCAATCTTCTGATCATCAAGGCCGAGAACCTGGCCACCTGGCTGCGCTTGGCGCCCCGGGAGGCGGGCGGGCATGACGGCCCTCGCGACTATCTCAACCGCGCATTGCGCGGAACGCCGTACCGCGTGGAGGGCGAGGTGTGGATTTCGCCTTCGGGTTTTCCCTGCACGCCGCCGCCGTGGGGCACGCTCAGCGCCATCGACATGGACAGCGGCGAGTTGCGCTGGCAGGTGCCCCTGGGACGTTTGCGCGCAATGGGCGTTACGCTGCCGGCTGCGTTCGGATGGGGTTCGCCCAGCGTGGGCGGTCCCATCGTGACCGCCGGAGGGCTGGTGTTCGTGGCCTCCACCCTCGACCACAACCTGCGCGCTCTGGACCTGGAAACCGGCGAAGAGCTCTGGTCCGGCGCCTTGCCGGCGCCCGGCATGACGGTGCCGATCACCTACCGCGCAGGCGCCCGGCAATTCGTGGTGATCGCTGCCGGCGGCAACGCCCGCGCCGGCACCGCTCAGTCGGATGCGGTGGTGGCTTTCGCCTTGCCTTCAGGCTCGGATTAGCTGCCCAGAAGCCCGCGCGCAATGCGGCGCGCCTGCGGCAGATCGTCCACCACATGGCCCTTGGGAACGTGGCGAAGCACATCCAGCGTGTTGATCATTTCGGCCACGGTTCCCGAAAGGCCCACCACGATTACATCGGTTCCCGCATCCTGGGCCACATTCAGAATCTGCTCGATAACCATGGCGGCGCTGTCGTCCAGGTACTTGGCGCCGGAAAAGTCAAAGAGCACGATTTCGTGATCCTTGATGTCCGCGCCAATCACGCTAACCAGGTTGCGGGACGAAGCCACGGTAAGAACGCCGCGCAGGGCTACCATGCCCACCCGCGCCTGCAGCGGGTCGTTGATGGCCATGTCCTTCTCGTCGGCGAAGAAGCTGCGGTCCAGCATCGGCACGGACACCACGCTGTCGAGCTCCAGCCTCTTCAGTTGCCGGGCGTGGCTCAGGCCCGCAACGATCAGCCCGATCGCCACGGCGGTGACCAGGTCCACCGCGACCGTAAGCCCCAGCGTCAGCAGCATCACCACCAGGTGATCGCGGCGCAGGCGATGGATTCGAAGCAGCAGCCGCCAATCCACGATGTCCCAGCCAATCTTCATCAGGATTCCCGCCAGCACGGCGTGCGGGATGGGCTCCACGTAGCGACCGAGGCCCAGCAGCAGGGTGAGCATGAAAAGGGCCATGATCACGCCGGATGCCGGAGTGCTGCCGCCCGCCCGGATGTTGGTTACGGTCCCGATCGTGGAGCCCGCGCCCGGCATGCCGCCGAACAGGCCGGACACCATGTTGCCGATGCCTTGTCCCACCAGTTCCTTGTCCGGCTTGTGCCGCGTGCCCGTCATCGAGTCTGCCACCAGAGAGGTCAGCAGGCTATCGACTGCGCCGAGCAGAGCCAGAATGATGGCCGGCTGGAGGGCGCCCAGAAGGAAATCGAGCGAGGGCAATGCCAGCATGGGGGCGGGCAATCCCTCGGGAATTTCCCCGATTACCGGCGCTTCGGTCAGCCACAGCATCCCCAGCGCCGATCCGGCAAGCAGCGCGGCCAGCGGAGCAGGAGCAATCCGGCTCGCGCGCTTCGGCCACAGCACGGTAATCCCAAGCGCCAGCACGGCGATGGCCAGGGCGCTGGGATTGACGTTGACGACCGCCTCCGGCAGGCCGCGCAACGCGCCCATTGGACCCTCGGGCGAGGTAGGCGACCCAAGAAACGGCAACAGCTGGATCAGCATGATGATGATGCCGATGCCGGACATGAACCCGGACACCACCACATGCGGCGTATAGACCACGAAACGCCCGGTCCTGAAGATTCCCATCAGCACCTGTATCAGCCCGGCCATCACCACCACGGTAAGCGCCTCCAGCAGCGTATTGGCATGCGTGGAAAGGATCACAACCATGGCCACGGTCATCGACGGCGTGGGGCCGGATATTTGCGAGCGCGTGCCGCCCAGGACCGAGGCGAAGAAGCCCACCGCGATCGCCCCGTACATTCCTGCCGCCGCTCCCAGCCCGGACGCGATGCCGAAAGCCAGCGCCACTGGAAGCGCCACCACGGCGGAGGTGATGCCGCCGAATAGATCCCCCCGCAGGGCTTGCAGATTGAATTTCATGCCCGCGAGCGGGTGGGACTTCATGCGAATACGCGCTCCCCGATCATGCGTCCAAACACCAGCGCCGGCGTAAGCAGCATCCCGTTAACGATGCCGAAGCCAGTGGTTGCTCCGGCCCCCAGCACCTCGCCCGCCGCATACAGATTGGGAATGGCCTGACCGTTGCCTTTTAAGACCTGCAACTGCGGATTGACCGTGAGGCCCGCGAAGGACAGCAGTTGGGTGCCCTGCATGCGTATCGCGTAGAAGGGCGGTTTGGCGATCGGCAGGGGCATGTGCTTCCGCCCGAAATCCGGATCGCTGCCGCTGGACACGGCCGCGTTGTAGCGCTGCGCGGATGCCGCCAGCCCGTCGGCATCGATCCCGGCCCAGCGGGCGAGATCGCCCAGGGAATCGCCGCGCGAGAAGAAGTGGTACTTGTCGAATGCCCAGTCCATGCGGGCGCGGTCCCAGCCCCGCACCATGGCAGGCGCGTTGTTCATGATTTCCTGGTCGAAGATGATCCAGTAGCGGTGATGGTCCTGCGCCAGCAGCGCATGCTCGCGCGCGTCCACGCTGGGATGATCCTCGCGCACGAAGCGCCGGCCGGCCGAATTCACGTACATCTCCCAGGGCATGCGGGCCTGGGGCACGGTATTGACCGGCACTGGCGCCGGCGTGCTGGGCACGTTGAAGTCGTTCAGCACCATGCCGAAGAAAGTCTGGAAGTGCTCCGCGCCCCGCAGCACGCCGCCTGCGCCCACGCCCATCTCCAGGCCGCCGCCGAGATCGAAGGGATAGGCCAGTTGCGCGTACAGCGGCGCGCCGTGCAGCTCCTCGAACATCCGTGGATTGGCGGCGCAGCCTCCGGTGGTGAGCGCCACCTTGCGGCCTGGCAGGTCGATTTTGCGTCCCGCCGCGTCCCGCGCCATGACCCCTTGCACTGCGCCTTCACCGTCCTGAATCAACTCCAGCGCATCGGTGCGCATCAGGAACTCAATGGAACCCTTGCGCGCCTGCTCGAAAAATGGCGGCAGCAGCGCCCTCAGAATGGCCACCCCATTTTGTTCCGCCCAAAGGTAGCGGCGGGTGAGGTACGGCTCATGCCCGCCGGAAACCACCGGATGGCCAGGCAGGGGCGAGAAGCCGAGATCGCTCAGCCAGTTGACGGTGGCGGCCGCCTTCCTGACGAACACGCCCACCAGTTCCGTGTCCACCTTGCCCTTGCTGATGCGCATGATGTCGTCGAAATGCGCTTCGGGCGAATCCTTGATGCCCAGTTTGGCCTGAAGGCGCGTTCCGGCAGCCGCGATTTGCCCGGATGACCGGTCCAGAGTGCCGCCGAGGCGGTGCGCCCGGTCCACCACCAGCACCCGCGCGCCCTGCTGCGCGGCAAATATCGCGCAGGGCAGCCCGGCCGACCCGCCGCCCACAACGATCAAATCCCAGGTTTCGCTCGCCGCCTGACTGATCCGCGGCAGCATGGCCAGCGCCGCGGCAGCGCCCACGCCGCCGAGCAGTTCCCTTTTGTTGATCCGCAACTGTCCTGCGTCCGCCGCAGTCAAGGCTGCTTTATCCATACTTTGTTTCCTCCCGGCTATCGTTCCAATTCTACGCAGGAATTATGCCGCCGCGCTTTGACCTGCGCATCGCTCGGCACGGCGCTAGAATGCTCGCGCGGCGGAGGGAACAGAATGAAGATCAAGGCAATCAGTTTCGATTGCTACGGCACTCTGATCGACTGGGAAAGCGGGATCGTGAACGCGCTCTCGGAATGGTCGCGAGGGCGCGGCGGCGCGCTCGGCCGCGCCGAATTGCTGGCCGCGTTCAGCGATGCCGAGCCCAGGGTGCAGAGCGCCCGCCCGGAGATGGCGTATCCGAAAGTGCTGGCCGAGGTGGCGCGGAGGATTGGAAGGCGATTCGATCTGCCGGTCACGGATGCCGATGCCGCCTCGTTTGCCGCTTCCATCGTTCTCTGGCCGCCATTTCCCGACACCGCCGCCGCGCTGTCCCGTTTGCGCAAGCGCTGCCGGCTGGCGGTTCTTTCGAACGTGGACCGCAAGTCCTTCGCTGCCGCGCAGGAGGCGCTGGGGATTGAGTTCGACCTTGTATGCACCGCCGAGGACATCGGTTCCTACAAGCCCGACCCGCGCAATTTTCGGTTCCTTCTGGCGCGGCTGGCGGAGTTGGGTATTGATCCGGGCGAATTGCTGCATGCGGCGCAAAGCCTGTTCCATGACATCGAGCCGGCCAATACGCTCGGCATCCGCACAGCCTGGGTAAACCGCTATGGCTCCGCTGCCTCAGGCGCGGCCCGCGCTCCGAGCGCGGAAGTGCGGGCGGATTTGACCGTGTCCAGCCTCGCCGAACTCGTCACGGCGCTCTAACCTGTCCCGTATCATGCGCGCCTCATGAAAGCGCGCCTGACCGAAGGGCCTGTCGGCCGCAATTTGTGGGAATTGATGGCGCCGATGATGATCGGGCTTCTGGCCATGATTTCCTTCGGCCTGGTGGATGCCTGGTTCGTCAGCCGTCTGGGCCCCCTTCCGCTGGCCGCGGTCAGCTACACGCAGCCGGTAGGGTTTGTGGTGGCCGCCATGGCCTTAGGCGTAGGCGTGGGCGCCAGTTCCGTCATTGCCCGTCTTCTGGGCCAGGGCGCCAGGCGCCGCGTGCGGAGGATAGCAACCCATGCCTTCCTGCTGAGCGGACTGCTGGGCGTGGTGTTGCTGGCGGTGGGCTGGTTTTTCATGGACTTCATTTTCGGCCTGATGGGCGCCGACGAGACCACCATGCCGCTGGTGCGCGACTATATGGAGATCTACCTGGTGGGCCTGATCTTCGTGGTGGGGCCCGTGATTGGCGGATCAATCCTGCGCGCGCTGGGCGATGCCAAATCGCCCGGCCTGTTGCTTACCCTCACCGCATTGGTGAACGCTGTTCTGGATCCAATTCTGATTTTCGGCCTTTTCGGATTTCCGCGGATGGAGGTGCAGGGGGCCGCGCTCGCCACCGTGATCGCCAACCTGGTTTCCCTTACAGCCATGCTGATGATCGGAATTCGCCGCGACAAGTTCCTGACCCTGCGCGGCATGAAACTGATTCTTGATTCCTGGAAACGCATTTTGCATGTTGGGCTTTCGGCCACCGCTTCCGGATTGATGGCGCCTTTGACTTCCGCTTTTGTGACCGCGATGGTGGCGCGCTTCGGTCAAACCGCGGTGGCGGGGTTTGGCGTTGGAGTCCGCACCGAGGCGCTGGCGATTTTGCCGTTTATGGCGCTGGGCGCCGCGATTGGGCCGTTCGTGGGACAAAACGCGGGAGCCGAGCGCATGGACCGGGTGCGGGCCGCGCACAATTGGTGCCTGCGTTTTGTGTGCTTTTATGGTCTTGGCGTGGCCGCCTTGCTTACGATCTTTGCCGAGCCTATCGTGGGATTTTTCACCCAGGACGAGGGCGCCGTGCGTGCGGCGGTTACGCAGTTGCGCATCCTCCCCTGGACTTATTGCCTGCTGGGCGTGACCGTAATCTCCAACACTTCCCTGAACGCGCTCGGCAAACCGCTGGCGGCTATGGTGGTGTCCTTGTGCCGGACGCTTCTGGCGTACATGCCGCTTTCATGGCTGCTGGGCCTGCTGTTTGGCCTGATCGGCGTGTTTTTCGGCGGCGCCCTGGGGAACCTGCTGTCGGCGGCTGTGGGCTTGACGCTTCTGAGGCGGGGGCTGCGCCAAATCGAGCGCGACGGCGCGCTGCCGGAGAGGAACCGTGGCGCGGGCTAGCAGCAGCGCGCTCATTGCAGCGTTGATGCTGGTGGCCGCCGCTCCTGCCGCTGGCGAGGAAACGCTTACCTTGGTGAGTTCCTGGAACCGGCAGATCAATTTTTCGCAGCATGCGGAGAATTACATCAACGCGGTTAACGAGCGCGGCCGCGGCGTGGTGCGGATCGACTTTCTCGGCGGTCCGGAAGTGATCCCGCAACGCCAGTTGTTCTACGCCCTGCGGCGGGGCGTAATCGACATGGCCTTAGGCGGCATCACCTACTACCTGGGGCTGCTGCCGGAAGGCGATGCCATTTTCGCTGCCAATATCGACCCCATGCAGGCGCGCGCCTCGGGCGCCTTGGCGGCACTGCAGCCGTACTGGAAAGAACGCGCCAATTCCCATTTGATCGGCTGGATGCAGTCCGGCGTGGGCATCAGCATCTATCTGGCGAAGCGGCCGCGGTTCACGCCGGAGGGAATGCCGGATCTGCGCGGTTTGAAGATCCGCACCTCTCCCTCTAACCGCGAGTTGCTGTACGCCTTTGGCGCCCGTCCGGTGCAGATTGCCCTGCGCGAAGTCTATACGGCGCTGCAGCGCGGCACCGTGGATGGCCTGGCCTTCACGAGCGTGGGTCTGGCTGATCTGGGCGTGGAGAAATTTGTGCGCTACCGCATCGATCCGGAAGTGCTGAACCTGTCGATCTGTTTGCAGATCAATCTGGACCGCTGGAACAGCCTGAGCGAGGAGGCCCGGCGCATCCTCACCGAAGAGGCCGAGAAGTACGCGGTGGTGGCCAGAGAGTGGTTTGGCGACCTCAGAATAAAGGAACATGCTGAACTTGCCAGTACCGGATTTGAGGGTGTTGAGGCGCCTGACCCGGAAGCTTTCCGCGATGTCGCCCACCGGGTGGTTTGGGAGCGCCTGCGCAGCCGCGCGCCGGCATCCGCAGGCGCCCTGAAACCCCTGTTCTATCCTCAAGAACCAGAATCGGAACGCTGAGCAGGTGCCGGGCCGCAGCATGCTGTCGAGAGTTTGGGATGGGCTGGTGAACGGTCTGGTGTTTTTGGCCTGCGCGCTGATCGCGGCCGACTGCCTGCTGATCGTGGTGGATGTTGCGTTGCGCAACCTGAAGATGCAGCCGCCTGCCTACACGGTGGCGCTTACCGAATACTCGCTGCTCTACATGACCATGGCGGCGGCGCCCTGGCTGGTGCGTGAGCGGGCCTGGATTGTGGTGGAAGTGCTGTATCGGCGGGCTCCGCTTTCCGTCCGTCCAGCGCTGGACCGGGCCATCTTCAGCCTGTGCGCGGCGGTGAGCGGGATCGTGGCCGTTTTGGCCTGCATCCTGGCGGTGGAGGGCGCGCTGCGCGGCGAAGTGGAGATGCGCTCGCTGGATATGCCGCGCTGGGCACTGTTCGCGCCGGTGGCGCTGGGCTTCGCCATGATGGGAGTGGAGTTCGCGCGCTGCCTGCTGCGAGGCGACAGCATGTCCGAAGCGGACGCCGAGCAGGCGTTCTGAGGCCGCAAGGAAGCCGGGCATGGCCGCTGGAGTTGCCGTTTTCCTGCTGGTGTTCGTTTTCATGGCGCTGGGCGTGCCGGTGGCGTTCGCGTTCCTGGCTGCCAACCTGGTGGGCGCCTGGATCATCATGGGAGACTGGTTTGGCCCGTTGCAGGCGGTTGATAACGCCACCAGCCTGATCACCAGCTTCACGCTGGTTGCCATCCCCATGTTCATTTTCATGGGCGCGCTGCTGTTTCACTCGGGGCTGGCGATAAGAGTGTTCGATGCGCTGGAGACGCTTTTTGGACGGCTGCCGGCCCGGTTGAGTTACATCACGGTGGCGGGCGGCGCCACGTTCTCCACATTAACCGGTTCCACCATGGCCAACACCGCCATGCTGGGGTCGCTGATGATCCCGGAGATGACCCGGCGCGGCTATGCGCCGCATATGTCCATCGGCCCGATCATCGGCGCGGGCGGCCTGGCCATGCTGATACCGCCGTCCTCCCTGGGTGTGCTGCTCGGCAGTCTGGCCGGACTGAACATTGGCGCTCTGCTGATAGCGGGAATCATTCCGGGACTGATTTTGGCTTTGGGCTACAGCCTGGTCATCTACCTCCAGGCGCGTTTCAACCCGGCCAGCGCTCCCAGTTATGGCGTCGAGCGGGCACCCGTTGGGGAGCGCGTGAGGATGCTGGTTTTCAACATTCTTCCGCTTGGCCTAGTGATATTTTGCGTTGTTGGCTTCATCGTGCTCGGCTGGGCCACGCCCTCGGAAGCGGCTGCTTTTGGCGCGCTCAGCGTTGCCGTGCTGGCCGCGCTGGCGCGCAAGCTGACCCTCAAGTCGCTGAGGGCGGCGCTAACCAGCACCGTGCGCATATCGGGAATGGTGTTTTTGCTCATCCTGAGCTCTTCGGTGTTCAGTCAGTTGATGGCTTTTTCCGGGGTCAGCACCGCGGTGGTGGATTGGTCGATCGGGCTGGAGGCGGGCCCGTACGCCAAGCTGCTGCTCATGTTTGCTTTGATGCTGGTGCTGGGCATGTTTCTGGACCAGATATCGATCCTTCTGCTCACCATCCCGGTATTCTTTCCACTTGCCGCTTCAATGGGGTTCGACACGATCTGGTTTGGGGTGGTGGTGCTTCTGGCCCTGGAAATGAGCCTTACCACGCCTCCTTTCGGGCTGCTTTTGTTCCTCATGCAGAGCGTTGCGCCCAAGGGGACTACGCTGGGACAGGTGATTGGCGCCGCAGCGCCTTATCTGGCTTGCGATGCCCTGTTGCTGGGCGTGCTGATTCTGTTCCCGGCTATTACTCTTGCTTGAATCCTGAGTTGGCGCAATATGCGGCGGGAAGGGGCTCGGCGGCGGCGGTTCAAGCGGGGGCGCTATTCGGTTAGGGCTGGGTGAGCTGGCGGATCAGGTCGGCGTTCTCCAGGGTTGAAATGTCCTGATTGATTTCCTCGCCGCGGGCAATGGAGCGGAGGAGCCGGCGCATGATTTTGCCGGAGCGTGTTTTGGGCAGCGCTTCAACGATCCGCAAATCGTCGGGGCGCGCGATGGGGCCGAGTTGCTGGTCCACCCAGGCGCGCAACTCCTGCTGATCTGTGTCCGCATTCGAGGGCGGCGAGCTTTTTTTGTTGGCGGCTTCGCCTTTGAGCACCACGAAGGCGAAGATGGATTCCCCCTTGATCTCGTGGGGACGGCTGACCACGGCGGCCTCGGCCACATCCGGATGCGCCACCAGGGCCGATTCCACTTCCATGGTTCCCAGACGGTGGCCGGACACGTTCACCACGTCGTCCAGCCGCCCCATGATCCAGAAGTAGCCGTCGGCATCGCGCCTGGCGCTGTCTCCGGTAATGTAGCAACTGTTGCCGAATTTGCCGAAATAGGTGTCCCGGTAGCGCTGGCTGTCGCCCCAGATGCCGCGCAGCATGGAGGGCCAGGGGTGGCGTATCACTAGGTAGCCGCCGCGGTTGGGTTCGGTAATTTCCTCGCCGTTTTCATCCACGATGGCCGCATGCACGCCCGGCAGGGGCCGGGTGCAGGAACCGGGCTTGGTGGCCGTTACGCCCGGCACTGGCGAAATCATGATGCCGCCGGTTTCGGTTTGCCACCAGGTGTCCACAATGGGGCAGTCGCCCCCGCCAATGACCCGGTGATACCACATCCAGGCTTCGGGATTGATCGGCTCGCCAACGGTGCCCAGCAGGCGCAGCGAAGAAAGATCGTATTGCGCCGGCAGCTTATCGCCCAGCCTCATCAGGGCGCGGATGGCTGTGGGCGCGGTATAGAACACGGTTACGCCGTAGCGTTCGCAAATGCTCCAGAACCGCCCGCCATCGGGGTAGGCGGGCGCCCCTTCATATATCACCACCGTTGCGCCGTTCGCTAGCGGCCCGTAGGCCACGTAGCTGTGGCCGGTAATCCAGCCCACGTCGGCGGTGCACCAGAAGACATCGTCCTCCCTGAGATCGAAAACCCAGCGGCAAGTGAGTTTGGCGTGCAGCAGATAGCCCGCGGTGGAATGCTGGATGCCCTTGGGCTTGCCGGTTGAGCCGGAGGTGTAGAGCAGAAACAGCGGATGCTCGGCGTTAACGTATTCCGCCGGGGCCGCAGCGGTTGAATCGGCGGCGGCGGTAATTTCGTGGGCCCACAGATCCCTTTCATCCCGCCATTCGATCGCGTCTCCGCAGTGCCGGAACACGATTACGCGGCGGACTTGGTGCGCGCCGTATTCGAGCGCCTGATCGACGGCGCTCTTGAGGCGCACCGGCTTGCCTGCGCGCCGTCCGGCATCCGCCGTGATGACCGTCCGGGCCCGGGCGTCAACCACGCGGTCGTAGAGCGAGCGCGCCGAGAAGCCGCCAAACACCACCGAGTGGACCGCGCCGATGCGCGCGCAGGCGTGCATCGCGATGATGGCCTCCGGGCACATCGGCATATAGACCACCACCCGGTCGCCGCGCGCCACGCCTTGCGCGCGCAGGGCCGCGCCGAAGCGGGCTATTGCCTGACCGAGTTCCTTGTAACTCAAACAGCGCGTGTCGCCGCTCTCGCTTTCATAAACAATGGCCGCGCGGTCCGGCGCGCTTTCGATCCATGGCCCCAGGCAGGATTCGCTGGCATTCAGTTCGCCATCAGCGAACCACGCAAAATGCGGCGCCTGCGAGCGGTCCAGAGCGCGCGTGAAGGGCTTGCGCCACACGAGGTGTTCGCGGGCCAGTTCCGCCCACATGCCTTGCGGGTCGTCATGGCCGCTGCGCCGCAGCTGGTTCAGGCCCTGCTCGTCCAGCAGCGCCCGGCCTGAAAAATCGGCGCCCGGAGCAAATTGGCGATCTTCGCTTAAGACCGATTCGATGCCGCCCGCCGTCATGAGCTTGCCGCGCCGCGGCCGGTTCAAGCGGCCTTTTCGAACTGGCGCTGCAAACGGCTGTTGCGCGGAAAGTGGGCTGCCAGAAACTCCATCTGGTCGGTCAGCACCCGCCGGCCCTTAAGATAAATGTATTCCGCGTAGGTGGGCACGAAGGGCACCGCCAGCAACTCCATCCCTGCGTCTTCCGGCAGCCGCCCGCCCTTGAAATTATTGCAGCGCTTGCAGGCCGCAACCACGTTGGCCCAGGTGTCCGTGCCGCCCAGGCTGATCGGGCGGATGTGATCGCGAGTGAGGCCGCGGCTTAGGAAACGGCCTCCGCAATACATGCACAAATGGGCGTCGCGCCGGAACAGGGTGTGGTTGTTGAGCGGCGGCGTGTAATGGTTCAAGCGCTTTTTGAGCCCCGCCGACACGCCCTGGGTGGCTACGATGGTGTTGATTTCCAACTGGCTGCGCCGCCCGCTGAGCGCGCACACGCCGCCGCGAATCCGGAACATGGGCCGCCCGCAGAGATACGCCACCTGCCCGGCGTGGTGCAAGCGCACCGCGTCGCGGTAATCGATCCAGCCCAATGGCCGCCCGGCCACATCGGTGCGCAGCACCCACTGGCGCAAGTCCACGGCATCGTTGAGGAGAAGCATCGAATTATCCCTTTCAGCTTGCCTTATACCCCCAAATTGTAAAAACTCAAGCCAGCCTCGGCTACAATCCCCGCCGTTGTTTGCTGTGCGCCGCGCCTCTCTTTCCTGATTCCCGCATGCCCGTAGCTATTGGTGTACTGCGCGAGACCGCGCCTGGCGAGCAGCGCGTGGCGGTTGTGCCTAAGGTGCTTGCCCGAATGCGCCAGGCGGGTTTGCGCGTCATTATCGAGAAGGGGGCCGGCTTGGCGGCCAGCTTTGCCGACGCGGACTACCAGAACGCTGAAATCGAAGCTTCCCCGGGCCGGGTGGCGGCCGGGGCGGACGTGCTGTTCTGCGTGGGGCCGCCGGATCTTGAACGCATTGCCCGGCTGAAGAAGAGCGCAACGGTGGTGGGGCTGCTGAATGCCTACGCGCCCTCGGCTGCTGCGGATGCCCTGCGGGAGCGCGGCGTGACCGCCTTCTCCATGGAGTTGGTGCCGCGGATTGCGCGCGCTCAGTCCATGGATGTGTTGTCCTCGCAGGCTTCGATAGCAGGCTACAAGGCGGTGTTGATGGCTGCCAACGCATCGCAGAAGTTTCTGCCGATGCTCACCACCGCCGCGGGCACTATCAGCCCCGCACGGGTTCTGGTGCTTGGCGCCGGCGTGGCGGGGTTGCAGGCCATCGCCACGGCCCGCCGGCTGGGCGCGGTGGTGGAAGCCTATGACGTGCGCGAGGAAACCCGCGAGCAGGTTGAATCCCTGGGGGCGCGGTTTGTCGATTCGGGCGTTAGCGCTACCGGAGAGGGCGGCTACGCCCGGGAGCTCACCAGCGAAGAAAAAGCCATGCAGCAGGAGGCGCTGGAGCGGCATATCGCCGCCTGCGACATTCTGATTACCACAGCGGCGGTTCCGGGAAGGCCCTCGCCGCGCATTGTGAGCGCCGCCGCCGCGGGGAAGATGCGCCCCGGCGCCGTAATCGTGGATCTTGCCGCCGAGGGCGGCGGAAACTGCGAGTTGAGCCGTCCGGGCGAGACGATCGACCATCAGGGCGTGTGCATTATGGCGCCGCTTAAGGTTCCCGCGATGATGGCCCGCCACGCCAGCGCTATGTATTCCCGCAACCTGTTCAATTTCATCAAGCCCGCCATCAGCACTGACAAGTTCTCTATCGATCTGGAGGACCCGGTGTTTGCCGGCGCGCTGCTGACGCACCAGGGCGAGATCCGTTACCCGGGAGCGCGCCGGGATCAAAACGCTAATGATTGACGGTTTTGTAGCGCTTTACATCTTCATGCTGGCGGCCTTCGTCGGCTATGAGGTTATTTCGCGCGTGCCGGTAATCCTGCATACCCCGCTGATGTCCGGGTCAAACTTCATTCACGGCATCGTGCTGGTGGGCGCCATGGTGGCATTGGGCCTTGCCGACACCACGCTTGAAAAGGCGATCGGCTTTGTTGGCGTGGCCCTGGCGTCTGGCAACGCGGTGGGCGGCTATGTGGTGACCGAGCGGATGCTGGAGATGTTCAGGCGCAGCAAGGACGGCGCTAAGGAAGGCGACTAGGAACCGGGTCAAGTGACGCTGAATACGCTTATTGCAGGCAGCTACTTTCTCGCTGCGGTCGCATTTATTCTCGGCCTGAAGGCGATGAGTTCGCCGGCCGGCGCCCGGCGCGGCATCCTCTGGGCGGGGGGCGGCATGGTGCTGGCCACGCTGGTTACGTTCCTGTGGCCGAACATGGAAAACCGGCTGCTGATCCTCGCCGCCATTCTGGTGGGGGGCGTGCCTGCCTGGATCAGCGGCCGCAAGGTGGCGATGACCGGCATGCCGCAAATGATTGCGCTCTACAACGGCATGGGCGGCGGCGCGGCGGCGGCTATCGCCTGGGTCGAACTTCTCAGCGATGGCCATGGCGGCGGCCTGAGCTGGACGGTGGTGACGCTGGCGGTAACGGGTGCGCTGATTGGCGCGGTATCGTTTTCCGGCAGCCTGCTGGCTTTCGCCAAGCTGGAAGGCTGGCTTAAACGCTCGCTGCGCTTCGCCGGTCAGAACCTGCTCAACCTCCTGATCCTTCTGGTGGCGGTTGCGACGGCCGCGTTGCTGATTCTGGACGTGAGCGGGCCCTGGCTGACGGTGTTCATCGCCGTGGCGCTGTTGCTTGGAATAACGCTGACCATGCCGATTGGCGGCGCGGACATGCCGGTTGTGATTTCCCTCTACAACGCCTTGACCGGTCTTGCCGTGGGCCTGGAAGGCCTGGTTCTGGACAACGCGGCCATGATTATTGCCGGCACCGTGGTTGGCGCGGCGGGCACCTTGCTGACTCAGTTGATGGCCAAGGCGATGAACCGGTCGCTGGCCAACGTGCTTTTCAGCGCTTTTGGCGAAACGGCGGCGGAAGGTGACGAAATCGAGGGGACCATGAAGCCGGTAGAGGCCATTGATGCCGCGGTCATGCTCGGTTTCGCCCGCCAGGTCATCATCATTCCGGGCTACGGCATGGCCGTGGCTCAGGCCCAGCACAAGGTGTGGGAACTGGCCGAGGCGCTCATGAAGCGGGGCGTCAGGGTCAAGTTCGCCATCCACCCGGTGGCCGGCCGCATGCCCGGGCACATGAACGTGCTGCTGGCGGAGGCCGGCGTGCCCTACGACCTGATTTTCGACGAAGCCGAAATCAACCCGGAATTTTCCAAAACCGATGTGGCGCTGGTGATTGGCGCCAATGATGTTGTCAACACGGCGGCGCGCACCGACACCGCCAGCCCCATCTACGGCATGCCGATACTGGACGCGGACAAGGCCAGCAACGCCATAGTCATCAAGCGCGGCAAAGGCGCCGGCTTTTCCGGCATTGAGAATGCGCTGTTCTATCAGGACCGCACCCGCATGCTCTACGGCGACGGTCAGGCCAAGTGCGCCGAGTTGATCCGCGCGGTGCATGAACTCTAGCAGCCTGCTGTAAAACGGAGGAGGATGATCGTGAACGACACGCCGCAAGTGAGCCGCCTGGTGCGCGCCGCGCTTTTTGTTTCCAACCTCGAGCAGTCTTCGCGCTTTTACAAGCTGGGCCTTGGCTACCGCGAGGTTTATAGCGGGGGCGAACTGACTCACAAGGTGGCGCACGCCCTGCTCGGGGTGCCGGAGGACTCGGCGATTCGCTACGAAATTGTCAAGGCCGAGGGCCCGAACTTTGGGATGATCGGCTTGTTCGAGGTCGATCCGGCGCCGCCTGAAGTAAGCCGCCGCAGAGGCAGCGTGAATGTGGGCGAGGGCTGCCTGGTGCTTCTGACCACGGACATTCGCGCAGTGCGCAACCGCCTGGTGGACATGGGCGCGGAGATCGTATGCGAGCCGCAGCGGCTGGTCGTGCGGGGCAGCGCTCCCGGGAACCTGGAAATGACCTGCCGCGATCCCGACGGCATGCTGATCAACCTGATCGAACGCCCCGCCGGCAGTTTCTAGCTCCGCCTTCCGCGGGGGTGGATGCCCTCGCTGCCGGCGAACCAGCCGGGTTCGCGTTAATCTGACCGCCTTGATCCCAGCGGGTTGCCGCTTTCTGTCCAATTGGGAGGTTTAACGTGAACGATACGCCGCAAGTGAGCCGCCTGGTGCGCGCCGCCATCTTCGTATCCGATCTGGAAAAATCGGTTCGTTTCTACAAGGAGGCCCTGGCCTTGACCGGGGTTTACGCCAGGGGAGTGCTAGAGCACAAGGTTGGGCATGCGCTGGTTGGGGTTCCGCAAGACAGCGTGATCCGCTACGAGATCGTTAAGGCCGACGAACTCAATTTCGGGATGGTGGGCTTGTTTGAAGTGAAGCCTTCGCCGCCGCCGTTGCGCCGCGAGAGCCGGGGCGCCAACTTGGGCGAAGGCTGCATGGTTTTCTTCGCCACGGACATTCACGCGGCGCGCGATCGCATCGTAAAGCTGGGGGGCGAGATCGTTTGCGAGCCGCAGCTGTTGGCTGTGCATACGCTGCGGCAGCTCGAAATGACCTGCCGCGACCCCGACGGCATGCTGATCAACATCATCGAGCGTCCCACCGAGGACTGGAACGACGATGTCGCGCAATAGGGCTGGCTCAAGGCTGGCGGGCGTTTCTTTTCTACCGGCCCCGGTCTCGTGGGAGGCGCATGAATCCATCCCGGAACTCGGTGGCGGCATGCCGGATGCCGGCGCTCGCACGCGACCGGGGCCGGCGGAAGCCCTGAGGCCAACCGTAGTCGCCTGATTTTTGTGGTTCGGGTTATCGTGGCGGCATGTCGGCCGGTTCCTTATTGAGGGTAGCCGTGGGGCCTCGCTTCGCAACTCCCTTGCTGGACTATCTGGCGCCCCGCGAAGGGGCTGTTCCTCCTGTGGGGGGGCGCGTTTCGGTGCCACTCGGCAAGGGACGGCGCGCGGGCTTCGTGCTGGAGCACCTTGACGGGTCGGAAGTGCCCGCCGAACGTCTGCGGCCGGTGCTTGATGTGCTGGATGCCCAGCCGCTTTGGGATCCGGCCACCCTGGAGTTGTTGCGCTGGGCCGCCAACTACTATTGCCATCCCCTGGGCCAGGTGCTCGCCTATGCAATGCCGCAGCAATTGCGCCGCGGCGGCAAAGTGCCGGCCGCGCCCGTGCGATGGCGCGGCCGCAATAAGGCTTTGGGCGACGCGCCGGGCCTGCTGGCGCGTGCGCCCAGGCAGCGCGAAGTTCTGGAAGCCTTGCTGGCGGCCGGGCGCCGCGGTCTGGCGGAAGAAGCGCTTGCCGCGCTTGCGCCCGGCTGGCGGAGGATTGTTCGGACGCTTGAGGACAAGGGGCTGGCCGAAGCCTTCGAGCCTGGTGCCGCGGGGCTTGCGGACATGCTGCGCGAGGCGCCGTTTGCGCTGAGCGCCGAGCAGTCCGCCGCAGTGAACGCCATGCGGCTGGACCAGGGCTATGCTTGCCACCTGCTGGATGGCGTAACGGCGAGCGGTAAAACGGAGGTGTACCTGCGCCTGGCGGAAAAGGTGCTGGCCTCTCATCGGCAATGTCTGCTTCTGGCGCCGGAAATCGGGCTGACCCCGCAGCTTGCTGGCAGGCTCATGGCCCGCTTTCGCGTGCCCGCGGCGGTGCTGCATTCGGGTTTGAATGCCGGCGAGCGCCTGCGCGCCTGGGCGGATGCCCGGTCCGGGCGGGCAAGACTGGTGGTGGGCACCCGCTCCGCCGTGTTCACGCCCTGCCCGGAGCTTGGCCTGATCGTAGTCGATGAAGAACACGACCCGTCCTACAAGCAACAGGACGGCTTTCGCTACCAGGCCCGCGACCTGGCCGTGATGCGCGCGTCCAGTGCCGGGATTCCGGTGGTCCTGGGCTCCGCCACGCCAGCGCTTGAGTCACTGCTGAATGTTCGAAGAGGGCGCTACGCGCACTGGCGCCTTACCAAAAAGGTTGCCGGAACGCGGCCGCCGCTGGCCCGGCTTGTGGACCTCAACCAGCATCCGCCCAAGGGTGGATTGAGTGCGCCGCTGGTCCGCGCCATGTCCGCGCAACTCGATTCCGGATCGCAGGTGCTGCTGTATCTCAACCGGCGGGGCTTTGCGCCGGTGCTGATGTGCGCGGATTGCCGGCGCGCGGAAGAATGCAGCCACTGCGACGCCCGTTTGGTGTTCTACCGAAGGCGCGATCTTTTAATCTGCCATCATTGTGGCGCTTTCCGCCGTCCGCCGCCCGGCTGCGGCAACTGCGGCGGGCCGCTGCAATCGATCGGGCGCGGAACGGAGCGGCTGGAGGAAGAGCTTCAGGCTCGCTTTCCCGATTATCCGGTGGCGCGCATGGACCGCGACAACGTGCGCGGCCGGCGCAGGCTGGAACACATCCTGGGCGGCATTCGCGAGCGTCGCTATCGCATCCTGCTCGGCACCCAGATGCTTACCAAGGGCCACGACTTCCCCGGCCTCGGATTGGTGGGGGTGATAGACGCTGACCAGGGCATGTTTTCGCAGGAATTCCGCGGGCCGGAAAGGCTGGCGCAAACGCTGGTTCAGGTTGCCGGCAGGGCCGGGCGCCGCGAGCAGCCCGGGCTGCTGGTGTTGCAGACCCGCTTTCCCGAGCATCCCCTGCTTCGCCAGTTGCTGAAGGAGGGTTATGCGGGCTTTGCCGATGCCGCCCTGGACCTTCGCAGGAGCACCGGCTGGCCGCCATTCGCGCACCTTGCTGTGCTGCGCGCCAGCGCGCCGGAAGCGGCGAGCGTTCGCGCATTCCTTATTGACGCGAAAGACTCCGCGCCGCAAGCAGGCGGTTTTGCGGTGGAGGCGCTGGGCCCCGCTCCCGCCCTGATGGAGCGCAGGCGCGACCGCAATCACGCGCGCCTTTTGTTGCGCTCCTCCAGCCGCGCCGCTCTCCAGGAGTTCCTGCGCCGCTGGATTCCCGCGGTCCGCGCCCTCAAGCGCCCGCGCCGCGTAACCTGGTCCGTAGATGTGGATCCCGCCGAAATCGGCTAAACCAGCCACAGCCTCATCTCGCGGGCGTATTGCTTCCAAGCCAAATCCAGCATGTTCCGGCTCACTTCCGGGATCTCAACGTAATGGGCCTGGGGCAGCAGCTCCGCATGCGCTCGCCGCGTGTCGTCCAGCAGCATTTCGTGAGGCTGCAGGATAGCGACCGGATGAGTGAGCCGAGGCAGGCGTTCTTCAACCGGATAGCTCCACACGGCATCGTAGGCGTGCCAGTGCCTTGCAAGAGGGCTCAGCGCTTCCACGAACACCTGCGCCGCGCGTTCAAGGGGCACGCCCTCCGCCCTCCCGGCCACGATCACATTCCAGCAATCCATGATCCAGGCCCCGTCCTCCGTCAGCTTTGCGTCGCGGGGCAGTCCGTTAAAAATCTTCTTGCGTTCCTTCGGAGTCTTGTAGGGAATGCCGCTCATCACGATGCGGCGCACCAGGTCCGGGCGCATTAGCGCCAGTTCGGAGGCGATGAAAACCCCCGTGTGCAGGCCAAACACATCAACCGCTCCCTTGCCTTGGTCCCCGAAGCCTAGGCCGTCCAGCGCATCCGCCATGGCGCCCGCCAGGTCCTCCATTGCGGGCACGCTGGGACAGCGGTCCGACCTGCCGTAGCCGGGCGTGTCCAGCGCCAGCGCCTCGCGGTCGCGCCCCATTTCCCGCAGCAGCAGGTCGTACTCGAACGCCGACTTGTGGTTTTGATGAAAGAATGCCAGGGCAGTCTTGCCGCCGCCTTCGTGGCCAGGCCAGGCGCGGTGATAGTGGATCTGCCCAAAACGGCCATCCACATAACCCCGTTTGTAATCTGCTATCGCCACTTGTTCAAAAACCCGCAAACCCGCCCGCAATCATAGCCTGCGCCCGCGCCCTGCACTGGGGTAGCAAGGGGTTTCCTCAATTCTGAAAAGCGAGTGCGTTCCGCCAGCCGGGTGCTTAATGCCGTCGGGGTGAGCGTTGGTGAAAGGTAGAATGAGGGTGTGGGACGATGCCGCTGATGTTATGACTGCTCCTGTGGAACGCGCTCGCTGGAAGCCGCTTGGTGGAATGCCGGGCGGCGCGGAGGAGTGGGGGTCGGCGGATTACGTTCGGCTAACTGGGCGTTGGGAGGAGATTCGCGCCAAGTTGACGAGTCCAGGGACGGAGCGGCCGCCGCTCGACATTTTTCTGCGCGAGCGGCGGCGGGAGTTCGCCATCGAAACCGGACAGATCGAGGGGTTATATACGCTCAGGCGGGGAATTACCGAGCAGTTGATCACGGAGGGTCTGGATGGGGTTCGCAGCGTCCACACGTTCGAGGGCGTGGACGATGCGACTATCCAGGGGCTGCTGGCCGACCAGGAAGCGGCGCTGGAACTCGTGTTTGCCGTCGTTAAGCAGGAACGCCCGCTGTCGCACTCGGTGCTTTGCGAATGGCACGCGCTGCTCACCCGTCACCAGGAGACCGTGGTGGGCCTCACGCTTGAAGGGTGCCGCGTGCAGGTTCCGTTTGAAGAAAAGGGCGTGTACAAAATCCGTCCGAACAACCCGCGCCGGCCCGACGGGGTGATTCACGAGTATTGCCCCCCGGAGCAGTGCCGCAGCGAAATGGATCGGTTGTTTTCCCTGTATGCGGACATTCAGAAGAAAAATTACCCAGTGGAGGCGGAAGCAGCATGGCTGCATCATCGTTTCGTGGCCATTCATCCATTCCGCGATGGCAACGGCCGCGTGTCCCGGCTATTGATGGCTTATGCGTATGTGCTGCGCGGCCTGCCTCCGCCGGTTATTCGGGCGGCGGAGCGCGAGGCTTACATTGATGCCCTGGAGGCGGCGGATGGCGGCAACTTGCGCCCCTTCACCGAGGAGTTGGCTGACTGGGCAACGCCCACTTTGCGGCGCGCGGTTCGAGCCGCGGAGCGCGCCCTTCAAGGCCATCAGCGGATCAACCATCCGAACGGCGGCGTTACCAACAACGGGCGCTACTATCCCCCCCGCCCTGAACCTGGAATCTAGTCGCTAATACTTGCTTATTGCTCCGGGATGAGGGTCTGCTCGGGATCGCAAGGCATATCCCCGCACTCCTGATCGCCGCCGCCGACTAGCCCATTCGCGGCGGCGTTTGCCTTAGAATGCGCATTGGGCAGGGAAGCCGGCGGCGGGAATCAAACCCGCGCCCACCAGTTGACAATCCTGCGGACAGCATCAGCAGCTCGGTGGCTTCCAATGCTCATTCTAGGCGCCCGGCTTGCCTTTCGCCCAGTTCCGCCTGCGCCGCTTTCAGCGCCTTGAGCAGCATCTCGCCTGCCTCCGGGGAAAAGCGAGCTTCCAGTTTCACGCTGCTGTCGGCTTCACCCCGGCAGTCTAGGCAGCGCCGCTTGCATCAGCGGTTGTGGGCGGGATGCGTCAGCTTTTCCAGGGACTCGCGGAATTCGTAGCCTTTCCGGTAGCAAGAGGCCAGGAACTCGCCTGTGTTTACGGCCAGCGAGCGCGAGTCGGGATCGTTGACGGTGAACACGATTGACGCGAGTTCTCCCTTGCGGCGGATCGAAAAATAGATGAAGTCCGGACGGGTGGAGTAGTACGGATACTCCTTGTCGCGCATCAGAACGGTGAATTGCTCGCCGTCCCGCTCGCGTGTGACATCGAAAGAGCCGCCCTGACTGTGCAGCCGCAAATTCCTGATCGCCTGCGGTTCCGGTCCGCGCGGGTCGAAGGTGAAATCGCAGATGAACTGCTTGACCCGCCGCAACTCGAAGGGCTGGTCCACAGGCATTCCGATGTGCAGGCTGTCGTCCGCCACCAGGAAGGTGGAATCCACCCGCCAGTAGCGGGTGGCGGAAAGGTGCAGATTGTGCACCGAATAGCGGCGCGTGCCGCCCTCGCCAAAAACGCAGGCTTTCGGTCGCATGCCGCCCTCGAACTGCCCGGCCACGCGCTTCCAGTACACATCGCACTGGTCCAGGAAAAATGCGTCTGAGGGCTTGAGATCGTCGAAAAGGCCAGGTTTGCGCGGGGCGCCCAGAAAACGCTCCGGCTCATGGAAGAAGCCCTGCCGCATGCGAATGCCGCCCGCCTCCGGGGCCGACGAAAAGATCACCAGGCGCTGGCGGAAAACCTTTTCCGGATTGTTCTCCGTGTATTCCTCCACGTAGAAGACATGCTCGCCGAAATCCGGCGCCTTGATGCGTTTGTGGGTGGTATGCAGGCGCGCATGGCGAGCGTCATAGGGCGTTGCCGATCTCGGGTCGGCCTGGAACCAGCGCTGCTCCTCGTTGTCGAACTCGCCCTCGAACCATTCCGTAAGCACTAGGAGATCGCGAGCGAAGGGATCATTCTCGGGCGCGGCGGTTGCGGCGGCGGGAGCGCAGGCAAGAACGCACGCAAGACCGAGCGCCAGCGCAAGAAGGAGAATTCTCATCATGGGCGTTCGGTCACTCGGCATGGTGTTCCGCGACACTTGGGCGCTCAGGCGCGCAGCAGCGCGTCCACCGCGGCGCGCTCGCCCGACTCGAACGCTCCCTCCATGCCGCGCTCCAGCAGGGCCGTGTGTTCTCCGGCGAAATGAATATTGCCGTGAGCCTCGCGCATATGCGCGGCGAACCGCGACACCTGCCCGGGGCGCCAGAACACCCAGTCCCCGCCGCCATGGACTTCGCGATGACAGGATTGGATGCCGATGGGTTCGAGCGCGCCTTTCAGCGCCGGCCGCGCCCGCTCCAGCGCCCTCATTGTGAACTCGGCGACCTGCTCATCGGTCATGAAGTCGTACTTGTAGGCATCGTTGCCGTTGATGAAGGCCACTGCCGAGGTCGGCTCGCCGTTCGGCCCCCGGTGATGCACGCCGAAGCGCTCGAAGGGCTCGTCAGTCCACATGCTGGCGGGCAGTTCGTCGAACTCCCAGAAGTTCTTCTTCAGCAGAAAATGCACTTGGATGGAGGTTCCGTAGTCGATTTCATCAATCGCCCGTTCCATGCGCGCCGGAAGGCGGGGAGTGAACTTCACCTTGCGCAGCACCGGGTAGGGCATGGAGCAGATGGCCTGGCGAGCGGTATAGCGCGTGCCGTCCATGCAATGCGCGGTAACCTCGCTCCCGTTGTCCTCGAAGGCGTAAACCGTTTTGTTCAGTTCAACCGGATTTTCCAAAGATGCCGCCATGGCTTCCGGAAGGCGGGAGTTGCCCCCCTTGATTTGCCTCCACGCGGGCAGGTCCGGCCGGGTGGCGGCCAGCTTGGCGCTGAACTCGCCCACCGCGTAGCGGCGCATTTCATGCAAGGCCGATGTATTGTTCATGTGGTCGGTATGAATCACCACATTCATCAGACGAATCGTTTCCTCGTTGAAACCAAGGTATTCCTTCAAATAATGCGTTTGCGGAATGTCATAGCGCGCCAATTCCGGCGTAATCCAGGCATCCAGGGGCTGGCCCGAAAGCGGATTGTTCTTGTGCGACAGAACGAACAGCATGCGGTGGGGCAGGATTTGCCGGTCGTCGCCCTGCATGGGGTTGAGCGGGTGGCCTGGCCAGTCCGCGGCGAGGATGTACTCGCCCCGGATGCGGTAGCACCATTCGCGAATGTCGGATACCTCGTTAGGCCCAAGCATTTCCAGGCCCAGCTTGCTGGCCGTGTCCATCATGCGGGCGTAGTTGGCGCCCATCCATTCGCCGCCCGCTTCGGGGTTGCCCGGCACATCCATCAACGTATAGACACGGCCGCCAATCCGGTTTCGGCCTTCGAGAGTCAGCACGTTAAGCCCCTGTTCCTGCAGAAGGCAGGCGGCGTGCAGGCCGGACAGGCCGGCGCCAATCACGAGGGCGTCCAGGCCCTTGTAATTTGTCGCGGCGCGGGCAGCGCCGGGCAGCGCCGCCACCGCCAGCGCGCTTGCGCTGGAACCGATAAAGCGCCGGCGAGAGTATCGCCTGGGTCCCATGGCCAGTTCTCTGCCTTGTGCCGTTTTCGTGTGATCGGGCATGCAATCCCCCTGCGCGGAGCAATCGTGCAGGCAATATAACGGAGTACTCCCGCCATGACCCCTCAATGACGTTATTTTCCGGTGGCTGTGTTAGTGTCGCTGACGCAACACCCGGTTCGTTTCCCCGCTCGGTTAAGGAGTGGTTTGCCAGCTTTGGCAGCAGGCTCGAGCGGGGGGAGGTAAGAAATGAGCAATCCGTTCGGTAACCAGGATGCCGCATAAAGCGCCGCAAGGGACCGCCGGGCGCTTGGTCCGCCGCCGGTTCATCGCTGCCGGCGCGGCGCTGGCGGGTTCCTGGATGCTGCCCCGGGCGCTGCGGGGCGCGCAGGCGGGGAACGGCCTGGATGCGGAGGTCATCGTGGTCGGCGCCGGCCTGGCCGGCCTTAACACGGCGCTCCTGCTTGAAGAAATGGGCGTAAGCGTGATGGTGGTGGAGGCGACTTCGCGTTTCGGCGGACGGCTCCATACCGTTGCCGACCACATCGTGCCCGGGCATCCGGAACTGGGCGCAAACGCTGCGGGGGGCGGTTATGCGCGGTTGCTGAACGCGGCAAGGCAGTACGGCCTCGAGATTGGGCCCATGCGCCCGCGCACCGAGCCGCGTGAGGGCGAGATGCTGTTCTGCATCCAGGGGCAGCTGATCCGCGAGGAGGACTGGCCTGGTCATGCCCTGAATCCGTACCGGCAGGAATGGGCGCGGCAAATGCCGCCCTCGCGGCCGCCCTACCGGCTCTATGCCCAGCTCAACCCGTTCCCGGAATCGGACCTGGGCGCCTGGCGGCGGCCGGAGTTCGCTCAATGGGACCGGTCCGTTGGCGAAGTGCTTACGGAGGCGGGTCTGGCGGCGGCGGCCGTTGAGCTTGGCGCGGGCCTCAATTCAGGCTACGGGACCGATCATCATGACCTGTCCGCCTTGATGATGTTCCATACCATCAGTTTCGCCATCCACCAGGCCAACTGGCCGGATGCGGGAGGAGCGGCGAAAGGAGGCAATCAGCGCATTCCGGAAGCGATGGCGCGCCATTTGAACGGCGATGCGCTTCTGAGCAGCCCCGTTGCGGCCGTTGCAAGCGAAAGCGATCGGGTGCGGATTATCCTGGAAGATGGCCGCCGGCTGAACGCCGCGCGCGCGGTGATTGCCATGCCCTTCTCGGCGTTGCGAAGAATCGCAATCGATCCTGAGCCGCCTGCCGCGCAGAAGGCTGCGATCGACCAGTTGGGCTATACGCCTTGCACGCAGATCCACTACGCGGTGAAGCAGCCCTATTGGGAACGGGACGGAATGGCGCCCAGCATGTGGACGGATGCCCTGCCCGGGCGGTTCATGGCGCTGAAGAACGACCCGGGCAATCCCGAGGCGGTAACCAGTTGCCTGGCCTATATCAATGGCCATGCGGCCCTGAAGCTTGCTCACATGGACGAGGAAGCCGCCATCGCCGCAGTGTCGGCGGAACTGTTTCGGCTGCGCCCGTCGCTAAAGGGCGCGCTGGCCCCGGTCTATCTGTGGAAATGGTCGAACAACCCGTATGCCGGCGGCGCCTACGCCTATTGGAAGCCCGGGCAGATTACGGCTTTTGCCGCCACCATGGCCCAGCCTCATGGCCGCATTCACTTTGCCGGCGAGCACACCGCCCAATTGAATCGGGGCATGGAAGGAGCGATGGAGTCCGGCGAAAGGGCTGCGCTCGAAATCCTCGAACACCTGTAGCCCGGATTTTGCGCCTGCTGCCCCGCCTTTTGCGTGCGCGC
>RKRP01000115.1 GCA_007571315.1 Gammaproteobacteria bacterium
CTTCCCAGCCGGGTTCGGGCGGGTTGCGGGGGCTTTGGCGCAACGGGTTGCGGTAGTTTGAACTGGCGCCCTGGATATACATGACACGCTCGCGAATCCGCCAGCCGGCGGCGGTGCGCACGAAAGTATCCTCGTAACGGCCGTAGATGACGGTGTCTTCCCCTTCAGCCGGGCGCTGCCAGGCGATGACATAACTCTCCACTTCCGCTGTGGCTTCATCAATGGCGCGCATGCTGATATTCGAGCTGTGATGGGAGGTGGCCCGGAATCGCCACATCCGGCGAAGGCTGGAGCGCAGCCGGGACCGGCCCTGCACAATGTACGGCTCCTCCTCGCCGTACACCACACGGCAATCCTCGGTGAACACCTCGTCCAGGCAATCCAGTTCCATCTGGTCAAGAATTGCGCAATAGCGATGGATCAGCGCGGATATCGCCGCGCTATCCTCAAAGGCGAGCTGCTTCACTTCAAGTTCCGCTTTGCGCGCCCGAACGACAGCGCGCCCATGCTGGCATTCATCGTCCTGATTGGGACGGGCTTCCGTTCAGCCCTACCGCCTGCGCCGCAAAGGCGAACTGATTGGCCACGTCTTCGATGCGCATCGAGGTGGGCGTGCCTGCGCCGTGTCCGGCGCGCGTTTCGATGCGGATCAGCACCGGATTGCCGCAAGCTTGGGCCTTTTGCAGCGCGGCCGCGAACTTGTAACTGTGCCAGGGCGCCACGCGGTCGTCATGATCGCCGGTGGTGATCAGGGTGGAAGGGTAGCAGGCGCCCTCAACCACGCGATGGACCGGCGAATAGGCATGCTGCGCACGAAAATCCGCCTCATTCTCGGACAGGCCGTAGTCGTCGGCCCAGGCCCGCGCGTTGGCGCTGGCCGTGTGGTAGCGCAGCATGTCGAGCACCCCAACCCCTGGCAGCGCCGCTCCAAACAGGTCCGGGCGCTGCGTCATGACCGCGCCCACCAGCAGGCCGCCGTTGCTGCGCCCCTGTATGACCAGCCGGCCGGGCATGGTGTAGCCCTGCTCGATAAGCCACTCGGCGGCGGCGATAAAGTCGTCGAACACGTTCTGCTTGCGCTCGCGGGTGCCCGCCAGATGCCACTCGCGGCCGTACTCGCCGCCGCCGCGCAGGTTGGGGATGGCCACCATGCCGCCCATTTCCAGCCATACCATCCGGGCGCTGTCGTAGCGCGGCGTCAGCGATATGTTGAATCCGCCGTAACCGTAAAGCAGCGCCGGCTGATCCCCGGACGCATCCAGGTCCTTGCGGCCCACCAGGAACATGGGAATGCGGGTTCCGTCCTTGCTGGCGTAAAAGACCTGCCGGGCAAGGAACTGCGAGCCGTCGATCGCCGTTTCGGCGCGGTAATGCAAACGGCTCTCGCCGCTGCTTGCGTCGTACCGGTACACGGCGCCAGGATCAGTAAAGCCTGAAAACGTGTAGAAGGTTTCCGGATCGTCCCAGCGGCCCGTGAAGCCTCCAACCGAGCCCACGCCCGGAAGTTCAATGTCCTCCACCGCTGATCCGTCGCTCTCGTGAACCCGGATCAGCGGCAGCACATCCTTGAGATACGACGCGATGAAGCGCCCGCCCACCGCGCTGATGCCCGCCAGCACGTTCTCGTCCTGCGGAATGATCTCGGTCCATTCCCCGGGGCGGTTGATGTCCAGCGCAACGACCCTGCGGCGCGGCGCATCCTTGTTGGTCGAAAAATAGAAGGTGTCGCCGTCGTTGGCCAGATAGCGATAGATCGCGTCCCAACCATCCAGCAAGGGGCGGATGTCTGAATCCGGTTCGTCCATGCGGCGGTAGTGGACCGCGTTGGCCAGGTAGCCTTCCTGCAGCGTCACCACGAGGAAGTTGCCGTCTTCGGTCACGGAGGCGTACGCGTTGCGTCCCTCGTCCGGGGGCATTTGCAAAACCAGGCGGTCCTCGGACTGATCCGTTCCCAGCGCGTGGAAGTGCACGGACACCGCCTTCTGATCATCGCCGCGGCCCTGCGCATCCAGCGGGTAGCGGCTGTAATAGAAGCCGGACTCGTCCGGCGCCCAGGAGATGCCGGTGAACTTGGTAAAAGTGATGCGGTCCGGCAGGTCCGCGCCGGTAGCGACTTCACGGACACGCCAGTCGCGCCAGTCCGAACCGCCGTCGGACCGGGCGTAGGCGATGTAGCGCCCTTCGGGGCTTGCCGCATTGCCCGCCAGACTCGCCGTGCCGTCCTCCGTCCAGGTGTTGGGATCGATCAGAACGCGCGGCTCGCCGTCGATTCCCGAACGCGCGTAGAGCACATTGTGATTCTGCAGGCCGTCGTTGCGGAACTCGAAATACCACGAGCCGCGCCGCCAAGGCGCGGACCGGCGGGGATAGTTCCATACTTCGGTCAGCCGCGCCCGAATATCTTCCCTGAGCGGCAGGCCCTCCAGAAAAGGCTGCGCGAGGGCATTTTGCGAAGCCACCCAATCGGAAGTTTCCTGCGACTCCAGCTGTTCCATCCAGCGGTACGGGTCGGCCACCTCCGCGCCGAAATAGTCGTCGCGCTGGTCCGAGCGCCTGGAATCGGGATAATCGAACTCCCGGTCCTCGCCGGAAGCGCATCCGCCGGCCAGAACGGCGGCGGCAAGAAGAGTGGCTGTGGCTCGCATAGCTGAAACTCAAATCATCAGGGAGGGTAAATTCTAGCCGCCCCCCGGCCTTTCCCGGAACAGCGCGCCAGGGCCGAATTGATATGATTGGCGCAGTGACCCGAATCGACGTATTCAGGGAGGCCCTCCGCCTTATCGGCAAGGACTGGAACCTGCTGAACCGCCTGCTTTACGAGCATCTGCGCAGCGATGTTCCGCTGGTGGGACGGGTGGCGCAATACCTTCTGAACTCCGGCGGCAAACGCCTGCGGCCCATGCTTCTGATGCTGGTGGCGCGGGCGCTCGGCTGCGCGCCCGGCGGCCCGCAAGTGCGCGCGGGCGTAATCGTGGAATACATCCATTCCGCAACCCTGCTCCACGACGATGTGGTCGATGAGCCGGAATTGCGCCGGGGACAGACGGCGGC
The DNA here is from genome assembly GCA_007571315.1 of Gammaproteobacteria bacterium. Taxonomy (GTDB): domain Bacteria; phylum Pseudomonadota; class Gammaproteobacteria; order Steroidobacterales; family Foliamicaceae; genus Foliamicus. The sequence goes on from RKRP01000115.1 coordinate 3,052, forward strand.
CAACATCCTGCATGGTTCGGCGGCCAGCGTGCTGGTAGGCGATTTCCTCTATTCCCGCGCCTTTGAGCTGATCGTCGAAACCCTGAAGACGAATCGCGCGGTGGAGGTGCTGGCCGCCACCACCAACCGTCTCGCGGAAGGCGAGGTGCTGCAACTGATGAACCTTAAACAGGTTGCCGTAACCGAGAGCCAGTACCTGGAAGTGATCCGCCGCAAGACCGCATCCCTGTTCAAGGCTTGCGCGCAGATTGGCGCCATACTGGCCGAGGCGGACCCCGCTCTTGAACAGGCGGCGGCCGCTTACGGGCTTGAGCTCGGCATGGCCTACCAGATCGCCGATGACACCCTGGACTACTCGGGCGGAGAGGCCGCTTTCGGCAAGAACGTGGGCACCGACTTGAGGGAAGGCAAGCCCACCCTCCCGCTGATTCATGCGATGCGCGTAGGCTCCCCTTCCCAGCAGGCGGCCTTGCGCAAAGCCGTGCGCAGCGGCAGCCTGGAAAACCTGCCCCAGGTCAAGGAAGCGATTGAATCCACGGGGGCGCTACAATACGCCGCCATGCGCGCCGGGGAAGCCGCCGGGCGCGCCGTGGACGCATTGGCCGGCCTGCCCGAATCGAAATTTCGCGACGTGCTGGAATCGCTGGCTCGCTTCTCGGCGGAGCGCGCCATTTAGCGTCCGGTTTTTTCACCTTGCGGTCGGGGTGTAGCTCAGCCTGGTAGAGCACTGTCTTCGGGTGGCAGGAGTCGCTGGTTCAAATCCAGTCACCCCGACCATAAATATCCTTGCCAGAGGCTGCCGCGGCATGCCGCGAACGTGCCTTGCCTGGGACGCGGCGCTCGGCCTGTTTCTGAAAAAAAATACAGGGAATATTGACAAGCCCATGAATATGCGTATATTTAGCGATCAGGAAACGCCACGCTGAGGCCATAATGATGCGCAAAGCAGTTGTCGGGCTTGCCCTGTTCCTGCTCTCTGTCCCGCTGCTTGCCGACAAAAAGCTGGACGACCGGATGATGCACGCCGCCTCGATCCTCCAGGAGATACGGGGCTCGCTGAATGAAGAAGCTCCCAACGTGCTGAACAACGCCTATGCGGTGGCGGTATTTCCAGAGTTTGTCAAGGTGGGGCTGTTTGGCGGAGTAAAGCATGGGCGCGGCGTCCTGGCCAGGAAGCTCGGCTCCGGGGATTGGAGCAAACCAGCGTTCGTGCGCATCACCAGCGGCAGCTTCGGCCTCCAGTTCGGCGTGTCCGTGTCGCAATTGCTCATTGTGTTCAAAAATCCCAAGGCCGTTGATGCGATTTCCGGCGGACAATTCACGATCGGCGCGGATGCGGGTTACGCCGCGGGCGAACTGGGCGGCATGGCCGCTGCGGGCACCGATAACCGGCTCGAGAACGAAATTGTGGCGATTGCGCGCTCCAAAGGCCTTTTCGCCGGAGTCGCTCTGGAAGGCGGCGTTCTGCGTATGGAAAAGGACTCCAACGTTCAGTTCTACAACGACGCCATCGGACTGGATGGCCGCGCGCTGCTGGAGGACACCGAGGTGGAAACGCCGGCGGTTGCGCAGCATTTCAGAATCGTGCTGGCCGAATCCGTGCCGCCGCTGGACGAAGGCGCGGAACCTGTAAGCGCGGGAAATCCCGAGCCCGGCGCTTCAACCGCCAGCAACAGCAAGCCATCCGCCGGACTGGCCGATTCCCCGCTCCCCGGCCCCGGTGAAAGCGCCCTCCCTCGGGGCAATCCGGCGGATTACCCCGCCGCCGCGGTTGAGATGCCCGCCGGGCAGAGCTTTGCAAGCGCCGCGCCAACGCGGGAAGGAGCCGCCGAAGGGATGTGGTTCACGCCAAACAGCGGGCAACTCAACTCTGGCGTTTCCAGCGCCGGCTCGAACACTGCCTCGTCCGGCAATGCCCGCCTGGCTGGCGAGCTGGCAAGCAGGGCTCGCGGCGCGCTGTGGGATGGCGCCGCGGATGCGGCCGGCAACACGCTGCGCAGCAACCTCAATGCGAAAAATGCAAGAGTGGTGGCGGAAGTGGGCGGCAAACTGGCGGATGCCGCTGTTCCAGAGCCGGGAGCGCTCAGCTTGCCGAGCCCGGCGCTTCCTCAAGCGGCCCGGCCGGGGCAGTGGGTTGAAGCGCCCAACGAGGCCGTCCAGCTCGCATCGGCTTCTCCCGAACCGCTCGCTGACGCAGCAGCAACGATGTCCCCTAAGGCGCTCCCCAATGCCGCCAGCGTACCTTCCGGCGCCCGCTTCACCGGCCCGCCCTCTCCTTCGGAATGGCCGGCGGAATGGCTGCGGCAGCAGGCGGTCAACGGCGCCTGCGCGCAGGGCTCCTGATTTCCCCAAGGCCGGCGCGGAAAGTCCCCTCCGCGTCGGCCGCATACAAGCGGCGCGGTCCAGCCGGCCCGGTCCCCCGGGCGGCTGGACCGCAGCGCATGCCGCTGTGCTATCCTTCAGCAAATTTCAGTAAAGCGTATTCTTGGACGGATTGATGCAATCTAAGGTAATGAAAGCGCGGGTTTGAAGCAAAAGCGCGATTTGCCGGCCGCTCCAGAGGTTTCCCCAATGCAGTTCTCCAATTTTGTCCGCACCTTCAACGCTCACAGCGGCGCGAAGGAATTGATGGAAGACATGTCGTGCAACCCGCCCGGCATTGACAGCGTGCACCGGCTGGGCGGCGGCAACCCGGCGATCATTCCCGAAGTCGCCGAACTGTTCCGCGCCGAACTGGCAAAGATTGCGTCCAACCCCGGGCGTTTCGACCGGATGGCCTCGACCTACTCGGAGCCGCTTGGCGATGCCCGCTTGCGCGAAATCCTGGCGGACCTGTTGCGCGACGAGTATGGCTGGCGGCTGACCTCGAAGAACATCGCGCTGACATCGGGCAGCCAGCTTGGCTTTTATTTCCTGTTCAACCTGTTCGGCGGAGCAGGACCCGGCGGCAAGCGGCGGCGCATCATCATTCCGCTGTGCCCGGAATACATCGGCTACCAGGGGTTGCTGGCAAACAAGAACGATGTGGTCTCGCGGCGCTCGGATATCCGCAAACTTCCCAACCGGCAGTTCAAGTACGGGCTGCGGATGGACGGCCTGGAAGATGTGGAGGACATGGGGGCGATCGTTGTGTCGCGCCCCACCAACCCCACCGGCAATGTAATCCGCCAGAGCGAACTGGCGCGGCTGGACGAGGTGGCCCGGGCCCGCAAGGCGCCGCTGATCGTCGATAACGCCTACGGTCTTCCTTTCCCGGGCATGATCTACGTGAATGCGGCGCCGCAATGGAATGAAAACACCATCCTTACCATGAGCCTGTCGAAAATCGGCCTTCCCGCGCTGCGCACGGGCATCGTGGTGGCGAACGAGGAAGTAACGGAGATCCTCGGGCGCATCAATGCGCTCACTCAGCTCGCGGTGGGGGCGGCCGGGGCGGCGCTGGCGGCTCCCTTGCTGAAAAATCGGGAGTTGCTGCGGATTTCACGAGACCTGATCAGGCCGTTCTACCAGCGCAAGGTTACCGAAGCCGTGGGGCTTTGCCATGAAGCCCTGAGCATCTGCGACTATTACATCCACAAGCCGGAAGGCTCAATGTTCCTGTGGCTTTGGTTCCCGGGGCTCAACGACAACCGCGCCTTGTACCGGCGGCTCAAGGCGCGCGGCGTGATGATCCTTTCCGGAAGCGAATTCTTCCCCGGACTGCGCGCTCCCTGGACCCACTCGCGCGAGTGCATAAGGATCAACGTTTGCGGCGATGCCGACATGGTTTTTGGCGGATTGAGAATCATCGGCGAAGAAGCCTCGCGCTTGCAGGCCCGCGCCGCCTGAAGCCCGAAGCCCGAAGC
>RKRP01000044.1 GCA_007571315.1 Gammaproteobacteria bacterium
TCCTTCCCTTTCGCAGCGACTCTAATCTCACGCCCTGCTCGTGCCTGTGCCCCCCCACAAGTTTTGCGGCCAGTGCGGCGCTCCCGTAAAGCGCCGCATACCGCCCGGCGAGGACCGCGAGCGGGAAGTCTGCCCCGCCTGCGATTTTGTGCATTACCGCAATCCCATTCCGGTGGTGGGCTGCGTTGCGGAGCATGAAGGGCGCATTCTCCTTTGCCGGCGCGCAATCGATCCGCGGCTGGGCTACTGGACCGTGCCGGCCGGTTTTATGGAACTGAACGAAACGCTTGGAGAGTGCGCGCTGAGAGAAACGCGCGAGGAAGCCTGCGCCGAAGTCCGCCTGGGAGAACTGTTCTCCATTGTCGATTTGCCGGCAGCGGGGCAAGTGCATTTTTTCTTCCGCGGAAAATTGCTCCGCGGAAAATTCGCGGCGGGCGCGGAATCGCTGGAGGCGGGCCTGTTCGCGCCGGATGAAATTCCCTTTGGGCAAATCGCCTTTCGCAGCGGAGTGATCGCATTGCGCCGATACCTGGACGGCGAAAACAAGGGGCTGAGCATGGACACGGTTCCCCCGCGTTCGCCGGATTGATTATCATTGAAGAATTGAGGGTTTTGGCCCGGAAACCATGAGAAAAACAAGGCAATGACCTTTCTGGTTCTCGAAAGCTGCATCAAATGCAAGTTGATGGACTGCGTGGAAGTCTGTCCGGTGGATTGCTTTCACGAAGGCCCCAACATGCTGGTAATCGACCCTGAGGAATGCATCGATTGCACGCTTTGCGAGCCGGAGTGCCCCGTGGACGCCATCGTTTCCGAAGACGAAATTCCGCCCGGCCAGGAAGGTTTTCTGGAGTTGAACGCCGAGCTCTCGCAGCAATGGCCGGTCATTACCGAGGCCGGCGAGCCGCCGCCGGATGCCGACGACTGGCGCGACGTGCCCGGCAAGCTCCAGCACCTGGAGCGCTGAGTTCCGCCGGGCCTGGCCCAGGCGCTATTGCGCGGGTTCGTTTTCGTTCAGCATCGCCGCCAGGCGGGCGGGCGGGACATAGCCGGGAATCAGCCGTCCGTCTTCAGCAAGCAGCGCCGGAGTGCCGCTGAGGCCGATCTGCCGGCCCAGTTCATAGTGGCGCTGCACCGATGGCGAATCGCATTGGCGCTTCGGCACAAAACCGCCGGATTTTGCCCGGGTCAGAGCCTCCGGGGGATTGTCGGAGCACCAGATCGACTGCATGGCGGTCCAGATGTCCGTGTCCGGCCCCGAGCGCGGGAAGGCGGCGTAGCGCACGCCGATGCCCAGGCGGTGATAGGCCGCCATCTGCTGATGCAGGCGGCGGCAGTATCCGCAATCCACGTCGGTGAATACCAGAAGTTGATGGGTGGTTTCAGCCGGCAGGAAATCAAGCGTGTCCCACTCGTCCAGGCGGGCCATGAGTTCGCGCCGCGCCGCGGCCCGCCTCTGTTCGGAAAGGTTTTCGCCGGTGGACACGTCCTGCATGTCGCCGGAACCCAGGAAACCGAAACGGCCTTCGGCATCCACGTAAGCCAGGCGATAGCCGAAACGCAATTCATACAGGCCCTCGATGGGGGTAGCCCGCACTTCGTCCGCGTTGGCGTATTTTTCCTTAAGCCGGGCGATAGCGGCTTGAGCATCCGCGTCATCGCCGGAATGCAGCGCAAGGGGCGCCAGCAGCAGTAGCGCGGGCGCGATCAGCCGCAAGGATTTCATACCTGACCTGTGCTGTTTTGAACCTGCATTCGATTATAGGCGGCGGGCAAGGCGCGCGCCGCGAGGGCTGGAACATTCGCCCTTGCGCTTGTCCCCGCCTAGGATTCGCGTTCGTTCCTGGTAAAGCAGGGAGCGAGGTACAGCACGACCGCCATGGCAAGGTAGCCGGTGGTCCATTTGGTCCACACCGGGACCGGGAGCGATAGTTGTCCGATTACGTCCGCTGTGGTTACCGTGTAGGTGTGCGTGAAGCCGATCAGGGATAGCGCCACCCCCACCATGCACCAGTGCGCGGCAACCGTAAACCGCCGTTCGATGGCATAGTAGGTAATGCCCGCAAGAATCATGCAGGTGTATATGAACCCCTGCCCGAGCGCAAACATTCCGTCCGCGTAAAAGCTGCGAATCGTGATAAAGCTGTCAATAAAACCCTGATTGTACAAATTGACGCCAGTGGCGCTTTCGGCCGCTGACATGGCGTGCTTCACCGCCAGGCTCACATAGCCGGCAATGGCAGGAGCAAGGCCCAGAACAACAGCCGGAATATGGCGCTTTTCCGCCACCTGAAAGTTCTGGGCGCACACCACCATGCCAATCCAGATCAAGATCGGCATCAGCGCTTCAATGGGGATCAAATAGGCGAACAGGCTCAAGGTGCCGGTAATGCAAACGAGGGTCCAGACAATGGCGTTGATGGTGGAGTAGCCGGCCCGGGCGCCGATTCTCTTGTAGCCCGGGTGGCCCAGAAAAATGGTGGTGGGGAAAGGCGAGCCAAAAAAGGCGGTGCCCAAACTGCCAACGCCATTCGCCAGCAGCAGCGGCCGGGGCGGGTAAGAATCGCCAGCCGCCGCCGCCGCTTCGATATTCTGCAAGGAGCCGATCAGGAATATGAAGCCGAACGGAATCACCACCGGCAGGAATTCGACGATGAACTCCAGCGAGGAAAATACCCTGAACACCTCCAGGGTGGGCAAGTGCAGCCCCAGATGCTCCAGAGTGAAGTCGGTAGAGGGCACCACTGAAGGCAGGCCTGCCCAATACAGCATCCAGGCCATCAGGCTGCCGGCCGAGAGAATCAGCAAGCCGCCCGGCACGCCTCCTTTTGCCTTGGCCCCGCCGAAGTAGAAGATCAGCGCCAGCCCAAGCGAGGTGAATCCGATCAGAGGATACGCATAGGTGCGAAAAACATAATCCATGCTGATGAAAGCAAGGCCGGTTCCGGCAACCGCAACCAGCATCACTGCCCGGGGCGTGACCTTGCGTATATGGTGCGCAACAAACGAGCCCAAAAACTCTATGCTGCCGGACACCATGCAGGCCAAAAGGCCGGTGTGCCAGGCAATGATGTCGGCCGCTTCCTTGCTCATGCCCATGGCCAGCGCCTTTTGCTGAGTCGGGAACATCACCAGGAAAACGTAAACCACGATGGTGATGGTGCTGGTTCCGTAAGGAATGGCGCACACATCACCGCGGTTTTCCCGCCTGGCCAGTTTCAGGGCCTGCCAGGCATAAAAGCCGTTGCCGATAATCAGGCCAATGGCCGAGGCCGGCAGGATGCGGTAGAAAAAAAGCTCATCGGAGAAGCCCAGAAAATCCAGGCACAGCTTGTTCATCAGGATGAAGGCCAGCAGCGCGTCCAGCCCGAAGGCGAAAAAGCCCTCCCAATCCCCTTTGACAAACAATTTCATCGGATCGCTTTCCAGATCATGCGCAGGCGCATGGGCCTAGCGCACTGTCCTCAGTACTAGCAGAGTCTTCACTCTGTTTCAAACAACTCCAGCTCGTTGCCATCCGGGTCCAGCACATATATGGCCTTGCCGTAAGGGCCGGGGCCGAGCTCTCCCCTGGGAAATCGCGCGCCCATTTTCTTCAGTTTCCCGTACAGCGCCTCAACGTTTCTGACCTCGAACGCCAGATGGTCCACCTGCTTGAGGTCGCCGGGGCCGCCGGCGGTAAGCCCCAGCCCTTCCATGGTGGCGATGAACGGCCGCCCGTCAGGCAGCGGCCTGGCATCCGCGCGCCGGGTAAAGCCCAGGGTATTGAGATAGAAATCCATTGATTTTTCCAGGTCGCTCACCATCAGCAGCAGGTGATGCAAATACACCGGGCGCGGCTGTTGCTGCCGCTCCAGCCAGTTGATGAAATCGCCGGAATCGCAGGTTACGCCGAGATACTGGCGCCATACTTTTTTCGCGCTTTCCTCCCATTGAGGGTTCACGCCGGAAATGCAGTCCTCTATCGCCACCACGTCGTAATCCCGCAGATAGGCTTCGCGGATCGTGGTCTCCACGCAGGCGTTGGCGGTCAAGCCGGCAATGAACAAGGCTTCCACGCCCAGTTGCTCCAGCACCACCTCCAGACGGGTTTCGTAGAATCCGCCAAAACGGTGTTTGCGTATCACGTGGGCGGGTTCCCGGACCAGGTCCTTGAGCTCATCGACAATTTCCGCATCCCAGGTGCCCGCCAGCGCCGATACGCCTTTGCGCCTGGAGGTATGGGAAGGAAGGCGTTTGCGGCCGCGCCTGCGGTCCTCCCTGAAATGCTCCTGCACCGTCCACAACACCGGCATCCCGGCGTGATGGCAGCGTTCTATGACGCGGCGCAAGGGTTCGATCACGGCGCTCAAGCGAACCGTATCCAGGCCGGACTGGCCCAGGGTGCCATCCTTGTGGCAGAACGCATTTTGCAGGTCAATGACCAGCAGCGCGGACTTTTCCGAATGGAGGAGGTCGAGCGTCATGGCGTTTTGTCCAGGTCTTTTCTGTCCACTCCCAGCACCCCGGCGCGCGCCCAATTCTCCAAATCGGATTCCTCAATGATGACATGCAGGCCGCCGGGTTTCGCATCCGCATGCTCAACCATGGCATCGGTAATCGCTTTGGCCAGTTTGCGCTTTTGATCCACGCTGCGGCCCTTCCACATTTTCACGGTAACTACCGGCATCGTTTCACCTCGGTTCAGTTGCCGCTATCGTACAACGTGGTTGATGTTGGCACATCCGTTTTGCCGAGCCCTGCCCGCTTCACCGCGGCGGCGGCCAGCTGGCGCGCCTTGCGCCGGGCGCGCGGCTCATCAACGTTCGCCACCTTGCCGTTTTCGTAAAGGGCCACGCCATCCACCCAGGTTTCCTCAATGCTTGCCGCGGAGGCGGAAAACACCAGCGCCTGCATGGGGTCGTGAAATGGCGTCCACTCAACATGGTCCAGGTTGAAGAGGACAAAATCGGCCTTTTTGCCCACTTCCAGAGAGCCGATTTCATCCTCCCACATCAAGGCTTTGGCGCCTTCGATGGTGGCGGCGCGCAAGGCCTGGCGCACAGTGAACACATCCGGCTTAAGGCGCGCGTCCTTGAACATTCCGGCCGCCATGAACATCTGCCGCATCATGTTCATGTTGCCGGCGGCGGACACCCCGTCGGTGCCCAGGCTCACGGTAACGCCCGCCTCCGCAAGCTCGGGATATTTGCCAATGGCAGTGGCGCCCTTGCCCAGCTTGAATGAGGAAGAAGGGCAAAAGGCCACCTTGGTGTCATGGCGGGCAAGCGTCCGCACCTCATCATCGCCCACCGCGGCGCCATGGGCAATGACGAGATTGCGGCCCAGCCCTCCGGCGCGCTCTATGCGGGTAATCGGCCACACGCCGTGCTTGTGTTCGCACACCCTGGCCTCCTCGATGCTGGTGGCCAGGTGGTAGGTGGTGCCCACCCCCAAGCGCTCCGCCAGTTTGCGCGCGCCCACGTGAAGCTCAAGCGTGCACGGCTCCTTGCCCTCGATGTTCACCCAGCAGCGAACGCGCCCATCCAGGCGGCCGTTATAGGTTTCGACGCATTTCTCCAGTGTTTTCAAGGCCTCTGGCGCGCTCGGAAAGAAATGGTGCTTCACCATTTCGTCCGACCAGCCTCGGGGCAGGATTTCCGGGGGATTGTCCGCCGCATGACGGCCGGTGATGCCGCGCATGCCGGTTTTCTCCATGGCCCGCACCGTAATGCCCGGGTCGTATTGCGAACCCATGTCGAGAAAGCAGGTGGTGCCGCAGCGAAGCATCTCGGTAATGCCCAGCAAGGCCCCCCAGTACTCGTCTTCCGCGCTGATGTGCGCATAAAACGGTTTCGCCCAGTGAAAAACCCAGGCGCGGGTGTTGAGATTGTCTGGAAACACTGCGCGCGACAGGGTTTCGGACAAATGCACGTGCGAGTCGATAAAGCCAGGGCAAACGCCCTTGAGCGACCCGTCCCTGATCCGGTCGAAGCTCTCGCGGCCATGCCTTTTCAGCACTTCGGCCGAAGGCCCCAGGTCGATAATCCTGTCGTCCCGCATCACCAGGGCCGCATCCCGCAGCACGGTGTCATCCCTGTCCACCGTGAGGATGAATTCCAGATGTTCGATCAGAGTCTTCAAGTCGCTGCGGGAGCCATTTAGCTGATTTTCAGCAGGGTATCGGTGTTGGTCACGTCCGACAGCAATTCCGAGCCGGTCTCGGTAACGAGCGCAATATCCTTGTTCTGCATCCCAAAGCCATAGCCGGTGTCATAAACCAAAGGCTCGATGCCCAATACCATGCCCGCCTCCAAAGGCGCATCCGAGTACATGCCCAGATAAGGCTCCTCGTGCAGGTGCAGGCCAATGCCGTGTCCGATGAATTGAATCGGCGGCAGGCCCAGCTTGCCGAGATGCTTGATGAAGGCTTCGTAAATCTCTTTGGAGCGGGCGCCGGGCTTAATCATGTCCAGCACCTTGTACTTGCATTCCACCAGGTTTTGCCAGATTTCCTCAGCGCGGGCAGGCGCCGATCGCACGCAGGCCGTTCGGCACACTCCGGCGTGATACCCGTTAATAACGGAGAATATCTCCACGCGGCAAATATCCTGCTTCTTAAGCCGGCGCATCGTGGGACCCACATTCGGGAAAACGCTGCGCGGCCCGGTGGCCACGATCATCAGCTTGTAGTCATCGGCGCCCAGGCTGTAGATGTTGCGGGTCAGCCCGGCGGCGACGTCCATTTCCGTGCTGCCCGCTCCTGCATCATCCAGGGCGTTGCGGATGGACTGATCGGCAATGCGCGATAAACGCCGCATCAGTTCAATTTCATCGGCTGATTTTATTTGGCGCAAACGGGCGAGATGGCCTTGCGCAGGCACAAACCGGGCGCC
>RKRP01000106.1 GCA_007571315.1 Gammaproteobacteria bacterium
TGGCCGTCGGCGGTGGCGGCGAGGAGGGTGCGGGGCATGTCGCAGTCGCCTACGCAAATGACTTGCAGGCCTTTGGAGCGGAGCGGAGCGGCCAGTTGGTCGTTGGGGGCGCGGCTGCCGGACCAGGTGAGCATGGCGAGATCGCTGATTTGCGCCAGCGAATCGTTGAGCGCGTTGCGGCAGCTTGCGCGGCCTTCGTCCAGAGCGGAGTTGGCGTCGATGTTGGAAAGCAGGGCCACTTCAACGTTCGGCATGGCGTACAGGCGCCGGTAGATTCCCTGCCGGGTGACGAGGCCCACATCGCTGGCCAGGCGCTCGCGGGGAGTTGCGATGACCAATCGGGAGAAGCGCTGCGCCAGCAGTTCGGCGGCGGCGTAGGTGGCCAGGGTGTGGTCCTGGTCCCACAACACCGCGGTGCCGTCTATGGTTTCGCCTGGGCGCTCCAGCATTTCCCGGCTCGCTTCCCTAAGGTCGAATACGAATTCGCGCCAATCATCGGGCCACCCGTGAGGCCACAGCATGGTGGCGCCGCCGGCCAGAATCACCACGTCCGGATCGCATTGCCGTATGTCGTCCGCTGTGGCCCGGATTCCCAGGCGCAAGTTGACGCCCGCCTTGGCCGCAGCCATTTCCTGATAGTCGTAAACGCTGCTTATGTTCTCGCCGCCAGGCAGTTGCGCATGCAGCCAGGCCTTGCCGCCGGGGCGCTCGGATGCCCCGAACACCGTTACTTCGTGGCCCCGCGCCGCCGCGACCCAGGCCGCCTCCAGTCCGGCGGGCCCCGCGCCCACCACCGTCACGCGCCGCCGTTTGCCGCCGGCCGGTTGCGGCCAGTAATCGACTTCATCCGGTTCGGACAGGCGAGGGTTGTTGTCGCAGCGAATCGGCCGGCGATCGACAATGGTGGCCCAGCAGGTGTTGCAGGACACGCAGTAGCGTATTTCCGATTGCCGGCCTTCAGCGGCTTTCTTCACCCAGGCGGCATCGGTGACCAGCGGCCGGCCCAGCGCCACCATGTGCGCGGCGCCAGCCGCCAGGATGCCTTCCGCTTCCGCCGGGTCGGTAATCAGTCCCAGCGCCATGAGGGGCACGCCCGGCGCATTCGCAGCGATTTTCGCGTGTCCTTCCACATAGGGCGCGCGCGGGTAGCTCATGTCGGGAATATGCGTTTCCAGCGTATTGGAATGCGAGCCGTCGCAGTACGCCAGGTAATGAAAGCCGCCGTCTTTGGCCAGCCGCGCGGTAATGCGCGCGGACTCGGCGTGATTGATGCCTCCCGGGATTCCGTCGTTGCCCGGCAACTTCAATCCAATTATGAAATCATTTCTGCAAGTGCTTGATATTATTTGCATCAATTCTCGAAGAAATCGCGTTCTTCCTTCCAGGTCTCCGCCATATTCGTCGTCCCGCATATTGGCGGCTGGCGAAAGGAACTGATGAAAAAGATGGCCATGCCCGGCGGACAGCTCAACCCCGCTGAAGCCCGCTTCCTCAAGCCGCCGGGCGCCCAGGCCGAAGCGCTCGATGGCCTCGTGGATGCGCTGGCGGGGCATCTTGCGCGGCATGGTCCAGCTCAGGTCGTCCGGCAGCGCCGACGGCGCCCAGGCTTGCTGCGAACGGCCGGCTTCGCGATGGCCTCGGCCGGAATCCTGGAATTGCCCCAGCAGGCGGCAGTCCAGGCTTTCCACCGCTTCGGCCCAGCGGGCCAGGGCGCCGCGGCTGTTGGGTTCGAACAGCGCGGGGCGGTGCGAGTGGTTCTGCCAGGGCAGCGCGTTGAGCGGTTCCGTTACGATCATGCCCGCGCCGCCGGCGGCCCGGTTGGCGTGGTAGCGCACCATGCGCGGGGCAATCTCCTGGTTTTGCGCGTAGCGGGTGCTCATTGAAGCGTGCGCCACCCGGTTGCGGACCGCGCGGCCGGCCAGCGTGATGGGTTCGAGGAGCAGCGGATATTCCATGCGGCTTGGGTGAAGCGAATGACAATCGAGCGGGCGTAGCTTAACCTTTCAGGGTAATCCGCCATATCGTTCTTTTTTGTGAATCCGCCCTCCTACCCGGAACTCCTCGCTCAGCAATTGTTCCCCGCCCTCCGCAAGGGGGCGGTGGCGGTCGCCCGCACCGCGAGGCTGGCGCGGCGCGTGCGGTTCCGCTACGGGCAATGGCGCCGCTCCCACAACGCAAGCGTGTGGCGGCGTCCGGCCGTGATGTCCTGGCAGGAATGGGCGCGGCAGCTTTGGGAGGACTCGCTGCTGCGCGGCGGCAAGGCGGGCGAATTCACGCTGCTGTCTTCCCACGGCTCCCTGATGCTCTGGGAGGAAGCGCTGCGAACGCATGCAATAGCGGGATTCGACCTGGAGCAAAACGCCGAACTGGCCCGAAGGAGCTGGAACATGGCGCTCGAATACGGGCTGAGCCTTGAGCGCCTGCAAAGTGAGGCGGATGGCGAGGATGAGCAGCGCTTCGCCCGCTGGGCGGCGCGCTATGAGGAACTATGCGCATCGGGAGGCTGGCTGGAGCCTGCGGCGCTGCCGCAACTGCTGGCGCAGGATGTGCGAAGCGGGGCGATTGCCGCTCGCGGGCCGCTCTATTTGCTGGGCTTCAACGATCCGCTGCCGCCGCCGCAAGCCCGGTTGCTTGAGGCCGCGCGCGGCGCCGGAGTCCTGATTGAGGACGGCCCGCCTGCGCCCAGGGCGGCCAGCATCTGCCAAATCCGGTATGAGACCGCGGACGAGGAACTGGAGGCCGCTGCCAACTGGGTTGTTGAAGGCAACGCCGGACTGGTGCTGATAGATTTCAGCGACCGCGCCCTTAGGGCGCGGCGGGCGCTGCTGAACCGCATGCAGCCGGCCTGGCAGGCCCGCGGGTTTCCCCAGGACGCCCCGCTGAACTCCGCCGAGGCGCCATCGCTGGGACATTCCGGCCCCGCGGAAATGGCGCTGGATGCGCTCCAATTGTTGCCGTCCGCGGTGGATTTTGAAGTGCTCAGCCGGGTGCTGCGCGGCGCGTATCTGAGAGGTTCGGACTCGGAAGCCGGCAAGCGCGCCCGCCTGGAGCGGCGGATACGGGAGAAACTGGTGGGCGGGGAAATTACCCGCGCGCAATTTATGGCGCGGGCTCTCGCCGGAGCGCCGCTGCTGGCGCAGGCGCTTCAGCAAGCATGGAAAGCGGCGCGCGAAGCCCGCGGCAAGGGCAGGGCGCATTCCTACCGCGCCTGGGCGGCAGTGTTCACCGCATTTTTGCGCGAACTGGGCTGGCCGGGAAACCGGCCGCTGGCGAGCAGCGAGCAGCAGGCTCTGGAAGCCTTCGGCCGGCTGCTTTCGGAGTTTGGCGGCTGCGACGCGGTTTCGGCAAAGCCCGTTCCGCTGCCCGAGGCGCTGTCGCGCTTGAGCGCCATGGCCAGGGAGCGCAAGTTCCAGCCGCAGGGGCCGGATCAGGCTGTGGAGCTTGCGCCGGTGGAGGAGTCCGCCGGAATGCGCTTCGAGCGGTTATGGGTGGCGGGCGCCGGCGCCAACCTGTGGCCGCGAGGAATCATGCCTGCGCCGCTGCTGCCGCTCGGATTGCAAAGGCGCATGAAAATGCCCCAGGCCAGCGCGCAGTTGGCGCTGGCCCAGGCCAGGCGGCAAACCGAAGCATTGCTGCGCGGCGCCGAGGAGGTTGTGTTCAGTTGGTCCAAGGTTGCGGAAGAGGGAGTGGAGACAAGCTGCAGCCCGCTGATTGCCGCGATTCCCTTGCGCGCCCACTCCACTGTGGCTGGCGCGGAGCCGGCGGCGGCCTACGTTGAGATTCTCCGAGCCAGCGCGTCGCTGGAAACGCTTGAGGACGATGCCGCGCCGCCGCTTCAGGACAATGAAGAAATCAGCGGCGGCGCGCGCCTGATGGATCATCAACTGAAGAATCCGTTTCGCGCCTTTGCCGAGCACCGGCTGCGCGCCGCCGAGTATCCCAGGCCCTGGGACGGAATCAGCCCGCTGGACCGCGGCAACATCATTCACGCGCTCTTGTGCCGGCTCTATACCGAGTTTGAGGATGCCGCGGCGCTGAAGGCCGCATTGCCTGGCCTGCGCGCCAGCCTGGAGGAATGGGCCGCGGACATTCCCGGGAAAGAACCGCCGGGAAACCGGCCGCTGGTGCTGGGGCTGCTGCAAATGGAGCGCCAACGGGCGGCGCAGCTGACGCTGGACTGGGTTGAACATGACATTGGGCGCGGCGAATTCAGCGTTCAGGAACTGGAGAAGCAGGAGCAACTGGAATTGGGGCCTCTTGCCCTGCGGGTGCGGCTGGACCGAGTGGACCGGGCGGCATCCAAGGCTGGCCCGCTGGTGCTGGATTACAAGACTGGCAAGGAACTTTTGCTGACGTGGCTCAATCCGGCGCGCCTGCGTTCCAGCCAGCTTCCGATCTATGCGCTGGTCACGCCGGGCGTGTCTGGCGTTGCTTATGGGTTCCTGTCCGGAGAAACGCCGGCGATGAAGGGCCTATGCGACCCGCGCGCCACGATTCCGGGGCTGACGCCGATTTCCAGACGCTCCGAGTTCAGGCGTTACAAGAAATGGGAAAACGTCCTGAAGGGCTGGCGCAAAGCCCTGGAAGCGGCGGCGCGCGCATTGGCCGAGGGCGATGCGCGTCTTGAGGTCTTTTCCCGGGATGACAGCGCGCGCGGGCAGTACCAGGTGCTGAGCCGCATCCAGGAACTGGAGAGGGCATGACCGGGGCTGGCAATCAGCCGCCTGGCGATCAGGCGGCGCGCGAGCGGGCGCTGGACCCGCAGCGCTCGTTCATCGTGCAGGCGCCCGCCGGCTCGGGCAAAACCGAGATTCTGGTTCAGCGCTACCTGCGCCTGGTGGGGCGCGAGGCCGAGCCCGACGCGGTGCTGGCAATCACCTTTACGCGCAAGGCGGCCGCGGAAATGCGCGAGCGCGTTGCCCGCAGCTTGCGGGAGGCCGCTCAGGACAACAGCCACGCGCCGCCTCACCGCCGGCGCAGCCTTGATCTTGCCTGGCGCGCGCTTGAGCAATCCGTCAGGCGCGGCTGGGACCTGCTGGACAATCCCGCGCGCCTGCGCATCATCACCATCGACTCGCTGGGTTCCTGGCTGGCGGCAAGTTCGCCCGTGTCCAGCGGCGGCGGAGCGCTGGGCAACCTGCGGTCCGACGCGAAAGCGCTCTACGAAATGGCCGCCCGCATGCTGCTGCATGACGGCATTCGGCATGGCGATGAGGATGCGCAGGAGTTGCTTCGCCACCTGGACGGAAGCGGACAGAAGTTTATTCAGCGGGTGGCCGCAATGCTGGCCAAACGCGAACAATGGCTGCCGTTGCTGGGTGCGGTGGACAACGCCGAGGCGTTCAATGCGGCGCTGCGCAACCTTGCAGGCCGCGACCTCGGCCGGATGCTGGAGCGCCTGGGGGAATATCGCGGCGAATTTGAGCGTGTCTTCGCCAATTGCTGGGTGAAGGATGGCGAATCGAACGATCCATCGAGCCCCGACGCGCTGCCCGGATGGGCGCGCGCGGCGGAAGGCCTGCTTACGAAGAAGGGCGCATGGCGCGACCGGCTCAATAAGAAACTGTCCGTGTCCAGGGAACTGGAGCAGGCGCTTAGGGGGTCGGGCGATTTCCGGGAACGATTGTGCCGCGTCAGGATTCTGGGATCGCCGGATTATGAAGATGCCCATGCGAAGCGGGCGCAATCGGTCATGCGGGTGTTGCGCGGCGCTTTTGCGCAGTTGAAAGTGCTGTTTGCGCAACGCCGCGAAACCGACTACACGGAGGTTAGCCAGGCGGCCCTCAAGGCACTGGGCCATGGCGACCCGCCGTCGCTGCTGGCTGAACGCCTGGATACGCGGCTGCGCCACATCCTCGTTGATGAGTTCCAGGATACTTCGCGCGCCCAGCTCGACCTGCTCCGGCAGATGACCCGGGAGTGGCAGGACGGCGATGGCCGAACCGTGTTCATGGTGGGCGACCCCATGCAATCCATATACGGGTTCCGCGAAGCCGATGTGCGCGGCTACCTCAGCGTCCGCGAGCAGGGCCTGGCGAATCTGAAGCCCGAGTTGCTGCAACTGACAGTGAACTTCCGCTCAACGCCTGCGCTGGTGGACTGGTTCAACAGGATTTTCCCCAGGGTCTTCCCAACCGAGGGCGACACCTTGATGGGCGCCGTGGCCTACACGCCCTGCCAGCCCGCGCCCGAGGCCAGGCCGCAGTCCGGTCTCCAGCCCGAAGGCGCGGATGTGAAGCTGCACTACTTTCGCAACAGCGACCGCGAGACGGAAGTGGAGATCGTTGGGAAGGTCGTGCGGGACACCCTCGCAAACCACCCCGATGGAACCATCGGAATCCTGGTCCGCAGCCGCACCCACGGCGAGGACATCAGCAACGCGCTGGGGAATGCCGGCATCGCTGTAAGCCGAACCGAGTTCGACCGCCGCAAGCGTATCAGCGTGGTTCAGGACCTGGCCGCGATCGCCCGCGCTTTGGCGCAACTGTCCGACCGCATCGCCTGGCTGGCCGTTTTGCGGGCGCCATGGTGCGGGCTTTCGCTTAAAGACCTGCATGCGCTTTGCCATGATGCGCCCGGCGACATCATCCCGGACCTTCTGCGCGACAGCGCCCGCGTTGAACGGCTCAGCCGCGACGGGCGCGAGCGTTTGGCCCGGGTCGCGCCCGTGCTGGAGCAGGCGCTGCGTTTGCGCGGGCAACTGGACTTTCGAAGCTGGGTGGAAGGAACCTGGCTGGCGCTTGGAGGCCCCGCTGGCGCCGCGGACAAGAATGCCGCGCGTCATGCCGCCGAGTTTTTGGACAGCCTCGGCGAAGCAAGCCAGGGCAGCCAGATCGACAACGCGGTGGAGCGCACGCTCAAACTTG
>RKRP01000048.1 GCA_007571315.1 Gammaproteobacteria bacterium
CAGGGAAAAAAGGCATGGAAAGGTAGCCGCAGGCAGCAAGGAACATGGCGATCGCAATGCCGGCCACGCGGTCGATACGGTCGAGAATGGGCGCCATGATCGCCGCCCACGGCACCGCAAACGCCTGAGCCACAATATAGAAGAGAACCGCGCGCGCCTGCGCCTCCTCGCTGGACAAGCCCTGCTCCATTCCAACCTGCCGCAACCACAGGGAATAAAAAACGCTAACGACCGCGAGGTCGCCGCGAGAAACCAGCGCGCCGATATAGGCCAGCGCCACTCTGGGATTGCGCGCCGCGCGGAACGCCACGCCCGCAGTCCTGAACACGCCCTCCCGCTTCGAAACCTGCGCCGGCGCGCCGGGCTTGAGCAAGGTAATCAGCACCAGCGCCACCACCAGGCAGACACCCGCCGCGGTCCAGAACGTGGCCCTCCCCACCATGAGCGATTCCAGGCCCAGATCCTTGTACCAACTGATCAGCCGACCGGCCATCCCGTTGACCACGCTGATTCCAATTCCGTTGAGTATGAAGGCCACCGCCTGGAACCGGCTGCGCGATGCCTCGTCGGGGTAGTCGTTGATAACCGAAGCCAGCATGGCGGAAATGCACGCCGCGCCAAACGCGAATATCGGTCGCGCCAGAAACAGGTGCTGGGCCGAAGTGGCCATGGGATAGAGCACGTAGCAAATGCCCACCATGCTGAAGCCCAGCGCGTAAACCACGCGGCGCCCAACCCGGTCGGACAGGGTTCCCAGCAGGTAAACAGTGGCCAGAACCACAATTTCGTTGAGCAGCACGAGTCCGCCGGCCACGCCGCCCCAGTCTTCCTCGGGAATGCCCAGGTTGGTGAACAAATAGCCCTGCTGCACATTGATGAAGGTGAGCAGGCCGATCGAGAAAAACGCCCCGAAATAAAGCGCGTTCACATGGCGGCTGCGCACCCCCTCCTCCAGGCGCAGTGGAATGAACCCAAGGAGCCGGTAAACGCCCCCTGTTGACGATTGAGAATTCGACATGCGCGCAGATACTCAACCATTTCGCAGGCAATTACAATCCCCGCGAGCCCGTTTCCGCCGGAGAATCGCCGTGACCGACTACCATGGCCACCGCCTTCGCATTGGCATTGCCGTGCCCTCCACCAACACCACGGTGCAGCCCGAATGCGAACTGCTGCGCCCGCCGGGCATAACCAACCACACCGGGCGGGTAAGCATCCGCCAGCGCAGCATCGCCACCGAAAAGGACTTTCTAGAGCATGTGCAGGCGATGCGCGACGGCATGGGCGATGCCATCGACCGCGTAGCTTCCGCCCAGGTGGACCACATCATCATGGGCGTGGCTCTGGAGGCATTCTGGGGCGGCGTGAAGCAGGCGGCGGAACTGCAGGACAGCCTTGCCGAGCGTGCGGGCGTGGGCGTATCAATGGGCTCCGCGGCCACCGCGGCGGCGCTTCGCGCCTTCGGAGCCGGGAAGATCGCCGTGCTTACGCCGCACATGCCGCGCGGCGATGAGCAGGTGCGCGATTACTTCGTGGAGGCGGGCTTCGACGTTGTGCGGCTGCTCGGCCTCAAGTGTCCGTCGCCCATCGAAATCGCGCACACGACAGGCGCTGAAATGCGCGCGGCGATTCAGCAACTGGACGGCGACGATGCCGAAGCCATTGTGCAAGTGGGCACCAACCTGCCGGCCATGGACATCTGCGCGCAGGCCGAGCGCTGGCTGGGCAAGCCAGTGCTGGCGATCAACGCCGTAACGTACTGGGATGCCCTGCGCCGCTGCGGAGTGAAGGACCGCATCTTCGGCCGCGGCAGCATCTTGGAACAGCACTGAGCGCCAATAGCTTGGCGCTCAGTGCCGCAGGGCGAGAAAGCGCGACCTCGCGATAAGAGCGGGTTAGAAGTCAGAGGGCTCGTTCTGATCGAACGGTGAGAACTCATCCTCCTCGAATGGTGGCGGCGGCGCTGTGGGCAAAGGCAGCGGTATCTCCCGCTCGTTCAGTTTGAGCGTTCCACCATCTCCAAACGCAAGCCTCAGGCTGTACGCCGCGTCCGTCTGCTTCAGAAGTCCCTGGGCCAGCCCCGCCTGCAAAGGCCCCTCGCCGAGCAGCTCTTGCGCCACCGCCTTGGGCATCTCGATATCCAGAAGGTAGTCCAGCGCGGACAGAACCCCCTGCAGACTGGCCGCATCCACGCCGGCGGGAACGCGGTCGGGGTGAAAAGCCTGGCGCATAAGCATCTTCAGGGACTGGTCGCCCTGATAGGTGGCAACGGCGCCGGCCTGGGCATAGGGGCCATCCATCAGCAGCGCGCGCAGGGCATCCTTGACTTCCGCGTTCAGCCGCGGCAAAACACCGGGCGGCGCGGCATCCGGCGTTGAAAGCGGCGCCTGCGGCGGCTCATCCTGCGCTCGCAAACCGGGCGGCGCTTCGAACATCCCGGCATTCAGGGCGGTCACCAATTTCAGCACGGCGGCATCGCTGAAGCCCCCGCTTTCGTAGTCCAGCTCCACCGGCGCGAATTCTTTCTCCCTAATGCTCAGAGATTGGATCTCCATCTTGCCGTCAACGCGATACAGGCCGTCCTCGCCCACGCTTGCGCTATCCAGCGAGCTCAGGCCGGTCATGCTCATTAGCGTATTCCCCCCCGAGCCTGCAATCTCAAGCGCTCCGATGGAGGAGACCGATTCGGCAGGATAGAGGATCGCCCCGCTTTGCAAGCCCTGCGGATATTCTGTGCGGCTTTCGATGTCCGACAAGGAAACACGAACGCCCGCGCCGGCCATTCCGCTGTTAACGTCCATTTTTTCCAGGGCCGCGCGCCGCAGTTGAAACGCGCTCGAACCGGACCACTCGCCAGCCAGCCGCCCGCCGGCGAGATTCATGGAGACAGGGCCCAGGGCCCAGTTAAGATTCTGGAACTCAAGCCGTCCGGCAACCGTCCCGCCCAGGAAGGAGCGCACGTGGATGTCGATGGAATTGTCCTCGTCCGCAAGCAGTTGCGCTTCCGCCTCAGCGAGATCTCCCTTCCAATCAATGCGTCCCCGGGCGTTGAAAAGGCCCATGCCCGGACCTACGGCGAAGAACACGGGGCCGTGCGCAATTTCAAGGTCTATCGCCATCACCCCGGAAGAAACAAACTCCCTGACGACAAGCACATAGGCGTTCTCGGCAGCCGCCTCTGAAAGACCCGGGCCGGGCAAGGACAAAGCACCCACCGGACGCCATTCGAGCCGGGCGGTTGAGGAAAACCAGCCCCGCTGGTACTCCACCACATCCACCTGCATGCCGTACGGCATGTTCGCCATGCGGCTTTTGAGGGTCTGCTCGGCAAGATGGCCGAAGTAACCGGCCGGCAAAACGGCGCCGGCCGCCACCAGCAGAATTACTGAAATTGCGATTACACCCTTTTTCATAAGCAAGCTCCGAAAGAAGTCAATTGCGCCAACCATGCCAAGCCTGCACCTTCAGCCCCGGGCTGGCAAGCCTGAATTCCTGTTTATTTGCGGTCATTCGGGCATTCCTGGCGGCAGGGCGCGCCGCGCGGACCTGGCCCGCATATTGCGCCAAGGGCTGCGCAGACCGCGCAGGATGCTGACCGGATGCGGCGCGACCGGAGGCGGGGCAGGATGCTGCCGCTCCTATGACGCTTCCCTCACCCGGGTCAGCACAACGAAGCCCGCCACCAAAAGCGCCAGGATCGCCAGCACTCCGAGGCGCTGACTGCCTAGCGCCAGCGAAGCGTAGCCGATAAGGACCGGCCCCAGGACCGCCGCGAATCGTCCGAACATATTGTAGAAGCCAAACATCTCGGTGACCTTCTCCGGCGGCGCCAGGCGAGCGAACAGCGAGCGGCTCAGGCTCTGCACGCCGCCCTGGGCCAGGCCGATCATTGCCGCCAGCAGGTAGAAATGCCATGCCTGGCTGGCCATGCTGGCGAACAAGGTAACCGCGCAATAAACCGCCAGCGCCACGTAGATGCAGCGCTGCGGGCCGAAGCGCCGGCCCGCGAACCCGAACGCCAGGGTGGCCGGAAACCCCAGATAGTTGGTCACCAAGATCGCCAGCACCAGGTCGGAGGGCGGCAGATTGATGGCCGCGCCAAAATCGACCGCCATCTTGATGATGGTGTGGACTCCGTCGATATACAGGAAGTAGGCCAGCAGAAACAGCCACAGTTGCGGATGGCGCCGGGCTTCGCGCAAGGTGTTCCACAATCGGCGCCATCTCATCATCGCTCAAAACAGCCGGAAAAAGAATATACCCCCTCAAGTCAAACATCACGGTTTCTTTCTCCGTCAAAGTCGGCGACCATTCTTTTCCCGAAATACCCATCACAAAATCTCCCGTTTTAATTTCGCTCCACCCACCACATATCCCGATGCTTTTCAGCCAACGCCTTGAGCTTTTGCGCCACCTCGGGATACTCATCAATCACATTGGTCGTCTCGTAGGGATCATTTTCCATATCAAAAAGCGACAACTCGATATGCGCGATCTCGTAGCGCCCTGGCTCTCCATCATTACCCGCTTCTACAAGCGTGCGATAATCGTGTGGCAAATGCAACTTCCACTTGCCATCCCCACTGACCACTCCATCGAAAGTTCGCCCGGTTGAAACTGGATAATACACATGCGAATTCGTCGCACCCGGCTCGCACGTCACAATATCCCAAACATCGACCCCATCAATCGTATAATCCGGCAAATCCGCCCCCGCCAGCTTCGCAAACGTCGGCAAAAAATCCACCGAACAAAATGCCTGATGCGATACCTCACCCGCGGGAATGCCATTGGGATAATGCATCACACACGCCGAACGCGTACCCCCGTCAAAACCCGTACCCTTCGCCTCGCGATACGGCGTCTTCCCCGCGTGATTGCCATAAGAAATCCAGGGACCATTATCCGACGTAAAAACCACAACCGTATCATCTGCCACACCCGCTTCTTCAAGCGCGTTCATAATTTCACCCACCGACCAATCAATCTCCATCATCACATCGGCATACAAACCTTCCCCTGATTTTCCGTCGAACTTATCGCTACAAAACAGCGGTACATGCGGCATATTGTGGGGCACATATAGGAAAAACGGCTCATCGGCATGACGCCCGATAAAATCGACCGCATGCTCCGTGTACCAGGTCGTCAGCATCTTCTGCTGCTCTGGCGACACATCGTCAATAACGATCTCGCCATTTTTCCAGAACTGCAATTCCATAGTATCAAAATGCCTGCTCTGCGGATGGTACTTCCACATATCGTTGGAATACATCAAACCCGACGACTCATCAAACCCCCGAGCGGGCGGGCGCGTATCCTCGTGATCGCCAATATGCCACTTGCCAAACACCCCCGTTGCATAGCCCACTGGTTTAAGAACCTCGGCAATCGTGGCAAAACTCGGATCCAAACCCCGTGCCCGGGGCGGAATCGCGCCATAAACCTTATGCCTGCCAGGATAACACCCCGTCAACAATGACGCCCGCGACGCCGAACAAATTGCCTGAGGCACGTAAAACTGGTGATAACAACACCCGCCCGCCGCCAATTTTTCCACATTGGGCGTCGGATACGCCGTCTCTCCAAATGGCCGAAAATCCGCCCATCCGGAATCATCTAAAAAAATCACCACAAAATTTGGTCTTCGGTTCAAGATGTAATCCTCCTTAAAAACTGCATTACAGTATGCATTGTTCTTGACGACAACGCCCTACTACCCGATTATTATAGAACGAACTTGCTTTATCAGTCAATCTCTCTGGAGCTTTCAATGGCAACCATCTCCGAAGAAGCCACCTCTCGCGTCACCGAAGACGACGTGGCTTTTTACCGCGAAAATGGATACCTCGTAATCCCCGATGCACTCACCCCCGAAGAAGTCGAAATCCTGCGCGCAGAAACCACTGCCCTATGCCGCGGGGAGCGCGGCGACATAGGCAATTTACCAGCCATCTCGTCCGACGACACCGACGACGTGATCAAGCGCATCCTGTGTATCCACCACGTACACAGAATCTCGCCCATCATGTACGACGCGTTATCCCATCCCACAATGGTCGATGGCCTCACGAGCGTCATCGGACCCAATGTCAAATGCATGCAATCCATGCTCTTCATCAAAAGCGCGGGAAAACCCGGACCAGCATGGCACCAGGATGAAATCTACATCCCCACCCGCGACCAGTCACTCACAGGTGGCTGGTTTGCCCTGGACGATGCCACCGTTGAAAACGGCTGCTTATGGGTCATTCCCGGATCGCACAAACGCGGCATATTGTGGCCCCAACACGTACAGCACGACAAGCGATTTGACTGCACCCATGAAACCTTCCGATTTCCCTACACAGATGACGACGCCATCCCCGTTGAAGTCAAAACAGGCGCGCTCGTCTTCTTTCACGGCTACCTGCTCCACCGCTCGTTCCCCAACCGCGCCAAATCAGGCTTCCGTCGCGTACTCGTCAACCACTACATGAGCGCGGAATCCCTCCTCCCCTGGCACAATTTGAAACCCGGTGAACGCATGGCAACCGCAGACATGCGAGAAATCATCATGATCGCAGGCGAAGACCCCTATGCGTACAAAGGCACCAAAATAACGGGAAAACCACATGTGCGCACGGCTGGCGATGGCGGATGCGGCGACGGCAGGCAAGACGTGCGATCATAAAAATCTTATTGATACTGATCTCCCGGCGCGGGCAAGTACGTTCTCGCAATCTCCGGATCGGTCTCTGTATCCTCAATC
>RKRP01000063.1 GCA_007571315.1 Gammaproteobacteria bacterium
CCGGCGCGCGCGAGATCAAGCAGCATCAGCAGCGAATGCTGCGCCAGCGGCAGGCCGGCGGGCGCCTGGGCGTAATTCGCGGATTTTTCCTCGCGGGTGTGGGGCGCATGATCGGTGGCGATTACGCTGATGCGCCCGGAACGCAGCGCATCGCGCAACGCCTGGCGGTCGCGCCCTGACTTGATCGAAGGGTTGCACTTGATCTGATTGCCCAGCCGGGCGTAGTCCGCGTCCGTGAACCACAGGTGATGCACGCATACCTCGGCCGTGATGCTGCTGGGGGCTGCCAGGTCCGCAGCGGGGTCGAACAGGTCAAGCTCGCGTTCGGTGGTCAGGTGCAGCACGTGCAGTTTGGCGCCGTGCTTGCGGGCCAGGCCAACGGCCAGGCTGGAGGAGCGGTAGCAACACTCCGCGTCGCGGATTTCGGCGTGGGCGCCCGGGGGAATGTCGTCGCCATGCTTGCGCCTTGCCTCATCCAGGTTGCGCTCGATTACCGCGCTATCCTCGCAATGCGTGGCAATCAGCACCGGGCATTCGGCGAAGATCCGTTCCAGCGCGGAGGGGTCCTGCACCAGCAGACCGCCTGTGGACGGACCCATGAACACCTTGACCCCGCAGGCTTCGCTGCCCTCAAGGGCCTGAATCTCCGCTAGGTTGCTCTCGGTCGCGCCGAGGTAAAACGCGTAGTTGCCGTAGGCGCGGCCGGCGGCGGCGGCGTGCTTGGCCGCCAGTCTCTCGCGGGTCACGGTGGCCGGAGAAACGTTGGGCATGTCCATGAAGCTGGTCACGCCTCCTGCTACGGCGGCGGCCGATTCCGATGCGATGTTTCCCTTGTGCGCGTGCCCCGGCTCGCGGAAATGGACCTGGTCGTCGATCAGCCCCGGCAGCAGCCACATTCCGCTCGCTTCAATTTCGGTGGCCCGCGCCCCCGTCCGTGCCCGCGCCCGCAGAGCGCCGCCGATCTGCTCGATGCGCTCGCCGCGAATCAGCACGTCCTGCTGGCAACGAGCGCCGTCGCTGATCAGCGTCGCGTTGCGAATCAGAATGTCGCCGCGCCCATGCGCAGCGGCGGAGTGGTTTGTCATCTACGCCAACCGTATCCGGGAGTCGCCGCGTCCGTGCGCAGCGGCGGATGTCACAGCACCCCTGCCTTGGCGAGGCGCTCGATATCCTTCTCAAGCCGAGCGCGAAACTCGCCCTTTTCGGGAATGCGCACCTTGCCTTCATCGTCCAGCAGCGGCCTTCCGGAATTCATTACCTTGCCTGCGTAGGTGGAAGCGAACGCCTGCATTGGAACCCGGGCCAGCGTGTGGGTCATGCCTGCGCTGGCCCTTCGGGCGCGCAGCCCTGCAAGATCCACGCTCGCATGCGCCACCATGCTTTCGCCGCCCGGCGCCGCCTCCGCCAGCACCTGCCCCTCAAAGTCCACAATCTTCGACATGCCGGTGCATGAATAGGGGGGTATGGGTATGTCTTTCAGCCAGGCCGAATTGGCGCTTGCCACGTAGGCGATGTTCTCCACCGCCCTCGCGCGCCTTGCCAGTTCCTTGGCCGTGGCGCGGTTGCTGCCCGCTTCGCTGGTGGGATGCACAAAAATCTCCGCGCCCCTCACCGCGTGCGCCCGGGCGATCTCCGGGTAGAGGATTTCTTCGGAGGCGATCGCCGCCAGCCGGCCTATCGGCGTGTCCGCCACCGGAAACACGCCGTCTTCGCCGTAGAGGTCGAGATAAGCGTCCCACACATCGAACGGCGTGGGCGCATTCAGCGAAATCATCCGCCGGTAGCGGAGCACCACGTTGCCGGAAGGATCAATAATGAAGCAGGTTTGAAAGAACAACTCGGCAAACGCCGGATCAATCTCGTAGCAGTTGCCGGCCAGGTAAACGCCGTGCCGCTGCGCGATTGCGCTTAGCCCGGCGTATTCCGGGCCGTCCTGCTCCAGCGCCGCAAGGTCCCGCCACTGGTCGATGGCGGAGCCCATGGGAAACCCGGTAAGGAAGTACTCCGGCAGAACAATCAGCCGCGGACTCTCTCCCGAAAACTGCACCGTAAAGGCGCAACTTCCCGCAATGGCCCGCTCCGCCCGCCTGAGATTCTCGCGCATCCGCTGGCGCGCCTCCTCGCGGCTCTTGCAGAAGCTCACCGCATGCGTGCCAATCTGCAAGGCCAGCGCAATATATCGATCCAACATAGCCATGCGCGCATTATGGCCGCTAACCCGCCCTCATGTAAGCCAGCCCCCGCTCTCCCCGCGGAGGCAGCTGGTTAAAATTCGCGCTTCGGATTACCGCAGGGCAAGCATATGGCCAGTATTACGATCCGCAATCGATTCAGTCTAACTTGATGAAGGTGTTGCTGGACGCCAATGCGCTGTCGGGTTTTTGAGCGAGCCTGATGGCCAAATTGTCCGAACCACAGATTCGCCTGGCCGCCTGGCTTCTTCGGCATTCCCGGGGCAAGCCTGAGGAGGCTATTCGTCAGCGCATAGGCCAGTTGCTTGATTCCCTGGACATCGAGTGGGAACAGGGATATGAACCCCCGGGCGCCCGTGGCCCCTCGGACATTTTCCTTCCCCGCCACCGCGCATTCATCGAAACCAAGGCGGTTGGGCTTGCAGGCGAACCCTGCAAGAAGCAGCAAAGAGCAAACAACGAATCCCCAAAGGAACAGATGCAGCGCTACCTGTTTGCGGAGCGAAGCTACGAACTTGAGTGCCTGCCTCTTCAGGATGCTCCCGACCGGCCGTGGACGGGCATCGTTACCGATGGGCGAATCTGGCATGTGTGGCGTTATTCGCACAGCGAGCACGATCCCGGAACGCCAGTCGCCGAACGCTTCAAGCCTGCCAATCCTGAGGAATTGCTCAATGGGCTGAAGAACTTCCTTGATGGCGATTTGGTGGGCAAGCCCTGGATTCCCGCCGACCCGCGGCCTCTATTCGAGCCCTTCCTGGAGGAATTACGGGAAATCCACTCTAACCTGAGCGGGGAAATCGAGAAGCACACGCAAACAAAACGGTTGCTTTGGCTCGACATGCTTCGAACTGCAAGCATGGAACCGGAAAACGAGGCGGCGCGCCAGCGCCTGTTTACTGCGCACTCATTTCTGGTTGCCCTCGCCAGAGCCGTAATTCGGGCGCTGGAACAAAAGCAAAACCGCTCGCCGGAAGGCGACGCCAGGGAAATACTGGCCGACGGATTTACCGCGTGGATTATTGAGACCACGCAAGGAGAGCAATGGGGCCAGCGGCTTTTGCGCAAGGTCAATGCCTATGAATGGCGCCGCCGCCCCGGTGATGTGCTGCGGCCGCTCTATGAGCGGTTTGTGGACGAGAAGGATCGCAAGGTATTTGGAGAGTTCTATACGCCCGACTGGCTGGCGGAACTGATTGTTCGGGAAGTGTGCGACGATGCCTGGTGCCGCGCAGCGGTCACCAGGGCTCTTGAGGCCCTTAGATCAGGTGCCGATTTGACAGGCATTGGGGTGCTGGATCCCACCTGTGGATCCGGGACGTTTCTTTATCATGCGGCGCGAAAATTGCTCAAGGCCCTCAATTTGGAATACATCGACGGCGCGGATAAATCTGCGGTGGTGTGCCGTTTGGTGCATGGCATCGATGTGCATCCTGTTGCGGCTGAAATTGCGCGCGCCACCTTGTTGCGCGCCCTGCCTACGGAACCACCGCGCGGAAAGAGCTCGCTTCAGATACACGAAGGCGACGCGCTATTGATCCGGGGCGACGACGAGACCGCGCTGTTTCGTCCGGCCGGCGACGAGATTCGAATTACCACTCCAAAGGGAGAGGAGATATTCTTTCCGGACGTGTTCGTGAGCAGGACTGATTTCGCCGATGACTTGCGGCGATTCGTCCTATCCGCTCAGCAGCGCGCGCCGCTGCCGAAAGACATTCTCATGGGTCTTTCGGCAAAAGCGAGGCGAGATTTGCTTCGCTGCCACGAGCAGTTCCGTGATGTCATAAAGGAGGAAGGCAACTCGGTTTGGGCCTGGTATATTCAGAACATCACCGGCCCTCACCGTCTGGCGCAATCCAAAGTGGACCGCATTGTGGCCAACCCGCCCTGGGTCAAGATGGCGGATATACAGGCGGAAAAGCGCAAGCGTGATTTGGAAGCATTTGCTCAGCGCCCAGAAGTCGGCCTTTGGGTTGGGGGCAAACAGGCACCGCATTTCGACATTGCGCAATTGTTCATCAAGCGGGCGCGGCAGTTGTATCTCGCTAGCCCAAGCAGCAATCCGGCGGCCTGGTTGGTGAAGAAATCAGCACTTGGCGCCGGCAACTGGCGAAAATTCCGCGCATGGCACAGCAAGATTTGCGCCCAGACCTTGGACCTCCAGAAGCTCCAGCCCTTCGGTGGCGGCGATGCCCGGAGAAGTTGCGTGCTGTTTGAGCGCCGCCCGTCGATGCACCTTGTTGATCAGCGCGCAAAGCAGTTGATTGCGCAGCCGGTCAACGGACGCCCCAAGGCCACATTGCAACTCAAAGAGGCAATTGGCGGGATAGCGTTTCATGTGGCCCCGGAGCGTATTCCGCAAGCGCCATCGGACTACCTTGGTGAGCGCGGCATGCCAGGGTTTCGGCAAGGCGCAACGGTTGTCCCCCGGGTGCTGACCAATGTGCAACATTCCGCTCCAAACCCGAGCGGCCAGATGACCGTCAGAACAATATCCTCCCAGCATCATCCTTGGTCTGCCGTAAATCCGCAAGAAGGATCAGTGCCAAGCCACTGGATTCAACCGCTGATTCTTTCAAAGGCGATTCTCCCGTTTGCCATCTCGCCCGCCGCCACTCAAAAGGCCATCATCCCCATCGCTGATGGCAAGGATGGGACTGCGCTCGAAAGTGAGCCAGAATCCGCGAGTCCCTTTTGGGCATTGCTCAATACGATCTACCGAGAGCACAAGGGCGCAGGGAGAAACACGCCATCCGACTTGCTTGGCCAAATTGATTTCGCCTCCAAGCTCAGCAGTCAATTGCCGCTGCGCGGCGGTCGGCGCAAAATGGTGCTTTACCCCTCCTCAGGCGACATCATGCGCGCATGCCGCTTCGTGCCGGACAGCGGAGTGATCGACTACACCCTGTTTCGTTATCTTGCGAGCAGCGCCGGGGAGGCGGCGTATCTCGTGGCCATGCTGAACGCTCCTTGCCTCAATGATGCATTTGCGCAGTCTCGCACCAGCGGGCGGGATTTTCAATTGAATCCATGGCGCAAGGTTCCGATACGCCGGTTCGAGCACGGCAATCCCAGGCACCAGGCTTTGGCGAAACTCACCGAACAGGCCGAGGCTGTTACGGAAAAATGGCTTTCGGAGGCATCTCCGGAAGTCGTCCGGCTCGGTCAGGTAGGACTATCTTCCAGAATTCGCGCACTGCTTTCCGCCAAAGGCATTTTCGAGGAAATTGACCGTATTGTTCGGAAAATTCTCCCGAACCAGGCGGTGGGGCCGCATGACTAGAACAGACATCCCGCCGCCGCGACGGAATGCCTTTACCCGGCAAAGGCCGTGATGACAATTACGCATACGCGATGCGAGGACGCGACGCGGGTCGGCGCAAACGGAGGCACGAACATGCACGCCGCCATAGCTGACAAAAAAGAAGAGTTGGCTCAAATCTGCCGGCGCTACGGCGTGGCCAGGCTGGAGGTTTTCGGCTCCGCGGCCCGTGGCGCGGATTTCGAGCCGGAGACCAGCGATACCGATTTCCTGGTCGAATTCGATTCCCTGAAGGCCCCCGCGACCCTCGACCATTATTTCGATTTCAGGGAAGCCTTGCGCAATGCGCTTGGTCGTTCCGTCGATCTGATCGAAACTGGCGCCATTCACAATCCGTATCTGCGCGCTGCTATCAACCAGTCGCGAGAGTTGATCTATGCGTCGTGACCCCCGCGCGCTGCTGGCCGAGCTGGTTCCGCCAGAGTAATGAATGCCGAACGCCTGTTCGCCCATCCGCGCCTGCGGAGACTTGGATGATGCGGGGAGCAGCCCTTCTTCTCCTTCCAAAATGCGATAATATCGTATTAATCAAGGAGGTTGGAAATGACTGGACGCGAACGGCTCCTGCAACGGATTTTCAGTGGTCGTTCCGATGCGGGCATCCGCTTCGACGAATTGCGCGGCTTGCTTCGGAACATGGGGTTTGCCGAGCGGATCAAGGGAAGTCACCACACCTTCAGGAAGCAAGGCATGGTCGGGAAGATCAATCTGCAACGTGACGGCAGCAACGCGAAGCCGTACCAAGTCAGGCAGATCCGCAAGGTTATCCGGGAATCCGGACTGGATGGAGGCAGCTAATGCGTAATTACAAGGTGGTTGTTCGCTGGAGCGAGGCCGATAGCGCTTTTGTGGCTATGGCGCCTGAGCTGCCTGGGTGCATGGCTCATGGCCCCACGGAAGAAGCCGCCCGCAGAGAGATTGGCCTGGCGGCGGACCTCTGGATTGCCACGGCGAAGGAGTTTGGCGACCCAATTCCTGATCCCGGAGGTGAGCGCCTGGTCCTGCCGCCGACCAATACTGGCAAGCGAGCAGGCGCGCAGCCATCGTCTGTTGGCGATTGCGAAGATGCCCCGGATTCGTTCGCTGAAAATGATCCTGCCATGTAGGGCGTGTCTGTTTGGTTCGGACAAAAGGGCAACCTCTTGCCATCTCGCATGAAGCTGCGCGAGTTGTTGAAACTGCTTCGCCAACTAAAGCTGCGA
>RKRP01000095.1 GCA_007571315.1 Gammaproteobacteria bacterium
ACAGGAGCAGGTCATGGCCATGTCCTTCTACCCCAAGGAGGGCGGAACGCTGTGGTCGGACTATTCCACCGAAGTGGTGATTCACGCGCTGGAGGTTTACAGCCGGTTCACTTTCGACTACCCCTACCCCACGGCGCAATCGGTCAGCGTCGGATTCCTGGGCGGCATGGAATACCCCATGATTACCTTCAACGGGCCTCGCGCCACATTGCAGGAAGATGGAACACGGACTTATTCGCTCTCCGAAAAAAGGTTCCTGATTCGCGTCATCATTCACGAAATCGGCCATTTCTTCTTCCCCATGATCGTGAATTCCGACGAGCGCCAGTGGACCTGGATGGACGAAGGACTGAACAGCTACCTCGACGCGGTGGCCGGGCGGGAATGGGATCCGAATATCTCATGGTCGGTGGAACCCAGGCACATCACCGGCTACATGATTTCCGAGGACCAGGTTCCGATCATGACCCAGTCGGACAGCCTGCTGCAGTTCGGCGCAAACGCCTACGGCAAACCCACAGCGGCCCTGAACATCCTGCGTGAGACCATCATGGGGCGCGAACTGTTCGACTTCGCTTTCAAGGAATACGCCCAACGATGGAAGTTCAAGCGCCCCACTCCCGCGGACTTCTTCCGCACCATGGAGGAGGCTTCGGGGGTGGACCTGGACTGGTTCTGGCGCGGCTGGTTCTACACCACCGACCACGTGGACATTTCGCTGGACCGGGTGTACGAAATGCGCCTGGACACGGAAGATCCGGACATCGACTTTGCCCGTCTGCGCGAAGCCAGCGAGGCGGAGCCGCCTTCGGTGTTCGTGGAACGGAACCGCGAGGAAGGACGGCGCGCCTGGGTGGAGAGAAACCCCGAGGTGCGCGACTTCCATGACGAGCACGACCAATACACCGTCACCAACGTGGAGCGCAATCGTTACCGGCAATTCCTGGCGGGGCTGGATGCCTCCGACCGCGCCACGCTGGAGCGGGCGGTGGAAGAAGACCGCAACTACTACATTCTGGAGTTCTCGAACCGCGGCGGCCTGGCCATGCCGATCATTCTTCAGGTGGAATACGAAAGCGGCGAGAAGGAGGAAATACGGATGCCTGCGGAAATCTGGCGGCGCTCCCCGCACGGCTTGAAGAAGCTTCTCGTAAGCGCCCGGAAAATCCGCGGTTTTGCGGTGGATCCCATGCTGGAGGCCGCGGATGCGGACATCGAGAACAACTATTACCCGAGGCGCATCATTCCGTCCCGCATCGAGAGCTACACCGAGCCGGAAGGGCAAGGTTTGGCAACTCGCGACCTCATGCACAACATCAAGACCGAACTGGAGGGGGAAGAACCCGCGCCGGAGTAGCGGCTTAGTTGCTGTTCAAGGCGAAATCGCGGTGTGTTGCAGGGGCTTGGAAACGGAGAATGCCCGGTGGCGGATCAGGACATTATCGATCACAAGGGCTACCGGCGCGGAGTGGGAATAATCGTTTGCGACGGCCGCGGAAGGGTGCTGCTGGCCCGCCGCCGGGACCGCGGGGGCTGGCAATTTCCGCAGGGCGGGGTGCGGCCGGGAGAGGCGCCCAGGGCCGCCATGTACCGCGAACTGAAGGAAGAGCTCGGCCTGGAGCCGGGGCAGGTGCGGGAAGTGGCGCGAATGGGAAGATGGGTCAGCTACCGCCTGCCGGCGCATTACCGGCGCGCCCGGGGGCCTCGATGCATCGGTCAAAAGCAGCTCTGGTGGCTGCTTCGCCTGGAATCCAGCGACGAAGCGGTGCGTCCCGAACTCGCCGACGAACCCGAGTTCGACGACTGGAAATGGGTGGATTACTGGCTTCCGGCGAGGGAAGTGGTATTCTTCAAGCAGGCGACCTACAGGGAGGTGCTGGCGGAATTCGAGGAAAGCATCGGCCTGCGGGCGCTATTGCGGTAAAGTACCGGGGTATTTACTGTCGCGGCAACATAAACTGCAACAGTAAATCGACCTTTTACGGGGACTTTGCTTGCCTGGGATTCGGGTTTGTTCGGTCGAAACAAAATCGTAGTGTGGCGCGGGCGCTACTCCGCCGCGCTAGCCGCCTTGGTGGTGGCGGCATTTGCAGCCGGCGGCTACGCGGGATGGTGGCTGCATGGCAAGATGTTGCGCGGAAAAACCGTCAGCACTCAGGCGCGCATCGAGGGCTTGGAACTGCGCAATTTTGAACTCAGCCAGATGATCGATGAGCAAACCGTGGCGGCGCTGCGGTCGCAAGTGCGCGACCTGCAGGGCCAGGTGATGAACCAGAGGATGGCGATTTACGGCCTCCAGGAGATCATCACGCCTCAGGAGGCGCGCGCCGGATTGAGGATACACTCGGTCAACATTGAGCCTGGCGAGGAGGAGCAGGATTACCAGTTGAGTCTGGGGCTGACTCAGGCGCTGCTGGCGAAATCGGGGCGCGCGCGCGGCCATGTGGAATTGCTGCTTGCCGGCACGCTGGACGGCGGCGACGCGGAACTGACGCTGGAAGAGGTGAGCAAGCGCCGAACCAGCCGCATTGAATTCAATTTTGCAAGCAGCACAACTCTGCGAGCCGACATGACCTTGCCATACCGCTTCGAGCCCAGCACAATCCGGGTGCGGGTAACGCCGGACCCGGAAGAGCAGAACAAATTCGAACGCGAATTCCCTTGGGCGCTGCGGGAGCCAAATACATGAAAAGCAGCCTGAATAAGGCCGTTACGACGCTGGTGGGCGCCGATACCACGGTAACAGGCAACATGCTTATCGGGCGCGGTTGCCATGTGGCCGGCACGGTTCGGGGCGATGTGCTGGCGGAGAGCAGCGAGAAAGGCGCGCTAAGCGTTGCGGAGGGCGCGAAGATCGAGGGCAACGTGCGGGCATCCATCATGCTGATCGAGGGCACGGTGCTGGGCGACCTTGCCTGCAGCGGCACGGTGTCGCTGGCTGCTTCGGCACGGGTGGAAGGCTCCATCGAATACGGGCAAATCGAAATTGAACAGGGGGCTTTCCTTACCGGGAGCCTCAACAGAATAACGCAGAAGAGCGCCAGGAAGAGCGCCAAAAGCAAGGCTTCAGAGCCTGCCGCGCGCCGCGACGAATCAGACGACGCGCCCATGCCGGCCGCGGCAGGTTGAGCAGCAGCTATGGAACCGCAATATCACGCGCCCGCACGGGAAGACGCGCCGCTAATATTCACCGAGGCAGCAGCCCGCAAGGTTGGGGAATTGCTCAAGGAGGAGGACAACCCGGAACTGATGCTGCGGGTGTACATTTCCGGCGGCGGCTGTTCGGGTTTTCAGTACGGCTTCACCTTTGACGAGAAGCGTGAAGAGGGCGACGCGGAAGTTGAACAACTGGGCATTACCCTGCTGGTGGACCCAACAAGCCTGCAGTACCTCGAAGGCGCCGAGATCGACTTCAGAGACGACTTGAGCGGCGCGCGCTTCGTAATCCGCAATCCGAATGCGCAAAGCACCTGCGGCTGCGGCTCAAGCTTTTCGGCCTGAACCGCCGCAACTCAAACCTTTCGCCTGCCCTGCGCCCGTTTCTTGATGAGGCCGGGCGGGCAGATAAGCGATGACAACGCTGCTGGCTGGCGCTGTGCTTGCGCTTGCGCAAGGGCCTTACAGTTTTGCTCCGCCCGGTGAAGCGCCGGTGGATGCGCCCGTGTGGACAGCGGAACAGGCCGCGGAGGAGCATGTTTTCCGCGTAACTGCCAGGTTCGAATGTCCGCCTGGCACCGTCGGCGGGCTGGTGCAGGTATCGATTTCCGACACCATGGCGCGCGCCGAACTCGGCGGCGAGGAAAATACCGGGCGCCGGGTGCTGACGCTTCGAGTTCCCGGCAAGCAGTTGCAGGGCCTAAATCCCAGGCTGTTCTGCCCCCAACCGCCCGGCGCGGCGCAGCAAGTCCTGCGCCTCAGGTCGAAGTTCACTGCGCAAGGCGCATTGATATGCCGCAACGCCGAAAGCAAAAACATCCCGGCGCAAGCCTCCACCGCCCTGGACGCATGGCTGATCTGTCCATCCGCAAAGACTGACGCGCCCAAGGCCCCTGAACGCACCCCGAACAGCAGCGCCGGCTAACCCGAATATCGCGTTGCGCCAGCCAAAGGGCGAGGAAACGCGCCCTCGTCAAATAGCGCCGGCTAACGCAGGCGCTGCTGCAATTCGGCCAAGGCGTCCGACCCCGGGCACAGGCGGTCGTAGGGCAGGTCCGCAAGCGGTGTTTCACCCAGCCGGCTGAGTTCGTGCATGTCGGCGCCGCCTTCCTCAACGAACAGCAGGCCCGTCACCACCTCGCCCTGGCCGTGGCGGGCATGGAGATAGCGGTAGGCCGCCCCCCGGTCGCCCACATCGTATTCCTCGGCCAACTTGCGCAGCAGAATGCTGCCGCCGCCGTGAAGTCCCACGCGGCGCGTTTCGCCGCTGCCGACTTCCGCCTTGATCTCCACCTCCGGAGGAATGAAATCCGTATGGCCTATAGGAAAAGCCCGCTCGCGGGTAAAGCGGTAACTCTTGGTGGAGCCTTCGTGATCGTTGAAGGTAACGCACGGCGAAATCACGTCGATCATCGCAAAACCGCGATGCGACAGGCCCGCCTTGAGCAGGGGCGCAAGCTGGGCCCGGTCGCCGGAAAAGCCGCGCGCCACGAAACCGCAGCCGGCGGCAATGGCCAGCAGGCAGGGGTCGATGGCGGGCTGCTCGTTTACCTCGCCGCGCTTGGCGGTGCTGCCAACATCCGCGGAGGCCGAAAACTGGCCCTTGGTAAGCCCGTACACGCCGTTGTCCTCTATGAGGTACAGCATGTTGAGGTTGCGGCGCATGGCATGCACGAACTGGCCGATGCCGATTGAAAGCGAATCGCCGTCTCCGGAAATGCCGATATATTGCAGGCGGCCGTTAACCGCCGCAGCGCCGGTGCTCACCGAAGGCATGCGCCCATGCACGGAATTAAACCCGTGCGACGACGAGGCGAAATAGGCGGGCGTTTTGGAGGAACAGCCAATGCCGCTGAGCTTGGCCATTCGATGCGGCGGTATGGAAAGCTCGAACGCTGCCTGAATCAACGCCCCGGTAATCGAATCGTGCCCGCAGCCCGCGCATAGCGTGGACATTCCGCCCTCGTAATCGCGCATCGTGAGGCCGAGTTCGTTGCGGGCCAGCGCCGGATGGCTGACTTTGGGACGGGCGATATAGCTCATGCCGCCCGAACCCTCATCATGTCCGCTTCAATGGCGCTCACCACAGCGCTCGCGGGAATCGGCAAGCCGTTGTAATGCAGCACTTCAACCAACTGCTCCGCTCGGCCTCCGGCCTCATTGATAAGCAGCGTCCGCAACTGGGCATCGCGATTCTGCTCGACCACGTAGATGCGCTGGTGCTGGTTCAGGAAAGCCCCGACTTCCCGCGTGAACGGAAAGGCGCGGATGCGCATGTAATCCAGCGCAACGCCGCGGGCGGCCAGAACATCCATGGCTTCCAGACAGGCGGCATCGCCCGTGCCCAGAGAAATCAGGCCCGCCTGCGCGCCGGCGGCCGCGGCGCGAATTTCAGGCGCCGGCACGATCGTTGCCGCATGATCCCACTTGCGGCGCAGCCGGTCCATAACCTCCTGGTACTCGCCGGCATTCTCGGTGTAGCCGCCGTGCATGTTGTGGCCGGAGCCGCGCGTAAAAAAGGCGCCTTTGGGATGCTCGCCCGGCAGCGTGCGGTACGCAACGCCGTCCCCGTCCACATCCAGGTAGCGGTAAAAGGCATCCATTTTTTCCAGTTCCTCGGCGCGCAGCACCTTGCCGCGGTTCGGCTGATAGCTGTCGTCCCAGGTGAACTCCTCGCTCACCCAATCGTTCATGCCCAGGTCGAGGTCCGAAAGCACGATAACAGGGGTTTGCAATGCCTCGGCCAAATCGAAGGCTGCCGCAGCCAGCTCAAAGCATTCCCTGGGGCTGGAGGGAAACAGCAACACGTGACGGGTGTCGCCATGCGAGGCGTAGGCGCAGGACAGGATGTCGCCCTGCTGAGTGCGGGTGGGCATGCCGGTGGAGGGGCCCACCCGCTGAACGTTGAACAGAACGGCGGGGATTTCGGCGTAATACCCATAGCCCAGGAACTCGGACATCAGGGAAATGCCGGGGCCGGACGTGGGCGTGAACGCCCGGGCGCCGTTCCACCCCGCGCCCAACACCATCCCGATTGCCGCCAGTTCGTCCTCCGCCTGAATCACGCAATATTCGCGGGTTCCGTCTTCGGCCGTCCGGTAGCGCGCGCAAAAGCTGCGGAAGGCGTCCATAAGCGAGGTGGAAGGCGTGATGGGGTACCAGGCGCCGAAAGTGGCGCCCGCGTACACGCAGCCCAGGGCTGCGGCGGTATTGCCGTCGATAATGATCTTCGACCCGGGGCCATCCATTGAGCGGGCCGCAAAAGGCAGGGGGCAATTCAGGTTTTGCTGCGCGTATTCGTAACCCAGGCCGATAGCGATCTGGTTCGCCTCCAGCAGCGGCTTCTTGCGCGCGAAGGTCTCGCTCAGCAACTCGCGAATAATGCTTACGTCGAGTTCCAGCAACGCGGCCAGCACGCCCACATAAGCGATGTTCTTCATCAGTATGCGGGCGCGGGCGTTGTCGAAGTTCTCATTGCACAAGCGCGCCAGCGGCACGCCCAGAATGCTCACATCCTCCCTGCGC
>RKRP01000093.1 GCA_007571315.1 Gammaproteobacteria bacterium
CAGTTTCAAAAAAGCGGCTGACACCCTCCAAATGGATCAGCGGAGCACTATTGCCCATGTCCCGTCAGGGCTCCAGCGCAATGCATGGCTACACGCAGTAGACACTTGTCAAGATGGGGTTTTAGTACCCACTGAGTAATTACAGGGTCGCAGCATGTCATAAAACGGGGCTCGCCCCAAGCATCCGCCATGTCATTGCGCTTCGCTATGGCAGGTGTCTCGCAAGGGCGGCCATGTCTGGCGGGATTTCCTCGTGGCGGGATGGGCGCGCGAGTAGTTCCTGGAGTTGCGGGGGCGGCGCGACGGCTTGCCCGATCAGCGGTTCGACCACGGTTTCGAATTTGGCGGGATGGGCGGTGGCGGCGATGATCCAGTCGCCGCCGGGCGCGCCGGCCTCGGCGAGCGATTCGCGGCAGGCGTCAACGCCAGCGGCGGTATGAGGGCATAGCGCCACTCCGGAATCGGAGTGCTCGCGGCGGATACGGCGGCGAATCCGGCCATCATCGACGCTTGCGGCGCTAACGGCGGAGCGGACCCTTTCCACGTCGCCGCCGAAATAGTGGCGCAGGCGCTCCATGTTGCCGGGGTCGCCCACATCCATGGCGTTGGCCAGCGTGCCGACGCTTTCGCGGCCCTGGTATTCGCCGCTGGCAAGGTAGTCCGGGATCGCGCGGTTGGCGTTGGCGGCAAGCAGTATGCGGCCGATTCCCGCGCCCATTTCACGCGCCCAAAGACAAGCCAGGCCGTTGCCGAGATTTCCGGTGGGCACCGCGAAATGGCTCCCTTCCCCGGCCTTGAGCGCGGCCCAGGCGTGATAGGCGCTTTGCGGCAGCAGCCGGCCCAGATTGATGCTGTTGGCCGATCCCAGGCGCCCCCGCCCTGCTGGTTTCAAGCCGGGTTCCGCGCTGGCGAAAGCCTGCTTGACCAGGCGCTGGCAATCGTCGAAGCCCCCGCGCACCGCAATCGCCTGCACGTTGTCCTCCCAGCAGCCGAGGTGGTGCTCCTGGCGCGGCGATATGCGGCCCTTGGGAAACAGCACCACCACCCGAATCCGCTCGCGGCCGGAAAATGCGGATGCCACCGCGGCGCCGGTATCGCCCGAAGTCGCAACCAGGATGGTCAAAGGAGGCGCCGAAGCAGGCTCTTCGGCCAGGATGCGCTCCAGGCAGGCCGCCAGAAAGCGGGCTCCGTAATCCTTGAAGGCCGCCGTGGGGCCGTGGAACAGCTCCAGGAGCCGAAGCCGGGCGCCGTTCGGACCGGGCGCCAGTTCCGCAAACGGGAGCGGGCGCGCGAAGGCATAGGCGCATATTTCCGGCAAAGCATCCGCCAACCGCGAGCCCTCAAAGAACGGAGTCAGCATGAATTGCGCCAGCTCCGCAGGCGTTTCACATGCGCGAAGCGCCTCGCGGCCGCAGTTCGGCAGCCGCTCGGGAACATAGAGCCCCCCGTCCGGCGCGGTGCCCGACTGCAGCACGGTCTCCAGGTCAACAGGCCCGCCGCCGCGGGTGCTAAAAAAGAAGGCCATTAGACTTCAGCGCAGCTTGGATATTGCATGGGGCCGGGTTTCTTCTCTCCCCTCTCGGCGGAGCGTTGGAGTGCGCGCCAATGGCCTGGCGCGCACAGATGCCGGATGAGCCCCAGGGATGGGTTCATGCGTCCCCGCCGAGAGGGGGTAGAAGAAACCCGGCCTCATGCAATATCCGGGCTAGCGCGGCGCGCCCAGCATTCGCGCCAGGCGCAGGACATCAGCGAACACGCCGGCGGCGGTGACCGCGGGCCCGGCGCCCGGCCCTTGCACCACCAAAGGGTTGTCGCTGTAGCGTGCGGTGCGGTAGAGGAACATGTTGCTGGTTAGATGCAGGCGGGCGAACAGGTGGTCGGTGGGCAGCGCTTCCAGCCGCACGGAAGCGCGCCCCTCGCTGTTCAGCCGACCCACGTACCGCAGCACGCAGCCCTGTTCTTCGGCCTTCCGCAAACGCTCGCGCATTTCGCCGTCGTAACGCCCCAGTCCCTCCAGGAACTCATCTACCGCGGCATCGTCGAGTTCTTCTGGCGCCAGGCTCTCGACCTCGACATCCTCAAGCTCCATCTCCAGCCCCAGTTCGCGGGCCAGGATCAGCAGCTTGCGCGCCACATCCATGCCGCTTAAATCCTCGCGGGGGTCAGGCTCGGTGTAGCCGGCGTCGCGGGCGTCGCGCACTACGCGCGAGAACCCCGCGCGGGCGTCCAGCGCGTTGAACAGGTAGGCCAGGGTGCCGGAAAAAATGCCCTCCACGCTAAGCACCTGATCGCCGGTGGCGATCAGGTCGCGCAGGGTCTCAATCACAGGCAAACCGGCGCCCACGTTGGTCTCGTAGAGCAGATGCACTCCATGCTCCCGGCGCAGCCGGTGCAGGCGCTCATAGCTCTCCCGCGGAGCGCTCTGGGCGCGCTTGTTAGGCGTTACAACATGGATTCCGGCGGCAAAGAAATCGCCGTAACGGCCGCTGATCTCCTGGCTGGCGGTGCAGTCCAGAATGGCGGCGTGCGGCAGATGATCCGGGTTCACGTGCGCGATGAAGCGCTCCAGGTCCAGCGCCTCGCCTTCGGAAGCAAGCAATTCACGCCAGCGGCTTAGATCCACGCTGCGGGCATCCAGGAACATGCGGCTGGAATTGGCAATGGCGCGCACCCGCAAATCCAGGTTGAATTGCTCGCGCAACCGACCGCCGGCCTGGGCGATCTGGCCGAGCAGTTCGGCGCCCACATTGCCTACCCCGATAACGCCCAGAGACAGCGTGGTCTGCGACAGATAGAAGCCGCTGTGCGCGGCCCTGAGCGCCCTGGTGGCGCTTGCGCCGCTCACCACCGCGGAAATATTCCTTTCCGAAGAACCCTGGGCGATAGCGATCACGTTCACGCCGGCGCGCCCCAGGACGCCAAAGAAGCGCCCTGCAACGCCCGGAATGCCCACCATGCCGTCGCCCACCAGCGCCAGCACATTGACCCCGTCTCTGCGCGTAACCTTGCTCACCTGTCCAAGGCCCATTTCCTGGGCGAAGGCGCTGCGAGCAACCTGCTCAGCCCGCTCCACATGGGCCTCAGGCACGGCGAAAGTAATCGAGTGCTCGGAACTGGCCTGCGTAATCAACAATACCGATACCCGGGCCCTGCTCAGCGCGCTGAACAGCCGGTCAGCGGTGCCGGGCACGCCGATCATCCCCGCCCCCTCCAGACTCAGCATGGAGGCATTCTCGATCATGGTGATGCCCTTGACCGGCTCGGCGGGGTCGCCGCACGCGGAAATCAGCGAGCCGGTCAAATCCGGCTTGAAGCTTGAGCGTATCCACACCGGAATACTCTTGCTGACCACCGGCCCCATGGTCTGCGGGTGAATCACGCGCGCCCCGAAATACGCCAGTTCCATAGCCTCGTTATAGGACAACTCGCGGATGACGTGCGCTTCGGGAACGCGCGCCGGGTCGGCGCTCATCACACCCTCCACATCGGTCCATATCGTGAGCGATCGCGCATTCAGAAGGGCGCTGAAGATAGATGCGGAGAAATCGCTGCCGTTGCGTCCCAGCGTCATTTGCAAGCCGCGTCCGTCGCGGGCGATGTAGCCCGTCACCACCCGGACCGGCGCGGGATCTTCCTTCAACAAACGCTTCAGCCGCCGCCCCGATGCGTCCCAATCCACCACAACGCCGAGTTCGCCCGGCTCAACGCGCAGAACTTCGCGCGCGTCCAGCCATCTGGCCGGGCGGCCCGCGCCGCCCCCCCGCTCATCAATGAATGCCGCCAGCAGCCGCGCCGACCACAGTTCGCCACAACCCGAAACAAGGGCCTCCACACGCGGCCCCGAGGATTGAATCAGCGCCGCGGAGTGAAGAATGTCGGCCACATCGCGGCATTCGCTTTCCTGGGCCGCCAGCAACTCAGCGCGGCTGGCGGCATCCGCGATCAACTCTGCGGCGGTTGCCTCATACGCATCCCGCAGGGACTGAAGATCAGCCTGCCACCCATCATCGCCGGACACCGCGCGCTGAATCAGCGCGAACAGCGAATTGGTCACGCCCTGCATTGCGGACACCACCACCGCCACCCGCGGCGCATCGTCCGCAAGCACGATCCGCGCGGCGCGCTCAAAGCCTTGAGCATCCGCCAGGCTGCTGCCTCCAAATTTGTGCACGGTCCAATTCATGGAAAAAGCCTTAATGCCAGCGCCGCGATTATTGCAGCAGGAACAGCGACAGGCCCGGCCAGAAGGACACCGTAATCAGGGCCGCCAGCATCAGAAGCAGGAACGGCAGCACAGCCCGGCATATTTCTCCGAAAGATTCGTTGAAAGCGGTCATCGCCACGATGAGGTTCAGGCCCATCGGCGGGGTCAGGTAGCCCATTTCCAAATTCACAACCATCACCACGCCAAAATGCACGGCGTCCATGCCTTGCGAAACCGCGATGGGCTGCAGCAGCGGCGACAGGATCAGGATGGCCGAACCAATATCCATGAAGCAGCCCACGAGCAGCAGGAAAGCGTTCATCAGCAGGATGAAACCGGGCAGCGAATCAATGCGCGCCGAGAGCCATTCCACAGCCATGTCCGGCACCTGCTCGTAGGTTAAAAAGACATTGAGCGCCAGCGCCATCATCAGCACCGGAAACAGCGACCCCATCAGGCGCGTGGTGGTGGTGAATACCTCGATAATGTCCTTGAAGCGCATTTCGCGATGAACCGCGACTTCCACCAGGAAGCCGTAAACCACGGCAATGGAAGCAGACTCCGTTGCGGTAAACCAGCCTGTGTAGATTCCGCCCAGGATGATAACCGGCATGAGCAGCGACCAGATTCCGTGAACGAAGGCCGCTCCTATTTCACGCGCATCCCACCGCCCCAACCGGAAACGCCAGTTGCGCGCAACCGCCCACGCGC
Source organism: Gammaproteobacteria bacterium (assembly GCA_007571315.1). Taxonomy (GTDB): domain Bacteria; phylum Pseudomonadota; class Gammaproteobacteria; order Steroidobacterales; family Foliamicaceae; genus Foliamicus. Next base: position 4,916 of record RKRP01000093.1, read on the forward strand.
TCATCAAGCCGGTAAGCAGCAAGGCCGGGCCCACGCCCGCGATAAAGAGTTCGGAAATCGAGGTCTGCGTCATGATTCCGTACAGGATGAGAGGGATGCTCGGCGGCACCACGATGCCAAGCGTGCCGGCGGCGCAAATGGCGCCCAGCGAAAACCGTTTGCTGTAGCCCGCTTCCAGCAAGGCCGGATACATCACGGTGCCTATGGCCAGCAGAGCCACGGTTCCCGAACCGGTAACCGCGGCGAACATCGCGCAGGACAGCACCGTGGCGATCGCAAGGCCGCCAGGGACCGGCGCCGACAGCGCCCGCGCGAGGCGGATCAAACGGCTTGCTATCGCGCCCCGGGCCATGATCGCCCCCGCCAGCAAGTACATCGGGATCGACAAAAGCACATCGCGGTTGAGGCCGTCCCAGCCGTCATTGATGATGTTCTGGATCTGCCCGTCGCCCCAAAACCAATAGGCCAGCCCGCAGGCAACGCCCAGCACCACCAGCAGGTTCTGCCGCAGCGCCAGCAGCGCCAGCGCCGCGGCCAGGATGCTCAGCGCGCCAATCACGATTCCAGCTTCGTTTGCGCGTCCGCCAGCGCGCCCTGCTCCGGCGGCTTGAGGTCCGGCCAGCGCGCGTAAAGCCCGTGGCGCACGGTGGCCAGCGCGAAGACCAGCGGAATTACGCCCTGAATCGGCCACACGATAATGCGCAGGACCACGGAGCGCACATCCAGCAGATAGGTCTCCCGCACCAGGTCGAATGCGACCGCGGCGAAAACCAGGCAGAAAAGCGCCATCAGGACTTCGCTGAAATGATCGAGAAACGGCCCCCAGGATTTCGGCAGCCAGCCGTCCGCGAAGCGGGGCCGCAAATGCGAATTGGCGGCGGACGCCAGCCCGATGCCGAACATCACCTTGATCACGTTTGCGTACACGCCGATCTGCCGCGCCCAGTACAAGCCGGAGCCGCTGAGCACGCGGATCGCCACATCGCTGAAAATCACCACCACGAGCAGGGCAAAGGCAGTGCATGCAATGGCCCGCTCCACCTGGTGCAACGCAGCAAGCATGCGCCGCGCCGCATCTTTCACCGCAGTTCCCTCCCGCTCGCCACTGACGCGCAAACCATTAAGGCCCTAGCGCAGGCCGCGCGCCACCCGCAGTCCCACCCGGGCGCTGCGAAGCCAGTAAGGCGCCCAGTCGCGCTTCGCGGGCCGCACGTACCAGGCCTTGGCCTGAGAACAGTCCGGGGAGCAAATCGGCAGGCGCGCTCAGCGGCCGCGGATGGCGCGGGTTTCCTCGGGCTCCGGCTCCGCCACCCGGCGCAGGTGAAACTCGAAGGTGTCGTGCTTGCGGCCGGCGAAATGCGGCACGCGGTAGAGGGCGGACATGCCTTCGAGAATGCGCGAAATCCGTATGGGCCCCGCATCCATGGTTTCAAAGCCGAGGGCGGCGGCCAGGTTCATCACCCACTGCCTGGACGCCTCGTCATTGCCAGCCACCGGCACGGTAACCGGCCCATGGGCGCGCGCCGGATCAAGCACAATGTGAAACCCCACGGTGTTGAAAGCCTTGACCACCCGCGCGTCCGGCACGGCATCCTGCACCATTTCGCCCGAAGAGGTTCCGCCTACCGGTTGCGGCAGTCCTTCCGGCCCCTGCTGGACCGCGTTGCCCGCGTCGATAACCAGCTTGCCGGCCAGATTTGGGCGCAACCGCCGCACCACATCTTCCGCGGCGAAATAGGGAACCGCCAGAAATACGATTTCGCCGGCCGCGGCAGCTTCCTCCTGGGTCTTCGCGGTGGCGTTCCCCTGCGTGCGGCTCAGCAGATTCTGAATCCGCTCGCTGCCAGGGTCGCGCGAGCCATAGACGATCGTATGACCGAGTTCCGCCATGCGAGGACCGATGGACCCGCCCATCATGCCGGTGCCGATCACAGCGATCGTCTCCGCGCCCGCCGGCGAAGCAGCGGTCATCAACGCAAACAGCGCAGCGGTGAGAGTGAGTTTCTTCATTGCCAACCTCGCGCAATCCAGTCCAGTCTCTGACTCGGCCCCCGGCCTGCGCGCGGGGGAACCCGAATCCGCGCCATCTTAACCCGCATATTTCACCAGGGGGCCGCGCAGGATTTTCCCCGCATGCGCGCGCAGGCAGGCAAAATTCCGATGTTTCCCTGGTCGGCGAACAAATGACGAGAGGCGCCAAGTGGGTACAATGCCCTCTTTTACTTGCGAGGGAGATTTCCTGATGCCGAACACCATGCGCGCCATCGTTGCCGAAGCACCCGGCGGCCCCGAATCGCTGCAAATGAAGGAACTGCCTATTCCCGCCCCAGGCGAGGGCGAGGTGCGGATACAGGTGGCCTACGCCCCGCTCAACCCTCTGGACACGCATGCGCGGGCGGACCGGATCAAGTGGATGCATCCCGGATTCCCCTTCGTGCCTGGCTACGAGTACTCGGGAAGAGTGGTGGAAACCGGCGAGGGCGCGGACCCCTCTCTGAAAGGCAAGCGCGTGGCGGTTAACGGGCAGTGGAACGGCAACGGAGAGTTCGCCATTGCCCGCGCCGCGGGACTGGTATCCATCCCGGACCGCTTCAACTACCAGTTAGGATCGACCTTCTCGACCTGCGCGCCCACTTCCTGGCACCTGGTCCATTCGGCCGGCCGCGTTCAGCCGGGCCAGACGGTGGTGGTGCATTCCGCGGCCGGCGCCGTTGGCGTCATGACCACCCAGATTGCCAAGGAGGCCGGAGCGACGGTAATCGGGCTGGCCGGAGGCGGGAAAAAGGCTGAATGGGCCAGCCAGTTCGGCGCTGACCACATGCTCGACTACCGCTCCGGGGAATGGCCCTCGCAGGTCAAGGAATTCACCGGCGGACGCGGCGCCGATGTCATCATCGACGGCGTTCAGGGACCGAACGCGCCGCGCAACTACGAAGCCTGCGCGCCATTGGGCAACGTGATCTATATCGGCGCGATGGGCGGCCCTGCTCCCCAGGTGGACATTTCCTTTCTGGTTGGCAAGAGCATCAGCGTGACCGGCTTCGTGCAATTCTTCCACCAGTCCCGCAGCCGGCAGGCCGAAGATGCCGAAATCGAGGAAAAACTGGCTTCCGGCCAATGGCGCATTCCGATAGAGCGGGTCGTCAGGCTGGATGAAACGCCGGCTATGCATGCGGCCTTCGAGAACCGCGAACTATTTGGCCGGACGCTGATCGAATTGGGCGGAGAGGGCGTCTGAGACTTGCCGCGTTTGAGCCTTTACGGAACATGCTGCGCCCGCTCTGGCGCGACGGATGCGGGCCGGTCACGGCGCTCGCGCAAGGCAGCCTGAATTGCGCCGGGCGTTGAATCCGAAAAGGGCGGCGGCGCTGCCAGGGGCGGGTTTTCTGCGGGCGCCGTTGCTGCTGGGGGCGGCGCTGCTGCTCGCGTCAGGCTGCGGAGGCGACGCCGGTCAGCAAGAAAACGATGGCCAACTGCTGGTCGTGGTCGGCGCTGCTGGCGCGGTCAACACGCCCTGGCATGACGGATGGAAGCGCTTTGCGCGCCGCGTCTCCGAGGCCGAGTACCCGGGCCTCGAATTGCAGATGTCGGTGAACAGCCAACTGGGGACCGAGGAAACCATACTCACCCAGACGCGCCGCGGCAGGATCCAGTACGCCGGAACCTCGCTGCACGGCATGTCCAGCACAATACCTGAACTCAGCGTTATTCTTTCTCCATATCTATTTGACAGCTATGAGGAAGTGGATTTCGTAACGGACAACTATCTGACCCCGGTTTTCACCGAAATGCTGGCGGAACGCGGCTTGACCTTCATTCAGTGGAGCGAGGTGGGATGGAACCACATCTACTGCCGCGAGCCCCGGCTGGAACCCGGGGAATTCCGGGGGGTGAAGATGCGCGCCTCCACGGCAATCGCGCCCCAGGTGTTCACGGATGCGATTGGCGCCGACAATATTCCCTTGCCCTTCGATGAGACCCTGCCCGCCCTTCAGACCGGACTGATCGAGTGCGGCCAAAGCGGCGCCGGTCAATACCTGCTTTCCGGAATCGCGGAGGAAGCGCCGCACTACACGCTCACCCGGCATGCTTACGACTCCGGCGTGCAGTTCGCCAACTCGCAATGGTATGACTCGCTGCCGGAGGAAGCGCGCCAGGTGCTGGCCAGCGCGCTGGATGGCCAGCAGGAGAACCGCGACATCGTTCGCGAAGTGATCGCCGGGCAGGAGCGCGAATGGGAGGAGGCCGGGCGGGTTGCCTTTTATGAGCTAAGCGAGGAGCAAAAGGTCCGCTGGCGGGAAGCGGCGGAGGGCTCGCACCAGAAGCTGATTGAGCGCATCGGCGGCCGCGCTCAGGAGATTTACGAGCTGATTCAGGCGGGCAAGGCGGACTTTGCGGCCCGCAGGGAGAACGCAAGGTGAGCATTCGCGGCGAAGTCATGGCCCTGGACATCCCGCCGCTTGGGCGCGGCGAGCTGGACGAGGACTTGCGGGAGCACTTCGCCTTGTGCGAGGAGAAGCTGGGCTTCGTGCCCAACGTGCTCGCCGCTCATTCCTTCAGCAGCGAAAAGCTCCGCGTATTCCGCGGGCTTTATGACGAATTGATGCTGGCCGACTCGGGCTTAAGCAAGCTGGAGCGCGAAATGATCGCGGTGGTGGTCTCGTCGGCCAACCGCTGCCTGTATTGCCTGGTGGCGCACGGCGCGGCAGTGCGCAAGCTGTCGGGCGACCCCCTGCTGGGCGAAGCGCTGGCGATGAATTACCGCGAAGCGGAGATAGCGCCCCGCCAGAGAGCCATGCTGGACTTCGCCTGGAAAGCCACGGCAAGGCCGCAGGAAACCGGCGCCGAAGACCGCGCCCGGCTGCGCGAGGCGGGATTCAGCGAACGCGACATCTGGGACATCGCCAACGTTACCGGCTTTTTCAATTTCAGCAACCGCGTGGCGATGGCCGCGGGGATGACCCCGAATCCCCAATACCACGATCTGGCGCGCGAACCGGCCGGACACGGGACAGCAAACGGGAGAAAACCCGCATGAAACTGAGACTATTGGGCGCAAGCGGCCTGCGTGTTTCCGAACTTTGCCTGGGCACCATGACCTTCGGCGGCACGGCCCACCTCTACGCCGGGGAGGACGACTGCCGCGAAGCCTACGACGCGTACCTCGAAGCCGGCGGAAATTTCATCGACACGGCCGACATGTACGGCATGGGGGCCAGCGAGAGCATGCTGGGCCGCTTCATGGGCCAGGACCGCCAGCGCATCATCCTGGCCAGCAAGTATTCGATGAATACCGATCCGAACGACCCCAATGCCGGCGGCAACCACCGCGCCAACATGGTCCGCTCGCTGGAAGGCAGCCTCAGGCGGCTGAAGACCGATTACCTGGACCTCTACTGGGTGCATGCTGCCGACGGGCTGACCCCGCCGATGGACGTGATGCGCGCGCTGGACGATCAGGTGCGGCGGGGCAAGATCCTGCACATCGGCATCTCCAACGCGCCCGCCTGGCAGGTGGCGGCGATGAACGCGGCGGCGGCAGAGCGAAACTGGACTCCATTCACCGCCTTCCAGCTTCAGTACAACTTGGCTGAGCGCACCATAGAAAACTCCTTCTTCCCTCTGGCGAAGTTTCAGAACATGGCGATTACCGCCTGGAGCCCGCTTCTCTTCGGGGTGCTCACCGGCAAGTACGCCGTTGCCAGGGACGGCTCGGTGGAGGGCGAGGGACGCCTGGGCAGTCCCGGCGGGTCGCGCATGCTGACCCCGCGCAACCTGAAGGTGGCCCAGGGCCTGCAAGCGATAGCGGACCGCGCGGGCTGCGCGCCGGCGACGCTGGCCCTGGCCTGGCTGCTGCGCCGCCCGGCGCCGGTCATTCCCATCATCGGCGCCCGCACCCTCAAACAGTTGCAACAGAACCTTGCGTGCGTGGACCTGGAGCTGGACGCCGGCACGCTGGCCGAGCTGGACGCGCTCTCGCCGCCAGCGCCCACCTTCCCGGAATCGCTGCTGGCCATGCCGCAAATTGGGCCCATGATCCACGGCTCGGCCGTGGTCAACCGGCTCGTTTCCTGGAATACGGACTGAGGGCCGCGGCGCTATGACCGATAGCGGCAGCGTTATGACCGAGAGCGGCGGCATCACTGGAGCGGCGGCGTTATGAACGACAACAGCTTGCAGCCGAGGCTCCGCCAGCGCGGACGCGCCTCGGTCGATTTTCTGGCCCATGTCTTTCACGGCGCCACCCAGGTGCGCCAGGGCGTCCAGGAACAGCTGAACACCCGGTTCGGCGAGGGGGCATCCCTTCCCGATGATCTCGACGAGCGCCACGAAGCGGTGGCCGGCGCCCTGTCCGAAGAGCCTGGCTACCGGGTGCAGCAAGCGATAGGCGAATGGCACTCGCGCCAGCACGGCCTGATCGCCATCAATGCCTTCGAGGAATTGAAGCCCCGCATTACCGAGCGGCTCGCCCAATACGACGAAGGACCCTCGCGCCTCACGGCTGAGAAAGACTTCAAGCCGCCTGACTACTTCGAAGGTGTTGAGATTCACCGCACCCGCGGCGGCTGGGACGGTCATCCCTGCATGGGTTTCATTCACGGCGAAATCGTCCACAGGCTGATCGTTGACGCCACCTATCCGGGCGGCATTTTCACGCAGCGGCGCATGGTGGCCGGGCTGGCGCCGAAGGAAAGCTATGGCCGCATTCTCGAGATGGGCTGTTCCACCGGACACTTTACGCGGGCGCTGGCCGAAACCTACCCGAACGCCGAGATTGTTGGGGTGGACGTGTCAATCCGAACGCTGGAGCATGCGCTGCGCGCTGGCAACTCCTGCGGCTATAGCTGGCAACTGTATTTGCGCGCCGCCGAGAACACCGGATTCGAGGCCGAATCCTTCGACCTGGTCACCTCGTACATTCTGCTGCACGAAATGCCCGCCAGCGCCATCCGCGCCTGCTTTGCCGAGGCTTATCGAGTGCTGGCGCCAGGAGGCGACCTGCTGATGAGCGATGTGGCGCGCTATGCGCACCTGAACAAGATTCAGGAATGGCAGGCGGATCAGCTTGCCCGTTTTGGCGGCGAGCCCTTCTGGCGCGAATCCGCCAGCCTGGATTTGGTTGCCGCGCTCAAGGACGCCGGCTTCGAGGAAGCTGAAGGCCGCGCCCTGGGCAATCAGGGCTATCCCTATCCCTACGTAATCACTGCGCGCAAGCCCGCATGAACAACAATCCGCGGTCCTTCAATCAGCCCAACCGCCCTACGCTTACCGCGGATGACATGCCGGGCGTGGGGCAGGCCGTGCTCACGCTCACCCACGAGCTCTACGTTCTGATCGACCGCGTCGCCGCGCTGGAAGCCGTGCTGAAGCGCCACGGCCTGAATGTTGGCGAGGAAATTGAATCTTTCAAGCCGGATGCCGAGCAGCAGGAGCGCCTCAACGAACGAGGCCGCGCGCTGGTAGCCCGCGTAACCAACGCGCTGGCGGGAAAACTCGACCCCATCCCCTGACTTTCCCCTCAGTCCGGCAACAGGCAGGGCTCGCCTGCGGCCGGGCTGGCCTGCAGCAAGGCAGGAATGCCGTGCTATACTCCCGCTGCTCACGGTTGCGCTATTCACGGAGGAGAAGGTCATGGCTAAAGAAAAGGACAACGCGGCGAACCTGCTGTATGAAACCAGCGCGCCGGCCACCTACCAGGATGTGCTTGACGCGCCGCCGCACAAAGTGGCCGAAGTTGTTTACGGCACCCTCTACACCCATCCGCGCCCGGCCATGCCGCACGCATGGGCCAGTTCAGGACTCGGCTCAAAACTTGGAGAGCCGTTCAATTTTAGGAGGGACGGGCCCGGCGGCTGGTGGATCGTAGATGAACCTGAACTTCACCTGGGCGATGACATTGTGGTGCCTGATCTGGCAGGCTGGCGGCGCGAGCGCATGCCGGAGTTCCCGGACGCTGCCTACTGCGCGCTGGCGCCGGATTGGGCCTGCGAAGTGCTTTCGCCATCCACCCTGGCGCTGGACCGGGGCGCCAAGCAAACCATCTGCGCCCGCGAGAAAGTCCGGCATTTGTGGTTCGTCGATCCCGACGCCCGCTCGCTTGAGGCGTTTGAATTGCTCAGCGGAAGCTGGGTTCCGCTGAGCAAACTGACCGGCGATGCCCTGGTTTCCCTGCCCCCATTCGACGCGGTCCAATTCAGCCTCAGCGACCTCTGGGCCACCCCGGCGCAAACGCCGCGCTGAGCCTGTTGCTGCTGGGCGCGCATCTTGCTCTGGCGCCGCTCTGGACCCGAGTTCGGCACTTCCCGATACGTTTTGGCGGGGCCTCCGTTTCGTTTTGCCAAACTGCTTCAGATCGGTTCGGTTGCCGGGTCGTAGCGGGAGAGTCCGAGGGTGTCCTCCGTGACTACCGGGTTCCGGGCCAGTTCGTCGGGGTCCTGCCGCATCAAACGGTCGCCGCCGGACAAGGACTCGGCATGTATGACGTTCACGCGCTCCCGCCGGGCGTTCTCATAGCGCCGCAGGGCCTCGCCGGCATCTTTGAACTCGACCAGCGCCCGGCAAAGGATGACCGCGTCCTCAATTGCGGTGGCGGCGCCCTGGCCGAACCAGGGCAGCATCGGGTGCGCAGCGTCGCCCAGCACAGCCGCTCTGCCCTGAACCCAGCGCGGCAGAGGCTGGCGCGCGAAAAGCCCCCACTTATGGCACCGCCGGCCGGCAAACGCTCTGAGGACAACGCGCGCATCGTCGTGGAAGTCGGAAAAAATTTCCCGAACCGTATCGACGCGGCCGGTTTGCGACCAGCCTTCCGCAGTCCAGGCAGCGGCCCTCGAAAAAGCCACGAAATTCTGCAGCGCTCCATGACGCACGGGATAGCGAACGAACATGCGCCCGGGAGCAACAAAGACCATGGAGCCGGGACGCGATTGCCCGGCGCCCAGTTCAGCGCGAGTCGCCAGCCCTCTCCAGGCCACAAACCCGGAGAATTCCGGCGCCGGTTCCGCAAAGACTTCGCGGCGAACGGCGGACTTGAGTCCATCGGCGCCAACCAGCAAATCCGCCGCGGCCACAGAGCCGTCAGCAAAGCCAAGCGCATAGCTGCCCCCCGCATCCTGCGCAACGGTTGTCAGTTCCTTGTTCAGCAACAGCGATTTGGGCCGCAGCGAGGAAAGCTCGGCGCGCAGCAAGCCATGCAGGTCGGCGCGGTGGGCCTGAAGGTAGGGCGCGCCCAGTTGCTCGCGGGTTTTGGCGCGCTTGATGTTCACCAGCACCTTGCCGTTCGCGTAGTGGCGCGTGAGCTGCGTGGGCGGCTCGTCGGCAAGCGCCTCCAGCCGCTCGCCAACTCCCAGGTAGCGCAGCCCCTTAACGGCATTTGGCGAAAGGGAAATTCCGGCGCCGATTTCCCTGAGCCTGGGCGCCTGCTCATAAACGCGGACATTCCTTCCGGCGCGAGCCAGGCCCAGCGCCAGCGCGAGGCCGCCAATGCCGCCGCCAACAATCGCAAATTCGTCCGCCGCCGCCACTTATCCGCGGGGTTCTATATCCCGAGGGCGCCCGGGTTGATCAGGCCCAAGGGGTCCAGTTGTTGCTTGACGGAGCGCAGCAACCGCAGGGCGCCGGGGTCGCGGTCTCTCGCGTACGGGTAGGCGCGGCCAATCTGAAGATGCGCCGCGCCATGCCGGTACATCAGCTCAATCAGTTCCACGCGCATCCGCTCCACCAGCTCCCGGCCTTCGGGATTTGCCCGGCCCTCTCTCGCCACGCCGCTCATTTCCTCCGGAAGGTGCCGGCGATGGAAGGAAAGCCACTCGTCCTCCCAGTAAATAACCACTTCCCAGAGGAAACCGGCCTTGCCGCTGGTGCTGTACACCACGTAAGCCTCCACCTGCTTCTGTTCGCACTCCGCGCCAATGACCTCCATATATTGCAAATATTCTTCATGCAAGTTCGAAGCCCTGGAAAACGGCACAATCGCATGCAAAGGCAACAGCCGCCGACCGGTTGGACTCACAATCATGGGGGGCGGAAACGGCGCCGCGCGCGCATACTCGGCCATGGTATTGGCCACTTCGACGCCTCGTTCGCCCACCGCCCTGCGTATCCGGCGCAGCGTCATGCGCAGTTCCTCTGCGTCCGCTCCTTCGGTAAGGAAGTGCGCCAGGTATTCCGAAGCCTTCAGGAACCGGCGCCCGCCAAGGACCACTCGCAGTCCCTTCCGCAGCGCCTGCAGCGGGCCGGAGGCCGCGCGCATGATGGTGAAGAGGTTTCGCGCATCCTGCTTCAGCGCGGCCGCCCCCGCAGCCTGCCGCATCAGTTCCGTCTCCGCGCCAAACACCTCGGTGGCGAGGCCATGCCGGGAAACGTTCCGAATTGCCTCCACCAGCAGGGAAAAGTCATTGAATGAGAAACTCAATCCTTCGCCGGTGGCGGGGCGCGGCTCGAGCTTGAGAGTCACAGCCGTCTTCACCCCCAAAGCGCCCGCGTCGCCGCAAAACAGCCCCGTGAGGTCCGGGCCGTACTCGCGGAAAAAGGGGCTATGCCCCGGCTGGCCGCCGGAGCCGGTCAGCAGCACGCTGCCATCCGCCAGGACCACTTCCAGCCCCAAAGCCGCTGACGCCGAAGGCCCGTGGCGCCCGGAGCCAAAAGTAACCGCGCCCTGCGACATGGCCCCGCCCACAGTCGCAAGACGGCCGGACATCGGTCCCCAGAACACCGGCCTCAGTCCGTGCGCGGCGAGTTCAGCATCCACGGCGGCCCAGGTGCAGCCCGCTTCCACCGTGGCGTAGAGATCCTCCGCGTTGATTTCGCGCACCGCATTCAGGCGGCCCGTATCCAGGACGATCGAACGCTCGCGGTTCGGCAGGAAGGCATCGGTGTACGACATGCCGCCGCCGCGCACGAATGTTGCCGCGGCGTGTTCATGGCAGGCCCGCAGCACAGCCTGCGCTTCCTGCGTGGAGCCGGGCCTGACTACCGCAAGCGGCATATCGATGCTTCGATAAACATCCTGGGAGGCGAGTTCTCTCGCCTCTTTCGATGTATCCGCGCAGTCCCGGCCTACCGCCCGGACAAGCGCATGGATCAGCGCTGCGCTATCGGCGCCCGGGTCCTGGCCGCGCATTTCTCAGCGGGGCTTGGTGGCCAGCGTATTGAGAAGAAACGTGTTGGTGGTTTCCTTGCGGATATCCTCAAAGCCGGCTTCGCCAAGCAGCGCGGCGAAATCAAACGCGCCGAATGCCTGGGAGTAAGGCTCGCAGTTGTACTGGGCGTCAAACAGCTTCCACATCCAGTTGGCGGCAGGAAACGCATTGGCGTTGGGCGTGTCAATCACCGTAAGCGCGCCGCCCGGGCGCAGCACCCGGAAGATGTCGCGAACTATCGGCTCGAAGGTGTGCTCGGGAACCTCGTGAAACAGGATGTAGGCCAGCACCGCGTCGAACGAATCATCAGGCTGCTCCATGCTCTCTGCCAAACCCTGCTGAAAATGCACGTCCACGCCCATATCGGTTGCTCGCATGTGCGCATAGCGCAACATGGGCAGAGCCACGTCGAGCCCCCATACCTCCGCCTGGGGATGCCTCTCCTTCAGCGCCGTTGCGCATTGCCCGATCGAGCAGCCAATATCCAGGATGCGCCGGACCTGTCCGTCGGCGGGCAGCCGCATTGCGTCCACGCACGAGCCGTGAATCTCATCCTGGTCGTTGTCGCCCTGGTAGAAGACCCGGGTGCCGTGGTAGAAAACATAGCCCGCCAGATTGTCGCCGCAATAGCCGCCCGGCTGCAGGTGGATATCCTCGCAAGCCGACCGCGGAACCTTGAAGGCAGGATCATAATGCAGGCGCCCCGGATTGCGTTCCTCCGCTTCCGTCAGCCGGCCTTCCCAGAACTCGCGGTCAGCAGCGTAGGAGTCTTGCAGCTTCCGCCATGCCAGCTGCTGCTGGCTGCGCATTACGCGCTTCCACCCCGCCACCGCAGGGCTTCGATCAATTTCCGGGGCCAGCTGGCCGTATTGGCGCGCATCCATGACGGGCGGCATGCCGGCCTGCGCGGCAATTTCGCCCACCTCGCCGGCGATTTCCGGAAACCATGACCGCACGGCGAAATTGCGAACCTCGGTCATGTACTCCATGTGGCTGGCATCCTCCCGTCTCGGGGGCTGGGGGTGCTTGCCGGGATTTCGTTGTTCCATATCTGCTTTCCTGTACTGCGGCTGCGCCGAATGCGTTCAAAACGCGCTGCCGGCGCGCATGGCGCGAAGCGGATCGAGCAGGCGAGTCACCAGGGTGGTCAATTCCTGCTTGCGGGCCTCGGAATCGGCTTCAGCATGGGTCTCGATTTCTTCGGGAGCGACCAGGCCCTTCGAGCGCAGCAGCGACTCCAGCGCCCGGCGCCGGTCACGCTCGATCCAAAGCTCGCCCCCCAGAACGATGACCGCTTCCAGCAGGCGGTCCATGACTGGATGGGGAAGAAAATGCGGCTCCTCGCCAGGGGCCGGCAGACCGGCGCGCTCCACCTGTTCCCTGGACAGTTCGTCATGTTTCGCATTCATGTCCCGGCCTCCCCGGCCGCCTCCGCAAGCAGGTCCGGCCCGGCCGCCTTCTGCGCCCGCATCTGGCGCTTGAAGGTCTCGTATTCGTTAATGTCGGCGCGCCGCCCGCGGCTCCAGGTGGTGGCGAATCCGGTAGGAAAACCGGCATCGCCGTCCCGATAGCCGTCCTGCGACCAGAGCACCGGGAACAGCGGCCCCGCGGGGGGTTCTCCCTCGATCATTTCATCGAAGCTGACGCCGGCCAGATTCACGCAATCCGGCCGCGGCCGCCAGCGAATATCGTCGCCGAATACCCTTATGGACAAGGCGATACGCCAGTCGTGCGCGGTGTTGCCATGCGAATAGTGCAGCGTCCATGGATGCACGACGAGGATGTCGCCCGGCTCCATCCGCCACTGCAAAAAACGGTTGGAGGGATCGGAGCGAAGCTGCTCCTCGTCCGGATGCGGGGCCCGGGCGGGCGGCCTTTGCATTTGCCGGGCGTTGGGCGAGAACAGCCAGTAGCGCACATCCTGGCTTTGCGAACCGGCGATGCACTCCAGGGAATTTTCTTTGGCGATCGGCGTGAGCGGCACCCAGATCGAGGGCACCATCTTGCCCGCGGTGGGCCAGCCCATGCGGTCGCAGTGCCAGATCGTAGTTTCGCTGGAAGCCGGAGGCTTGACGAAGAATTCGTCGAAGAAAAAGCGCGCCATGCTCGACCGCATCACCCGGGCCGCCGCCTCGGCCACCGGCGATTCAAAAACAAATTTCCGAAATTCCGGCGCCTTGCGCGACATGTAACGGCCTGGATAGGTGGGCAGCAGGCCGACATCCTCCTTGTCGATCGCAATCCGCCTGGCGGTGGGCAGCAGCGAGTCGATCCAGCGGCGTTCCAGTATGCCTCGCAAACAAACGACGCCGTCGCGCTCGTAGGTCTCTATTTCTTCCTCGGCGATGGGGCGGCAAGGTTCGGGAAGCGGGGTCATGGGCGGCAAGGGCGTGGCGGCAACTATCAGCCAAATGTACACGACAGACGGCAATTCCCGCCAATGGCAAAAAATTTTCCCGGCCATAAGCGCAAGGCATGGCGTCTTTACCATTGGCGGCGCGCTTCATACAATCCCGTTTCCTCAATGCTTGGGGGAGGCGCTGCCATAGACATTTCAACACAAACAGCGGAGCGCTTAAGCAAGCCGCAGCCGCATTTCATCAACGGCGCGCGGGTAGCCAGCGGGCGCTTGCGCGACATTCTGGATCCGGCAACCGGCAATGCGATTTCGCAGTTGCATCTGGGAGGCGCCAGCGAAATCGACGCCGCGGTTGCAGCGGGCCGCGCGGCGCTTCCGGGCTGGGCTGCGGCAGCGCCCGATGAGCGCGCGCAACTCATTCTAAAGCTGGCGGAATTGCTGGAGCGCAACGCGGAAGCGGTCACGGAAATCTCGATTCTCGACGGCGGATTGCCGCGCCCGATCGCAGAGGGCTGCGCGCCGTTCTCATCCTTGCTGCTGCGCTATTACGCCGGGTGGACCAGCAAGATCGCCGGGCAGACCCTGCCGTCCTCAGCCATGGGCAAGTCGCCAAACGACCTGCTGGCCTACACGCTGCGGGAACCGATCGGCGTGGTGGGGGCGATCACCCCCTGGAACTATCCCTTCGGCATGGAGATGCTCAAGATCGCGCCGGTGCTGGCGGCCGGCTGCGCTCTGGTGCTAAAGCCGGCCGAAGACGCTCCTGCCGCCGCTTTGCTGATGGCTGAGCTGGCGCATGAAGCCGGCTTGCCGGACGGCGTGTTCAATGTGATCAACGGCCTGGGCGAAGAGGCCGGGGCGGCGCTGTGCGCGCACGGCAGCATCGACAAAATTGCCTTTACCGGCTCCACCGAGGTTGGAAGGATTATTGTGAGAGCCGCGGCGGGCAACCTGAAGAAGGTTTCGCTGGAACTGGGAGGCAAATCCCCGGTCTTCGTATTCCCGGACGCGGACCTGGCCACAGCCGTGCCCGGAGTGGCCATGGCCGGTTTTCTCCTGTCCGGCCAGAATTGCGTGTGCGGCAGCCGCCTGTTCGCGCACGAGAAGATCGCCGAAGATCTGGCGGCCGGGATCGCGGAGTTCGCCCGCGGCATGCCGATCGGCCCCGGCTCGGACCCGAACAACATGATTGGCCCCTTGATTTCGGAGCGCCAGCGCGACCGGGTGGAAGGAATGATTGCCCAGGCCGGGAAGGAGGGCGCAAAAAGGGTAACGGGCGGAAAGCGCCTGGACCGTGACGGCTGGTTTATCGAACCGACGCTGTTTGCCGAATGCGAGCCCGGCATGCGGATCGTGCGCGAGGAAGTGTTTGGCCCGGTCATTTCCATGCAGACCTTTTCCGACGATGAGAGCTTCGAGTCGCTGGCGGCGCGCGGCAACGATACGGCATACGGGCTCTCCGGCAGCGTCTGGACACGCGATCTCGAAACCGCAATGCGCATGACCCGGCTGATCGACGCTGGCCAGGTGGGCGTGAACTGCCACGCGGCCATGGACCCAACCATGCCCTTCGGCGGCAACAAGCAGTCCGGCTGGGGCCGCGAGTTCGGCGAGGCGGCGCTGGACCTGTACACGAAAACCAAGGCGGTTACCCTCTCTTGGTCCTAGCCCGCATATTGCGCCAGGGGCCGTGTTTCGCGCGCGGCGGACAGCGGTCAGGTTGAGCATAAGCGCTTGGCTCAGAAGAAAAATCAGGGAGGCAACAAGCGGCCTGGCGCAACATGCGGGCTAGTCCGCACCGCCAACGCCAGACTCTACGCCGAACAACACGGCGACGGCGAGGCCATGCTCCTGATTCCGGGCCTGGGCGGCTCCGGAACGTTTTGGCGCAAGCAGATCGAATATTTCTCGAGGCGCTGCCGCGTGGTGACCTACGACCATCGCGGCGTGGGACGCAGCCCCGCGGCGCCCATGCACAGCCATGTAAGCGAGATGGCGGATGACGCCCTGGCGCTGATGGAAGCCCTGGGCCTGGAAGCGGCCCACATCGTCGGCCATTCCACCGGCGGCGCCATCGGCCAGCACCTCGCGCTGCGCTCGCCGCGCCGGGTGCGGTCCCTGGTGCTCAGCGCGAGCTGGGCGGGCCCCACTCCGCTGTTTACCGACCTGTTCCGGTTTCGGCGCAGAATTCTGCTCGACTCGGGCCCTGATAGCTACCTGTTTTCCGGCAGCCTGCTGGTAACGCCGGCCTGGGCCCTGGAAGGCTCGTACCCCGGAATGGAGGAAGTCCTGCGCCAAAGGCTGGACATTTTCCCGGGAACGGAAGTCGAACTGGGGCGCCTGAATGCCGTCATGCGCCACGACCTGCGCGAACAAATCCAGGCCATCCGAGTCCCCACAGGCATTATTTCGGCGCGCGACGACAACGTGACGCCGCCGGAGATGTCCAGGGAACTGGCCGAACGCATTCCTGGCGCCGCGCGGGCGCAACTGCCGGAAGGCGGACACTTTTGTCCAATGACTGTGGCGCGCGAGTACAACCGCGCGCTGGCGCGCCTGCTTGAAGAAATCGGCGCTTTCTCGGCCGGCTGATTTCGCCCGGTCAAACCGCCTCTGCCTCGAACTGCGCCCGAAGCGGCCGCCATCCTGTCCAGGTCAACAGGCTCCCGGCAAGCAGCAGCAGCGGCACCGCAATCATCAGCGACCAGCCTACGGCGGCATCGTTTCCAAACAGGCTATCGGTGAGCTGCGCCACCAGCCAGGGGCCTCCGGCCTGACCCAGCAGATTGGCCACGAGCAGGTAGAGCGCCACCAGCTGGGCCCTGAACTGCGGCGGCGAAACCATAGGAATCACCGCCACGGCCGCGCCGAAGGGGGCGGCGCCAAACAGGTTGACGGGCGCCAGCAACGCAATGGCCAGCCCGCCGGAAGGCGCCAGCGCAATACCCGCAGCGCCCGGCAAGGCCAATAGCCCGGCAAAAGTCGCAATCCTCAGGTTGGCATCCCGGTAGCCGCGCGCCTGCAGTCCATCCGCCAGCCATCCGGAGGCCACCACGCCCAGCGTTGCGAACGCCAGGAACAACATCCCCTGCGCATAGCCGATATCGCCCGCCGACCAGCCATGCACTCGAATGAAAAAAGCCGGAATCCAGGCCCCGAGCGCGAATTGGGCGGCGGCAAGCAGGGAAATGCCTCCAAACACCGCCGTGAACAACCGCCCGTTGCGCCAGATATAGCGCAGCGCTTGCAGAAACCCGTCGCGGTACTGCTCCGCGCTCTCGCGATTGGCCGCCGCTCGCCGCGGAGGTTCCTTCACCGACAGGAAAAACCAGATGGCGGCAGGAATGCCCGGCAATGCGCCGAGAATAAACACGGCTTGCCACACCTCCAGAGAACCGAAAAACGGCAGCGCAATACCGTTTGCGGACTGAACCGAATTCACGATAACCCCGCCCGCCATCAAGGCGATTCCCGAACCGAAGAAACTGGAGGCCGTGAACACGCTCACGGGACGGGCCAGGCGCCCCGGCTTGAAGAGGTCCGCAAGCAATGAGAAACCCGCCGGCGTGAGCACCGCCTCGCCCACGCCCACAAACATCCGGGCCACGAACAGCTGCGCATAGGTCTCGGCCAAACCGCAGCAGACGGCCGCGGCAGTCCAGGCGCAGATGCCGGCGGTAATCAGACGGCGCCGGTTGACGCTGTCGGCGATGCGGCCCAGAGGTATCGCTACGAGCGCATAGAAGAAGGCAAACGCAAAGCCCTGAAGCAGGCTCATCTGCGTATCGCTTACCAGCAGGTCGGCCTTGATGTCCTGAACCAGGAGATTGATGACCTGCCGGTCGATAAAAGCCACAACTCCGCAAACGCAAAGAACAAAAACCACGTACCAGCCGTACGCTTCGCCCGATAATCTCCCCCCGCG
>RKRP01000122.1 GCA_007571315.1 Gammaproteobacteria bacterium
GTGGTGGTGGTTCAATCCTGGTTCGGAGCGGTCTGCCCGCTTACAACCATTGAAATGATGCTCCGCTCCCGCGCCGGCCTTCCGACCTATCCGGGATCGTTCGTGGCGCACTGGCTGGAATCGCTGCTCTACTACCGGGCGCCGGCCTGGGCTTTCGCCGTCTGCTACACGCTCTTCGGAGCCGCGGTGGCCGGCAGCTGGCTATGGGTGCGGCCGCGCCCTTTCAAAAGCATGAGACAGCCCCGGCAAGCGCCCAGGAAACGCAAGGCGAAGAGGTCCCGGTAAGGGACGGAAGGAACCCGCCGCTATTTGGCGGAGAGGGTGGGATTCGAACCCACGATACGGTATGACCGTATACCTGATCTCCAATCAGGCGCCTTCGTCCACTCGGCCACCTCTCCGCAACACCGCGCTGACTACGCCCCCGGCCGCTCGATCTGCGGGGGTTCCTCCAGGCAGGAACCGTCGCTTCGCCGGGGCAGTCCCTCAAGCACTTCGCCTTCGGGAACCTCAAGATTACCGAAAGCCCGCGGAGCCTCCAATCCTTCCGGGGCGAGCAGCGGTTCGGAGGCTTGGGCGCTCTGGTACATCTGCGGGTTCTCGCACGGCGGCGCTCCGCCTCCGAACAGGGCGCATCCTTGCAGCAGAAGCGCCAGCGCCGCGCAGGCGGCTGCCCGGCCGGCGCCGCGCCTCATGACGGCAGCCCCGCCCGGCTCATCGCCGCCGCCACCTGTTCCCGGCGCGGCTCGGAGAGCCAGGTCAGCGGCAGGCGAATGCCCTTGCCGATGCGGTTCATTCGATGCAGCGCCCATTTCGCCGGTATCGGATTGGATTCAACAAACAAGGCATCGTGCAGTCCGGCCAGGGGCGCATCCAGCCGGGCGGCTTCCCGGTCATCCCCGTTCAGCGCCGCGGCGCACATGCGCGCCATTGCCGCGGGCGCCACATTGGCTGTGACTGAAATCACGCCGTCGCCCCCGGCAAGCATGAACTCCCGGGCTGTCGCATCGTCGCCGCTGTACAAAAGGAACTCCTCTCCGCAAAGCGCCCGCAGGCGCGCCACCCGCTCCACTTCGCCGGTCGCCTCCTTGCACCCGCCGATGCCGGCGTGCCCGGCCAGCCGCCCAACGGTTTCCGGCGCCAAATCCACCGCCGTGCGGCCCGGAACATTGTAGAGGATCAGAGGCCGTTCCACGGCCTCTGCAATCGCCGTAAAGTGCCTGAACATGCCCTCCTGGGTGGGCTTGTTGTAGTACGGAGTCACCACCAGGCAAGCGGCGATTCCGGCATCGGCCACTGCCCGGGAAAGAGCGATGGTCTGCGCCGTGGAATTGGAACCCGTGCCGGCCACAACCGGAATCCGCCCGGCCGCCTGACGGGCGGCGTAGCGGATGAGCTGCGCATGCTCTTCGTGCCGCAGGGTGGCCGATTCGCCCGTGGTCCCGGCCACCACCAGGGCGGCCGTGCCGGATTCCGCGTGCCACTCGATCAGGCGGTCCACGGCGCCATAGTCCACGGCGCCGCCGACGCTCATGGGCGTAACCAAGGCTGCCAGGCTCCCTTTCATAACAGCGCGGCATTTTATCCCGCATATTTCACGAGGCCGGGAGCTGGCTGGCGCGCGCCAGCGCGAGCCCGCGTCGGACCTCGAGTGAGCGCAACGCCCGGCTAAGGCGCCCGCGCCCGCTGCTCTATACAGCGCCTGCTAAAGCCTCTGCGTCTGCCCCCTCCCTGCGGGAGCGTCAACGGCAGGATAGCCGTTGCCGAGCCCCATGGACGGGTTCATGCGTCTCCCGCAGGGAGGGGGCAGAGGCGAAGGAAGCGCGCCGCCGCTGCCTCAGGCGTTCGAGTGAGCGCAGGCGGATTCCTGTAAGCTAGCGGGCGCATGGAAAAACTGCTGGCCATTTCGACCCTGGGGCCGAAGGAAGACCTCTCGGCGCGCGAGTTGTGCGAGGTTGTAAGCGAAGCCGGAGGAGAAATCCGCGATGCCCGGATGACCGTTCTGGGAAGCAATTTCGGCGCTCTGCTGCTGGTTGAGGGCAACTGGCACACCACCAGCAAGGTGCGCGCCGCGCTGGAGCGCATGAGCAAGCGCGCCGGCCGGCCGGTCTTGATAAGCGAGACAGCGCCGCGCGCGGACCAGGCGCCGGCCGCCCCTTATCACGTGGAGGCCGTAGCCCTGGAGCGCAAGAACTTGGTGCTGGCGCTGGTCAGCTTTTTCGCCCGGCGCGAACTGCCCATCGCGGAAGTTCATTCGCGGCGCTACAATGCTCCAGGCACGGGCGCTGCGATGATTGCGGCGCGCGTGGAGGTGCACGTGCCGGGCGATGTGGGCATCGCAATGCTGCGCGAAGAATTTCATGATTTTTGCGACAAGAACAACCTGGATGCCGTTAT
The DNA here is from genome assembly GCA_007571315.1 of Gammaproteobacteria bacterium. Classification (GTDB taxonomy): domain Bacteria; phylum Pseudomonadota; class Gammaproteobacteria; order Steroidobacterales; family Foliamicaceae; genus Foliamicus. Next base: position 2,398 of record RKRP01000122.1, read on the forward strand.
CGAGCCGATTCACGGCTAGGCCAGGAGGAGAAGCCAATGAGCACAACTGAAATCGGGAAGCCGGCGCCGGACTTCGATACCGCCAGCACCGCCGGAGAACAGCAAACCCTAAGCGGGCTGAAGGGGCGCAAGCTGGTGCTGTACTTCTATCCCAAGGACAGCACTCCCGGATGCACGCTGGAGGGACAGAACTTTCGCGACCTGCATGAGCGGTTCGAGGCCGCCAACGCGATCATACTCGGCGTTTCGCGCGAATCCATCCGCTCGCACAACAACTTTCGCGCCAAGCAGAATTTCCCGTTCCACCTGCTCTCGGACCCCGAGGAAACGCTTTGCAAGGCCTACGGCGTAATGGCGGAGAAGAGCATGTACGGCCGCAAATACATCGGCGTTGAGCGCAGCACCTTCCTGATCGACGAGCAGGGCGTGCTGCGCAAGGAATGGCGCAAGGTAAAGGTGAAGGGACACGCCGCGGAAGTGCTGGAGGCCGTTCGCTCCTTGTGAGGAATTGCCCGCGCCCAACAGCGCAACGCGCCGCCTGCGCGGCGCTGGCTTTGCTTTTGTGCGCGCAAAGCCTGCCGGCGAGGGCCCAGCTCGGCCAGGGGCAGGAACTGCCCGACATGGGCAGCCTTGCGGATTCAGTGCTTACCCGCGCGGAAGAGCGTGAAATCGCGCTCAATATCATTGAGCGGATTCGCCGCGCGGGCAAACTGGTTGCAGATCCGGAAATCAACGAATACGTTTCCGACGTGGGCAAGCGGCTGGCCTACCGGGCGCAGAACGGAGACCACCAGTTTCATTTTTTCGTGGTTCAGGACCCGTCCATCAATGCGTTTGCGCTTCCGGGAGGGTATATCGGCATCCACACCGGCCTGATTGAGGCAACCGCCAACGAAAGCGAGCTGGCCGGCGTGCTGGCGCACGAGATCGCGCACGTGACCCAGCAGCACATTTCCCGCCAGCTGCAATCCATGCGGGGAACCGGCATCATGTCGATGGCCATGCTGATGGGCGCGCTGCTGGTTGGCGGCCTGCTGGGAGGAGGAGGCGACATGATGCAGGGCGCGCTCATGGCCAGCCAGGGGATGGCGTTGCAGCAGCGCATCAACTTCACCCGCGCGCACGAGTATGAAGCCGACCGGATTGGAGTGGGCATACTTGCGGAAGCCGGCTTCGACCCGCGCGGCCTGCCCTCGTTTTTCGAAACCCTGTCGCGCAAGGAATCGCTCGCTTCGGCGGCTGTGCCGGAAATACTGCGCACCCACCCGGTGAGCCTGAACCGGGTTGCCGAAGCGCGCAGCCGCATTGCGCCGCAAATGATCCGGGAGGTGGACAGCAGCCTGAACTACTATCTGGCGCAGGCCCAGGCGCGCTTGCTGGACAGCGAGAATCCCGAACTGGCCCTGCGGCGCTTCCGCGCGCAGCCGCTCACCGAAACGCCGGGCGATGCGGGGAAGTTCTACGGCGAGGGCCTGGCGCTGCTTGAAACCGGCCAGGTGGCGCAAGCGCGGGATGTGCTGCGCACGTTGCTGAACGAATATCCAGACTCCATCCCACTGCGCATCGCCGAGGCGCGCGCGGCCGCGGCGGCGGGCAACGAGGCCGAGGCGCGGCGCTCCTTCGAGGATGCCCTCAGGCTGTTTCCGGGCAATGCCGGCATTGCCCACCGCTACGCCGAGACGCTGATTGCGGGCGGCCAGGCGCCCAAAGCCCGCGAACTTCTGCTGGAATATCTGATCAACGACAAGCTCAACCTGGAAACCACGCGGCTGCTGGCCCAGGCCAGCGGCGAATCCGGCCAGGTGGCCGATGCGCACTATTTCATGGCCGAATACGAACTGATGCGGCGCAACCTCAACGGCGCGCATACCCAGCTTCAACTGGCGCTGAAAGCGTCCGAGCAGTCCGACGAGGTGCGCCGCAGCCGCATTGAAGCGCGCCTGGAGCAGGTGGAGCTTATGGGAGAGAAAGGCGGCAAGCGCAAGGAGAAAGAAAACAGGGACGAGGAGGAATCGCCCGGCTGACCGGGTTAAAAGGGGGGAACGCAACGATGATGAATCAATTGAGGGAATGGTGGACCTTGCGGCCGGAGGAGGAGGCGCGCAGCGCGGACAATCCGCTTACTCCGCTCAGCGAGAGCCAGCGCCGCAAAACCCTGCCGCTGCTGACGCTGGCCTTCGGCTGGGGCTTTCTGGTAACCGGCCTGCTTACCGGCGGCGCCCTGGGAAAAGGCATGAGCTTTTGGCCCGATGCCGTGCAGTCCTCTTTTTACGGCAACCTGGCCAACTTCGCAATCGGGGCCGTGGTTGGCTACATGGGATACAAGACCGCCTGCAACAGCGGCCTGCTCTACCGGCTGGTGTACGGACGGGTCGGAGCCTACCTGCCGGTGCTGTTCATCGCCCTTCTCACCATCGGCTGGCAGGGAATCGTGGTGGGCGCGTTCGGATTCGCCTGGGCGCAGGACTTCGATTCCCCGGCGTTCTACACGATCGCGCTGCTGGCCGGCATCCTCTTCACCGTAACCACCTACTATGGCGTGAAGGCGCTGGAATGGGTCAGCGTGCCCTCCGTAGTGGTGCTGGTGGCCGTGGGGCTGTATTCCATCGACCTCAATGTGGGCCAGGCTGGCGGCTGGGACGCCTTCCTGCTGCTTTCCTCCAGCAAGGCGGCCAGCGCGGACAATCCAATGAGCGTTCTGGGCGGCGTCAATGCCGTTATCGGTTCTTGGATCGTGGGCGCAGTGGTGATGGCCGAATACACGCGCTTCGCCAGGCGCGCCTGGGTGGCGATCGCCATACCCTTCATCGTGCTGATTATCGCTCAATGGTTCCTGCAGATCGTGGGCGCCCTAGGAAGCGTGGTGTACGGCGGCGACGGCGATTTCACCTCCTACCTGCGCGAGCAGGCCGGGTGGATTGCGCTGCTGGGGGTTGTGGGAATGAGCGTGGCGCTGTGGACCACGGGCGACGCCAACCTTTATCTGCCGGTCATCCAGACCTCAAGCATCATGCGCCGTCCGCGGCGGGTCATGACGGTGATCTGCGGGCTGCTCGGAACCTTGCTGGGGCTGGGCATCTACCAGTACTTCCTGACCTGGATAGGCACGCTGGCCATCATCGTTCCGCCTCTGATCGGACCGGTCATCGCGCATTACTACATCGTGGAGCGCGGGCGCATGGATGCGGGGAGCGACTCCGGCCTGCCGGTGGCGAACTGGGCCGCGCTGCTGGCCTATCCGCTGGGACTGGCGAGTTACTTTTTGGCGCCGGAATGGCTGGTGCCAGCCCTGTCCGGACTGGCCGGTTCGATGGCCGCCTACCTCATCCTGCACTACGCCCTGCGCTCGGGGCGCAACTAAGGGGAACGAGGTTGCTTCGATTCCGCCCTCCGCCGCCTTCTTTGCGCGGGAGACGCATAAATACATCCCTGTAGCTTGGTTCCGCCATCCGTGGCTCCAACACTCCCGCGCAAAGAAGGCGGCGGAGGGCTGCGATGGCGCGTTTCTGCCACTGTCGGCGTTGGCGCCGCTTAGCCCTGTTTGCGCTCCCTTCTTCCAGGAGTGTTGGAGTGCGCGGCAATGGCTTGGCGCATACAGATGCCGGAACCAGGCTCCATGGATGGATTCATGCGTCGCCCGGAAGAAGGGAGCGCAGAGAGGGCGGAATCGAAGCGGCCCTGCTTACGCTTGCGCGGCTTCCAGTTCGGGGCGGTAGCTGCCGGTGCGGGCCAGGCCGTTGAGCCGGGCGCGCTCGCCGAATGCGCGCTGCGCATCGGCCAGCTGATCGGCCTTGCCTCCCCAGGCGGTCAACGCCGGCGCCTGAAGGGCGCGTCCATAGGAAAACGAAACCTGCCAGGGATGCGGGCCTTGGGCGTTCATGGCGCTGAGATGCGCGGTGGCATCCTCGGCCGACTGCCCGCCTGACAGAAACGCGATGCCTGGCACCGCTGCCGGCACGTGCGCCTTAAGCGCGCGAAGCGTGGCCTGCGCCACTTCATCCACGCCCGCCTGGGCCGGACATTCGCTCCCGGACACCACCATATTGGGCTTGAGCACTATGCCTTCCAGTTCCACCCGGTGGCGCTCCAGCTCGTCGAAAACCTGATCCAGCACCTCGCCGGTAACCTGCTCGCACCGCGATATGGGATGCGGGCCGTCCATCAGCACCTCCGGCTCCACAATCGGCACCAGGCCGGCCTCCTGGCACAAGGCGGCGTAACGCGCAAGCGCATGGGCGTTGGCATGAACGCAGTAGTCGCTGGGCGCGCCCTCGCCGATGGCGATAACGGCCCGCCACTTGGCAAACCCGGCGCCCAGCCCGCGGTACTCGGCCAAACGCTCGCGCAGCCCGTCCAGTCCTTCGGTAACCTTCTCGCCCGGAAAACCCGCCAGCGGCCTGGCGCCTTTATCCACCTTGATGCCTGGAATCATTCCACGCTCCCGCAGGTACCGGGGAATCGCCTGGCCATCCGGCATGGATTGCCGCAAGGTCTCATCAAACAGAATCACGCCGCTGATATGGCGCTCCGCCCCAGGGGTTGAAAACAGCATCGAGCGATAGTCGCGGCGCAAAGGCTCGGTGGATTCCACTCCAATGCTTGCAAAACGCTTGCCGATCGTGGGCGTGCTCTCATCAGCGGCCAGGATGCCCTTGCCGGGCGCCACCATGGCCTGTGCGGTATCGGCAAGCTTGGCGTTGCTCATCTTTTGTTCTCCTGGAAGGGGGTATTGAGGCTATTGGCGGTAGTGTATTGCTTATGCCCCCTGGCCTGCCACTTCCGAGATCAATCCGCCCGCCCTGCTCTCCCCCGATACGCGCGGCCGCAAGCTTCGCAGCTGGGAAATTCATCTCGAAGAGAACAGGTTGAAGATACGATTTTGGACTAAAATAGTCCTGTATCACCGAGGCAAGAAACCATGCTGAGAGTCAGCCGGCTTACCGACTACGGGACGATGATCCTGGGGTGCCTGGCGCAGGCGGGCGGGGCATCATTGTCCGCCAAGCGCATTGCCCAGGCCACCCAGCTTAAGCTGCCCACCGCGCAGAAACTGCTCAAGCAGTTGGCCGGGCGCGGCCTGGTGCAGTCGGAACGGGGCGCCCTGGGCGGTTACCGGCTGGCGCGCCCCGCGGGCAATATCAACGCGGCGGAGATTCTTGAAGCTCTGGAGGGGCCGATGGCGCTTACCGAATGCTGCCATTCCGAAGGGCAATGCGAACTGGAATCGTTCTGCAGCGTGGGCACGGCGTGGCGGCAGATCAATCGCGCCATTCGGGGAGCGCTTACCGAGGTGACCCTATCCGATCTGCACCGGCCGCCTTCCGGCTTTCAGGCCCCCCGGCTGGCTGCGGATTTGAGCGCGAGGATGGCGCGATGAGCCTGGCCGCTCATTTCACCGCGAGGGCTCGCTGATGAGCGCCCCGGCCGCGCGCAACCCCGAGATCCAGGAGCTTCTGCAACGGAAGTACCAGCACGGCTTCGTTACCGATATCGAATCCGACACCCTGCCTCCGGGGCTTGACGAGGACGTGATTCGCGTTATTTCGGCGCGCAAGGAGGAGCCGGAATTTCTGCTTGACTGGCGTTTGCGCGCCTTCCGCTACTGGCGCGAGGCCAGGGAACCGTCGTGGGCGAAGCTCAACATTCCGCCCATCGACTACCAGGCGATTTCCTATTACTCCGCGCCCGGAGCGGCGAAGGACGCTCCAAAAAGCCTTGATGAAGTCGACCCGCGCCTGCTGGAGACCTATGACAAGCTGGGCATCCCGCTGCACGAGCGGGCCCGCCTGGCCGGCGTTGCGGTGGACGCGGTATTCGACAGCGTGTCGGTGGCCACCACCTTCAAGAGCCGCCTGGCGGAAGCGGGAGTGATCTTCTGCCCGTTCTCTGAAGCGGTGCGCGAACACCCCGAGCTGGTGCGCAAGTACCTGGGCAGCGTGGTTCCCTACCGGGACAATTACTTCGCGGCGCTCAATTCGGCGGTGTTCACCGACGGCTCGTTCGTGTATGTGCCCAAAAACACGCGCTGCCCCATGGAGTTGTCCACGTATTTCCGCATCAACGAGCGCAATACCGGGCAGTTCGAGCGCACCCTCATCATCGCCGACGAAGGCAGCGAAGTGAGCTACCTGGAAGGCTGCACCGCGCCGATGCGCGATGAGAACCAGCTGCATGCCGCGGTGGTGGAGCTGGTGGCGCTCAAGGACGCAAGAATCAAGTACTCCACGGTGCAGAACTGGTATCCGGGCGATGAAAAGGGGCGCGGGGGCATCTACAACTTCGTGACCAAGCGCGGCGACTGCCGCGGCCGCAACTCCTCGATTTCCTGGACCCAGGTGGAAGCCGGCTCGGCGATCACCTGGAAATACCCCAGCTGCATTCTGCGCGGCGACAACTCCACCGGCGAGTTCTACTCGGTGGCCGTAACCAACAACTTCCAGCAGGCCGACACCGGCACCAAGATGATTCACATTGGCCGGAATACCAGCAGCAACATCCTGAGCAAGGGCATCTCCGCAGGCCGCGCCCAGAACACCTACCGCGGCCTGGTGAAGGTGTTCCCCCGCGCCGAGGGCGCCCGCAACCGCACCCAGTGCGACTCGCTGCTGATCGGCCGCGATTGCGGCGCCCACACCTTCCCGCATATGGACATCGGCCATCCGCGGGCCGTGGTGGAGCACGAGGCCACCACTTCGCGCATCTCCGAGGACCAGTTGTTCTACTGCCGTCAGCGCGGACTGGGCGAAGAAGATGCCGTGAATCTGATTGTGAACGGCTTCTGCAAGCAGGTGTTCAACATGCTGCCCATGGAGTTCGCGGTGGAAGCGCAGGCGCTGATGAACGTGAGCTTGGAAGGAGCGATCGGATGAGCGCCCCGCTTCTTGATATTCGCGAGCTCACGGTTCGCGTTGAGGGCAAGGAAATACTGAGCGGCCTGTCGCTTGAGGTGGGGCGCGGAGAAGTGCATGCCATCATGGGGCCGAACGGCGCCGGCAAGAGCACCCTGGCGCAAGCCCTGGCCGGGCGCGACGGTTACGGCGTGAGCGCCGGCAGCATGCGCTTCGATGGCGAGGACCTGCTCGGCATGAGCCCGGAGGAGCGCGCCTGCAAGGGCCTTTTCCTCGGATTTCAGTATCCGGTGGAAATCCCCGGGGTGAGCAATATGTACTTGCTGCGATCGGCGCTGAACGCGCAGCGCAAGGCGGCGGGGCAGCCGGAGATCAACGCCGCCGAGTTTCTCCGCCGGGCGCGCCAGGAGGCTTCGCGGCTCAAGCTCAAGCCCGAACTGCTCAAGCGCGGAGTGAACGAAGGCTTCTCCGGCGGCGAGAAGAAACGCAACGAAATGCTCCAGCTTGCGGTCCTCAAGCCGCGCCTGGCGGTGCTGGACGAAACCGATTCCGGCCTGGACATCGACGCGCTGAAGGTGGTCGCCTCGGGCATCCGCGCGCTGCGCGACGGCCAGCGCGCCTTTGTGCTGATTACGCACTACGAGCGGATCCTGAATCTGGTGTCGCCTGACAAGGTGCATGTGCTGGCCGGCGGCGGCATCGCCCGCTCGGGCGGCGCCGAGCTGGTGCAGGAACTGGAAGCCGCTGGCTACGAAACCTTCCTGCGGGAGGCGGCATGACAAACCGCATTTCCGAGATCGTTGTGAAGGCCGGCGCCCGGCGCTCGGAAGTGGTCTGTTTTGAGCATCGCCGCGGGGACCATCGCGAGCAGCGCTTGCGCATCGTGCTTGAACCCGGCAGCGAGCTCGAACTCCAGGAGCTTCATTACGGCCGCAGCGCGGGAGAGCTTGCGCTTCAGATCGATGTGGAACTGGCGCAGGGCGCCCGGATGCGCCATGCGGCCGTGCTGGACGATCCTGGCGGCGGCCGCTTCACCACCGAAAGAACGATCCGCCTCGCCGGGCAAGCCGAGCTGGAATACACGCGGCTGAGTTGCGGCGCCGCGAGCGACCGCGAAATTCTGCATGCGAACATGGAGGGGCGCGATTCCCGATTCCGCCACGGCGCCCTGCTTCTGGTGGAGCCCGGCCGGCACGCCGGACTGGAGCTTGAGATTGCGCATGGCGGGCGCCGCGCCGCCAGCGAAAGCCTGTGCCGCTGCATCGTGAGCGCCAACGGCAGCGGCCGCTTCGCAGGAAGAATCCGCATCGACCCGCAAGGGCAAGGCGCCGACGCGCGCCTGCGGAACGACAACCTGTTGCTCCACGAAACCGCCCGCATGGAAACCCGGCCCGAGCTGGAGGTGTATGCGGATGAAGTGCAATGCGCGCATGGCGCCGCCACGGGCGCGCTGGATGAGGCGGCGCTGTTCTACCTGAGGACCCGGGGTCTGACCGCGCCGCAAGCCCGCGCAATGCTGGTGCGCGCCTTCGCCTCGCGCATCAGCGACGCCATCAATCTGGCGGATGCGCAAACGATGGCCGGAACAATCCTCAACCGCGCGCTCCGCGACGACGGCCCAGGCAGGCTGGCCGCTTGAACGCAATGCGCGCCGCCGCCGCCAGTCCGACCCAAACGGAGCGGGTCAAACCGGAGCAAGCAAACCGGATTGCTGATCTGCGAGCCGATTTCCCGGCGCTGGCCACACAGGTGAACGGCAAGCCGCTGGCCTATCTGGATAACGCCGCCTCCACGCAGCGGCCGCAGGCGGTCATGGACGCGCTGAACCGCTACGAAGTGGAAATGCACGCCAACGTGCACCGCGGGGTGCATGCGCGCTCGGATCAGGCCACGGCGGCCTTCGAAGGCGCCCGGGAACGCGCCCGGGCCTGGCTGAACGCCGCCTCTGCCGAGGAAATCGTGTTTACCCGCGGGGCCACGGAGTCGATCAACCTGGTGGCCCGCTGCCTGGACAAGCGCATGGGCGAGGGTTCCGAAATCCTGCTGACCCGCATGGAGCACCACTCCAATATCGTGCCCTGGCAGCAGCTATGCGAAAGGACTGGCGCGCGCATCCAGGTGGCGCCAGTGCTGGATTCGGGAGAACTGGATCTGAAAGCGTTTCAGGAGCTGCTTCACTCCGGGGTCCAACTCGTAGCGGTCACGCATGTTTCCAACGCCATGGGCGTCATCAACCCGGTGGCCGAAATCTGCCGGATGGCGCGGCGGGCGGGCGCGCCGGTTCTGATCGATGGCGCCCAGGCCGCGGGCCACATTCCCTTGGATGCGCAGGACCTGGACTGCGATTTCTACGCGCTGTCCGGACACAAGATGTACGCGCCCACCGGCATAGGAGCGCTCTACGCGCGGCGCCCCTGGCTTGAGGAGCTGCCGCCGTTTCTGGGTGGCGGCGAGATGATCCTGGAGGTGCGCTTCGAGGAAACCACCTACAACGCGCCGCCTCACAGGTTCGAGGCCGGAACGCCCAATATATCCGGCGCTATCGCGCTGGGCGCTGCGATGGATTACCTCGCTGGACACGGACTTGAGCGTTTGGCGGCGATGGAGCGCGAGCTGCTGGAGCACGCCACCGAACGGCTCAGGGGCATTGCCGGATTGCGGATTATCGGCACCGCCAAACCCAAGTCGGCGGTGGTGTCGTTCGTGATGGACGACATCCATCCGCACGACCTCGGCACCATCCTGGACCACGAAGGCGTGGCCATACGGGCGGGGCATCACTGCGCCATGCCGCTCATGGAGCGGTTCGGCCTGCCTGGAACGGCGCGCGCCTCGTTCGCCTTCTACAACACGCATGATGAAATCGACCGTCTGGCGAGCGGAATCGAGACAGCGCGGCGGCTGTTCCGATGAAATGCTGAGCAGCGAATGAGCAGCGAACTGAAAAGCCTCTACCAGCGCACCGTTCTGGAGCACTGCCGCTCGCCGAGGAATTTTCGCGCGCTTGACGGGGCCGATCATGTCGCCCGGGGCTTCAATCCGCTGTGCGGCGACAAGGTGACCGTGTATCTGCGCGAAGGAGCAAAGAAAGAACAGGCGGCGCGCATAGCCCTTGTCGCGGATGTCTGCTTCGAGGCGGCGGCTTGCGCCATCTGCCTGGCATCCGCTTCGATGATGACGGAGTTGCTCAAGGGCGCCATTCAGAGCGAGGCGCGGCAGCGCGCCGAACAGGCGCTGGCGGCGTTTGCCCCCGAAATGGAAAACGGCCTCGACGGCCTGGGCGATCTGGCGGCCCTGGGGAGCGTTCGCGCCTACCCTGCCCGGATTCGCTGCGTAACGCTGCCGTGGCGCACCTTCACCGCCGCGCTCGACGGCCACGGCGGCGCGGTGAGCACCGAATAGCCGCTCATGTTCGGCAACCAGAGCGAACCCGTTACGCTAACCCGCGACTGCAAGGCGGTGATTATCCCGGCGGGCGAGGAAGCCCAACTGCGGGCCGGCCAGCTCGTTTTCATTACGCAGTCGCTGGGCGGCAGCTTCACGGTGTACGTGGACGGCTGGCTGTACCGCATTGCCGGAGCCGATGCGGACGCTTTGGGAAAAAAAACCGCGGAACCTCCCCAATTGCCGGCCAACGCAGGCGATTCAGAGGTGGAGGCGCTGGTGTGGGAGCAGATGAAGACCTGCTACGACCCTGAAATCCCGGTCAACATCGTCGATTTGGGCCTGGTGTATGTGTGCGAAGTCAACAGCCGCGGCGACGGCAAGCGCGACGTGTCGGTGGCAATGACGCTCACCGCGCCGGGCTGCGGCATGGGTGAAATCCTGGTGGAGGACGTGCGCGAAAAAATCAGCCTGATTCCCACCATCAACCAAGTGGAAGTGGAACTGGTGTTCGATCCGCCCTGGAACCAGAGCATGATGTCGGAAGCCGCGCAACTCCAGGCGGGGCTTCTGTAACCCCGAAAACAACAGCTCAGTTATTCCATGAGGGCCTGCTCCCTCGCCCTGCCGGCTTGACTCAGGAGGAGCGGGCGGCTTCTACGAAAAGGTCGGCGCAGGCCTGGGGCTCGGTCACCATGGCGTCGTGGCCAGTCTTGAGTTCCACGTAGCGCCAGTCCGGGTGCTCCTGCGCGTAGCTGGCGTGATTGTTCAGCCCGCTGCCCGGCATGGCCGGTTCCGTGCACTGGATGAAGGTGCAGGGCACGCCTTGCTCCCCGCCGTTTTCAAACTTCACCGGGTCCAGCCAGGTCTTCAGCGGGTGCGGGGTCAGCCGGCGTTCCACCCAGGCCGCCACTTCGGCCGGCTCCGGCGGAATTCCGAAGCGCTCGGCCGAGAATCCCGCGATGTAGTTGCCGTCCGGCGCAATACGGCGCAGCTGCGCCTTGTCGGCCTCGAGTTCTTGCGGGCCGAGGTCGCGCCGCGCCGTTAGCAGGCTGTCGCCGTCGCGGGGAACGATCGCATCCAGATAAACCAGATGGCGCAAACGCTCCTTGGCGCGGTCCGCCACCCCCGAAATCACCAATCCGCCATAGGAATGCCCAACCAGCACCACATCTTCGAGCTCCTCCCATTCCAGCACGTTGACGATGTCGCTGATATGCAGGTCCAGTCCGATATCCGGCTTGAGCAAATGGGACCGCTCGCCGCAACCGGTAAGCGTGGGCGTGAACACTCTATGCCCCTGTTCGCGCAGGATGCCGCGCACGAACTTCCAGCACCAGCCGCCGTGGCCAGTGCCATGCACCAGCACGAACAGCGCGCTGTCCTCGGGCCGCTCATGCTCATGCGCCTGCACGCCCTGCATGCCCGCCGCGGCCACCGCCCCGCCGATAAAAGCTCTACGTGTTGCCGACGACATTATTCCTCCTCGCTTCGGGACGGCCCCGCCTGACCAGCCACATGATCACCAGCCCCGCCTGCAGCCAGGCCGAAGCGAGGCCGATAAACGTGTGCGCCGCGGTCTCCTGCGGAGCGACCGGGGCAAACAGCAGGTACAGCTCAAACCCTGCCACGGATGCGCCGGCGCCGCTCAGGGCGGCAGGCAGGAACAACCCCAACACCAGCCATGAAGCCAACGCGGCCAGTTCCGGCCAGCGCTTGATCCGCCCGGTCAGCACCAGGAAAAGGATGCCCATGTCCCGCGCTACGAACCCGAGCAGGCTGATTACCCACAAATTGGTCTGAAAGAAGCCATGCTCGCCGCGTTCGGCAAACAAGCCGGAAATCAGATGCAGCGCGGCCGCAGCGGCGGCCAGCAGCGCAATCACCAGCCATGCGGGTGCGCTTCGCGGCCTGGGCGCGGCGAGGAACTCGCGCGTCCTTCGCCGATCCACGCGCTCCGCCACGCCCCACAGGTACGCAGTGGCCACAAGCGCCAGCAGCAGGGCAAGCGTAGCCATCCGCCCGGCGTCATAGTAGCTGGCTGCAAACAACGGGGGCCCCGCGGCTTCCCAGGCCCCGTGCATGGCGCCGGCCCACAACAAACCCACGCCAAGGCTTGCAACGACCGCCTCGGATGCGAAGCGGCCTCCGCTGAGAGTCTCGCGAGCCGCGCACCAGCACCAGTAGGCCGCAAACGCCGCCAAAGCCAACCCGCTAACCGCCCAGAAGATGTCGTTATCCATGGGCGCAAGGCCGAACCACGAGGGCGGCAGGATCGAAGCTTCAGCGACCGGACTCAGAGCCAGGCTGTTCTTGAGAACTGTCAGCGAGCCGATCAACAGGCCAGTGAGCAGAATGGCGGCGGCGAAGGACCGGCCGCGCGCATTCCGGGAGCGGTCGCAATTGCGGATCGCCAGCGCAAGCGCCAGGAAACGCCCCAGCAGATTGGCGCACACCATCAGCCAGGCGTCCAGCGGGAACGAGGCGCGGCTCCGCTCCAGTTTGCCCGCGGCTTCAGCCAGCGGAATTCCCTGGCTTTCGGCGATCACTTCCGCTACCGGCAAGTGCGCGCCCAGGCCCCAGCATGCCAAGGCGCACAAAGCTGCCAGGTCGGTGAGCGCAGTGGAGCCAAAAGCCTTGCCGAGCATCAGCTGCGCGGGACTCAGCGCGCTCATCCGCTGACGGTGCCAGGTATGCCGGTCATGCTCCTCGGATATGGCTCCGGCAATGCGCACGGGCGTGACCACAAAGCTGAGCACGCCGGCGGCGATCAGACCAATCCGCTCCACCGCGCTCCAGCCGAAAGCCAGCTGCGCGCACCACGCCACTCCCGCGCAAAGGAGCAAGGTCACAGCCAACCGCAACAGGGTGCATTCCGCCCGCAATCCGCGCAGGAGTTCCGGATTCAGGCGAGCGAGCAGTTCAGTCATGATGATCCGCGCACGCCTGTTCCCGCACCTGGCGATAAACTTCCCGCAGGCTTCCGGGCTCCAGTTCCCTTTGCTGCGGCAGAGTGGCGCCATCCTGCATCACCACCAAGTCGGTCGCGTATTCCTCCAGTTCCGCAAGGATGTGAGAGGACACCAGCACCGCCCGCCCCTCGGCGCCAAGTTTCCCCAGCCTTGAGGCCAGCCGCTCCCGGTGGTCGGGGTCCAGCCCCGAGGCCGGCTCGTCGAGCAGCAGCAGCGGAGGGCGGGACACCTCAACCTCGGCGATGGCGAGCAATTGCCGCTGCCCGCGCGACAGCGAGTCCAGGTCCTTGTCCAGCAGGTCCGCCACCAGGCACTCCTCGGCCACCTGCTCGATCGCTTCCGCGCTCGCCGGCGGCGGCATCAGTCCGGGAAACGCCCGGGCCCGGGACTGGGCCGCGTACTCCATGCTCTGGCGCGCCGTAAGCCCGGAATAGAGCCCGTAATGCTCCGAAAGGAACCCGGTGCGCGCCCGGTGCCCCCGAAGATTCTGCCGGATATCAAGGCCATCGCGGCTTACGCAGCCTTCCTGGGGCTCATACAGGCCCGCAAGACATTGAATCAGGGTGGTCTTGCCGGCCCCGTTCGGCCCCACCAGCGCCACGATGCTGCCAGCAGAAACCTGAATGCTGGCGTTGCGGACGGCCGGATGCTCTTGGCCCCAGTAGCTGTAGGTGACCTGCTCGGCAACCAGTGTCGTTTCAGGCATCCGGCACGGCTCCCTATCGCGCTTTCAGGGGCGGCTGCAAGAGTGAGCGGCCAGCAGGCGCCGCGTCAGCGGCCCGAACAGATTCCGCACAGGTAGTAGTAGCCGCGCGGATCGTTGAATTGCGCCAGCCGGTCCAGTTCCGTGTTGATAATGCTGCGCGCCTGCTGCACGGTGTCCATGAACCGGTCCGGCTCGGAGCGGAAACCCAGCCGATGCGTCAACCGCGCCCAGCGAATCCGCGCCAATTCTCCGAAACCGGTAAAGAAGGGCCGCTTGCGCCTCAGCCGCTTGATGCCGTATTGGCCTTCCTCCAGGCCCGCCAGGGCGGCGGCGCTGGCGACCGCGTCCTCGACGGTGCCAATATTGTCCACTAGGCTCCGCGACGCGGCGTCCGAGCCAATCCAGACCCTTCCGCGGCCGATCGCATCGACTTCATCGAAGCTCAACTCGCGGCCTTTCGATACATGGCCTACGAAACGCTCGTAGATGCGATCGACCATGGACCTGACCTGCCTGCGGGCGCCGTCCGGCAGGTCCCTGTCCACCAGCGCGTATTCCGAAAGCGGGGTGGTTCCCAGGCCGTCCTCGCTCAGGCCCAGCCTTTCCAGCAGGCGCGGGGCGGTGAACAGAATGGCTCCCACGCCTATGGAACCCGTTATCGTTCCCGGATAGGCCCAGATTTCATCCGCCTCGGCGGCAATGTAATAGCCGCCGGACGCCGCCACGGAACTCATCGAAACAACCACCGGCTTGCCGGCTTCGCTGACCGTGGATACAGCGGCCGAGATCACTTCCGATGCGAAGGCGCTTCCTCCGGGACTGTCCACTTGCAGCACCAGGGCCTGGATATGGTCTTTCTCGGCGGCGTGGCGAACCAGCCTGGCGACATTGTCGCCGCCGGCCGTGCCGGGAGGAGCGCTGCCGTCGATAATCGTGCCCGCTACGGTAACGACCGCAACGTTGTTGTCCTCGTCCGCGCGAGGCGGGTTCTCGCGGTCGGCCGTAACCAGATAGTCGGCGAAGGACACGCGGTTGTAGTCGCCGTCGTCCTCATCGCCGAAGCGCTCTTCCATGTAGTCGGAGAATGTCTCGTCGTTGTGGATGCCGTCAACCAGACCGGCCTCGAGATTGACCCTGGCCAGATCGCCGCCCGCCGCTTCAAGGGTTTCCGTAAGGCCCTCCGCGTAACGGTCCAGGGCATCCGGCTCCAGCCCGCGCGCTTCGGTCACCTCGCGCTGATATTCGTCCCACAGGGCGGTCAGCCACCGCTCGGCGCTCTCGCGGTCCTCATCGGACATGCTGTCGCGGAAATAGGGCTCGACAAAGGACTTGTATTCGCCCACCCGGAACACGTGCGGGTCGATGTCGAGCTTCCGCAAGGCTTCCCCGAAATACAGCCGCCAGCGGCCCAGGCCGCTGATCTCCACGCCGCCCAGGTCATGCGCATAAACCTCGTCGGACTGCGCGGCCAGGAAGTAGTCCGACTGGCTGAACGCGCGCGAATAACTGATGACCGGCTTGCCGGACTCGCGGAATTCGCGCAGCGCCGCGGCGATGTCCTGCAGCTTGGTGAGGCCGCCGCCAGCCAAGTTATCGGTGACCAGCCGCACGGCCACGATACGCTCGTCTTCGGCGGCATGGCGAAGCGCCCGAACCACATCCCTCACCAGGGTTTCGGGGGGCGCTCCGCCGCTCAGGCGCTGCAGCTCGATGTCCAGTTCGCTGCCCTGAAGCTCATGCACCAGCGCGCCCGAAGGATTCAGAAGCAGAACGGATTCGGGCTTGACGCGCGCCGGGGAACTGCCCGAACCCAGCGCCGCCAGCATCAGCGCGAAAACCGTAACCATCAGCAACAGGTGCATGACTTTCCGAAAGCCGTCAACACCTGCCCACAAATACCGAAAAATCTTACCCAGCATCAACTGCGCACTCCAGTTTCTTTAGACGCGCGTAGTGTACAGGCAAAACAGGCGCTTCGGTGCAACCCTCTGGCCACCTTCATTCTGCGGGAAGCGTATGAATACATCCCTGCAAGCTTGTGAGAATCCTCTCTATAGAGAACGCTCATAACGCTGTTATCGGTGGGCTGCTGGATTCCATGGGTAAATCCCGTGCCACACGAAAACCAATTACAACTGCACGGTGCCGGAATCCTATGCCGACTCGTAGCGCTGACCTAATCGCGGCAGGACGATCAGCGTACGAACCGCCACGCAACACCCTGGACGAGCAATCACCATCCTGCCAGCCTGAGCCATCGGTGGGCGCGCCCACGTAACTCTCATTCCAACAATCTAGCACCCACTCCGTCACGTTTCCGTGCATGTCATAAAGCCCAAAATCGTTTGCGCTCAGACTTCCTACCGCCAAGGGCTCAAAACGGGAAGTCTCACCTATCCAATGACCTGCAAAGTTGGCTTGGCCCGTTGATATCGACTCTCCCGTATAAAAAGGCGTAACAGTTCCAGCTCTCGCAGAATACTCCCATTCTGCTTCACTCAACATTCGGTAACGATATCCGGTCTTCTCCGATAACCATGACGTATATTCCGCGCAATCGTGCCAGTTCACATTAACAACTGGAAGGTTTCCCCGACCACGATTGTTATCTCCAGGTCGATGCGTGCTACAACCACCATCTTCAATACAAGCGTCCCACTGCTGGAACGTAACCTCAAAAATGCCTACGCCAATTGGTCTTGGTATTGTCACCTGATGCACCGGCCCCTCATAGTGCATTCGGCCCTCCTCTGATTCAGGTGAGCCCATTACAAACGATCCCGCAGGAACCACTATCATTTCCGGGCACTCCTCACAATCCCGAAACACCTTGCCTATATCGGTAATTTTGGGTGGATTCCTCCCCGTTTCAGTATCCCAATCCCCTTCCATCAATCCATTAGATGAGTGCTTTTTCTGTCCGGTCTCCACATCCACCTTATTCCCGCACGCGGCAAGAAAAAGCATCACCACCAAGCACCAAAGTGCTGATACTCTTGGCCAATTCTGCATTGCATCACCCACCTTACGATTGCGCAATCGCCGTAACGGGATCAAGCTTGGCCGCGCCACGGGCCGGTATGACGGAAATTGGCACACCACAAACAATCGCACACATGACCGGAAAAGCAAACATCCACCATTCCAAACTCACAGGCAGTCCGAAAAAGACCAGCAAAGGAGCGCACGCTAACGCCACAACCAATCCGAGTAAACCGCCAGCGAAGCTCACAACCAACGCCTCACTCAGAAACTGACGCAGGATATCCTGGGGGCGGGCTCCAGCAGCCATGCGAATACCAATCTCCCGCCGACGGCCGCGGACCGACATCTGCATGATGACAAGATGGCCAATGTTGCCTGCAAGTAGTGCCACGCCAGCCAATGCGCCACCAGACAGCCAGAGTTGCTGTCGTGCAACTCGAAATGGACGCAGCAACTTTTGCGGGTATTCAAAAAAGTACACATCGCCACCGTGTAAACGCACGCCTGCATCTCTTATCTCGCTTACAGTCTCCGCTGCTCTATCGGAATTATGCAAAAATGCGAGAATGCCCTTTAGTTTTTCAGTTCCAAAAAGCACGGTCGACGCAGTCTTGAACGGAACGAAAACCCAATCGTTGGCATTGTCTTCAATTTCGCGATAATTACTTTGCTCCTCACGTCCAATATTTGTCCGGCGCTTCAGTACGCCCTTGATCCTGAAGGGTACATTGCCAATCAGAATCTGCTGCCCAATTGGATCATCTGCCGGCTGAAATAACTTCTCTCGGGCAACCGACCCCAGCAACGCCACTTGCTGTAGTTCGCGATCTTCGTCTTCCGTGATGAAGTCTCCCTGGGCAATTCGGTAGCCGGATTTGCCGCGCCTCTCCTTGGCACCTAAATCCACAAAAGCACTGATGTTTGTTTCGACGCTTACATCGCTGCGACGCACCATTACACCGCGCCTGTAGTATCTGGGAGAAACCGCGCGCACATTGTCAACTTGCTCAATGATTTCCGCGTCGGTCAGGGACAGTCCCTCAAAACTGCCTGAACCCGTGGAATCGGGCATTATGCTAATGGTATCAAACCCCATGCTGTTGAGCCTTTCACTGCCAAATTCGTATATTCCATTACCAGTGCCCCAAGCTAGTATGCCAAGCGAAACAGAGAGCAGAACGCTCGTCACGGGCAATATCGTGCGCAACCTCATTCCCGGTTCCAAGCCCTGGCGCAGCGCAAGAAATCCAGAGTGGATGGCTTCAACAAGTCCTCCCAAGAGGCCAATAGCACGTTCATTGTGATTTGGCTCAAAATTCGGCGCCGGCTTCCTCCTGGAAACTCGGCCCGAATCGCTCACTATCCTTCCGCCCCGTAATCCTATGCGGCGTTCTGCGCCAGCGGCAATGGCCGGGCTATGCGAAACTATGACTACAGTGTGGCCTTGCAAGTGCAACTTCCTGAGCGCTTCAAGCACCTCCTTGCCGTGTTCCTGGTTCAGCGCTCCCGTGGGTTCATCCGCCAGAATCACGGCCCCACCATTCATCAAAGCTCTTGCAATCGAAACGCGCTGCTGTTCTCCGCCAGATAACTCGCTCGGCTTGAAGTCCATGCGGTCCGCAAGCCCCAACTGACCCAATAGCTGCGTGGTTCTATCCGCGCGCGCAGTCTTCGCCAACCCAGAATAACGTGCGGGCAATTCAACATTCTCGAAGGCGCTTAACGATCCAATCAGGTTGTAGTTCTGAAAAACAAAACCGCAAAAGCGTCGACGCAACCAGGCGCGAGAATCGGCATCTAAGTGCTGCGCTTCCTTTCGGGACAGACGATAAGTCCCTGAACTGGGACTATCCAGAAAGCCCAGGATATTCATCAGGGTCGTCTTGCCAGAACCCGACGGCCCCGTTATGCAAACATACTCGCCCCGGCCGATACTCAAAGAAACATCACGCAGCGCTTCAACCCGAAGCCCCTCATCGCTCTCAAAGATGCGGCTAACTTGCTCTAACTCAATCAACAAATCCTTATTGGCACCTTATCAGGCGAAATTTCCCCACCCGGAAAATGAGTTTGTATTAACTCATGCCAAAGCGTTCGCCCTTTAGTGCTTTGGCATTGACAAAAAAGCTGAGTTTACTCAGCTGCGGCAAGAAACTAGAGCATCAAGGACACTCGTAGCAATCCGTACTCCCTTGAACCTGAGCACTGTCCGCACCGCTATCACATGCATCTTGTATCTTGCACCATTCACCAATTACGACACCGCCACATGCAGATTCCCCAAAACCATAGATGGTGTCACACCATGGCCATGCTTTCGCTGGGTCCACCGACGCTAGGCCAATAACCAACGCCACCCCCAGCAGCGTCCCAACTCCAAGTTTTGTTATCTTTTTCATTCTAGAATTCCCCTTTGAGACTGGTTTCAATACAGTGCCTCATTAATGCCAGAAATTATAGCACAATCCAATATATTGTGCGGGTTCAGGACATTTGGGTGTAGAGAGCACATAACTTGTCCGGTTTTAGAGCGCATGAAGTGTCCGGTCGCATCTTCGGTTGTTTCCTGGTTTTTGGGGGGCGCGAGATGGGGACGGCCAAGCAACGCGAGTGGAGGCGTTTGGGGATGTTTGAGGAAGCGCTTCGGGACTGTAAAGGCGGGAGTTTGACGCAGGAGCAGGTGGCGGCGCTGCTGGGGGCGGGCGCGAGGACGTTCCGGCGCTGGACGGTTCGCTATGGCGAGGACGGCATCGAGGGTTTGCGGGACCGCCGGGTGTCGTGCGCCTCGCGCCGGGCGGCGCCGGTGGACGAGGTGATGCGGATGGTCAACCGGTATCGCGCGCGCCACGAGGGCTGGAACATTCGCCACTACTATTCCTGGTATCGGCGCGAGGGAGGCCGGCGCAGTTGCGCCTGGGTGAGGAGCCAGC
>RKRP01000046.1 GCA_007571315.1 Gammaproteobacteria bacterium
GCGATCGTTCCACTGGATGCCGCCTGGACCGCCGCCTTTCTGGCGGACTATTCCACCCGGGCGCCGGTGGGCGAAGAACTCTATTCCAACGGCCCGCATCTGGCCACCGGGAGTTTCGATATCGGCAATCCCGGTTTTGAAGAAGAACAGGCGCTGAACGTTTCCGCCGAGATGCGCGGAAGGGGCGACCGCTGGTCGCTGGCCGTTACCCTGTATCACACGCAATTCGGGGATTTCATCTACCAGGCCGCCACCGGCGAGGAGATGGATGAACTGCCGGTGCGCAGATTCACGCAGGCCGACGCCACCCTGAGCGGGCTTGATTTGCAGGGGTCCCTGGCTCTGGCCGACTGGGGAGACTCCCGGCTTGATCTGACCTTCTTCTTCGATATGGTGTCTGCCCGGCTGGATGTGGCGGGCAACGACAATCTTCCGCTCCTGCCCCCGGGCCGCTTCGGCATTGGGTTGGCGTTCGCCTCGGGCGCCTTGCGCGCCACGCTGGACTATGCGCGGGCCTCCAACCAGAACCATGTTGCGGACTACGAGCTTCCCACCGATGGATACGGCGACCTTCGCGCTTATGCCAGCTACGGAATCGAGCGTGGCGGCATGCTCACGGAACTGTTTCTGCGCGGCAGAAATTTAACTGGCGACGAGCAGCGCCATCACACCTCCATCGTGAAGGATTTGGCGCCCGCGCCCGACCGCACGATAGAGGCCGGCGTTCGCCTGAAGTTCTGATTCCGGTTTTTCAGGCCTCGGCCGCCCCGCCATGGGCCGGCCGAGGCGCTGAGCCGGCAGTTGGGTCAGGCGGGGATGACGCGGCCGGGGTTGAGGATGCCCCGGGGGTCCAGCGCGTTCTTCATGCGCCGCATCAGCGCAAGTTCCTCGGGGCTGCGCGAATAATGCAGATAGCCGCGCTTGAGCGCGCCGATTCCGTGCTCTGCGGACACCGAGCCGCGGTGCGCGCCGGTCAGCCGGTAGCCGATGTCGAAGATGGCGCTCAGGTCCTGGTGGCGGCGGGTGCTGACTAGCAGATGCAGGTTGTTGTCGCCGATATGCCCGAACACCAGGTTGATTGCGCGGGGCAGAGCCGCCTTCAGCTCGCGGTCGAATTGATCCAGAAAGCTCGGCATTGCGGCAATGTCCATGCTCAGGTCCAGGCTGGCGAAGGGCGCGAGACCGGCGGTGATATCCGCCACGCCGTCGCGGATGGCCCACAACGCTTTCCGATCTTTCACTGATTGGGCGATAGCCGCATCGGCGATGATCCCGGACTCCAGCGCCGCGCCCATGGCGGCCTCGAAGCGGCGCGCATCGGCCTCAACGTCGGGACCTTCGGCTTCCACCAGGGCATAGAGAGGAAAGGGTTGCGAAAAGGGCGAGCGGAGTGCGTCGATATGGTTGATGACGCGCTGGAAGTAGTCCGCCCACATGACCTCGAAAGCGCTCACCGAGCCGCCCAGCTTTGCCTGAAGCGCCCGTAGCAGCTTGACCGCCTGCGGGAAGGACTGGATGGCGCACAAGGCCGTGCAGCTGCTGGCCATACGCGGCAGCAGCCGGAGCACGCACCGCGTGATAACGCCCAGCGTGCCTTCGCTGCCTATGAACAGCTGTTTCAGATCGTAGCCGGCATTGTTTTTCAGCATCTTGTTCATTGAACGGATGACCGCGCCATCGGCGAGCACCGCTTCCAGGCCCAGCACCAGATTGCGCGTCATGCCGAAGCGGATGACCTGGTTGCCGCCCGCATTGGTGGCGATTGCGCCGCCGATGTGGCAGGAGCCGCGCGCGCCAAAATCCAGCGGCAGCAGGAAACCGGCCTGCTCCGCCGCTTCCTGCATGGTTTGCAGCGGCGTTCCGGCCAGCGCGGTTATGGTCATTGCCGCCTCATCCAGTTCCTCAATGCCGCTGAGCCGCTCCAGCGATAGCGCCAGTTCGCCGGGCCGCGGGGTGGCGCCTCCAGCCAGCCCCGTCATTCCTCCCTGCACCACAACCGGCTGGCCCAGATCATTGCAAGCCTTGAGAGCGGCCGACACCTCCTCGACGGTGGCGGGGCGCAGCACGGCGGCGGGTTTAAGCGCGTTCTCGCAGGTGAAATCAACGCTGTGGCGCTTGCTCACATCATCGCCAACAACAATCGGGTGGCCCTGCTTGCGCAGCGCGGAAATCGTGTTTCCGAGGGCGTCTATGTCCATCGAAGCGCTTGGCTATCCGCTCGCCCGCAGCCGGTCAGCGCCGGCAGGCATTCAGGCATGCGCTCAAGCTGAACCGGCAGAATGGCCGTTTGACCCATGCGCGGGCGGATCAGCCTATTTCTTGCGCTTGAGCTCGAACACCGCGTGTTCTTCGCTCAGCTTGCCATCCTGCATGCTTTGCCAGCGGGTCGTGAGCCGGTCGTGGCCGTGGAATATGTACTCCGCCTGATGCATATGGTGGCCGGAATCGGCGGAAGACAGATTGGTGATGCTCTCGAAACGCAGCTCCAGACGGTTCCCGTTGTCTGCGCTCCTGATTTCCATCCGCGGCTGGTTGCCTGCGGCGCAGTAGTGCGTCATCAGCACCCGGTCGCCGTCGGCGTGATAGACGTTGAGCATTTCGCTTCCGTCTTCGCTGTGCGGAAACATCCGCTCCATCAGGACCGAGCCAGCGGAAGTAAGCTCGAATGTCGAGGCGATAATGCCGGTGTCTTCGCCATTCTCGTCCAGCAGCACCCAGTCTCCCTCAAGCGCCGCCAGCTTCTCCATAATCCCGCCTTCGCTGGCTGCGCCCGTGTTGGCGATAACGAACGCCAACAGCGCCGTAGCCGCAATTCCGGTTATTGTTTTCATAAGCGCCCTCGTTTGTTGGATTAATCCAGAAGCAGTCCGCCGGAAAGATTACTGACCGTGCCGGTTATATGGCCGGCCTCCTCCGAGCACAGGAAGCCGGTAAGCGCCGCGCATTCCTCCGCCGTGCCCAGGCGCCCCAGCGGCGCCCGCCTGGCGAGTTGCGCGCGCCGCTGCGGGCCCAGCCGGTCCAGCATGGGCGTGTCGATGGGGCCAGGCGCGATGCAGTTCACGCGAATGCCGTCGCCAGCCCATTCCCGCGCCAGGTAGCGAACCACGCCGATGATTCCGGCCTTCGCCGCAGTATAGGCGGGCCCCGACAACTCATTGCCGCCGTTGATCGCATTGGTGGACGAATAAAGCACCATGGCGCCGCGGGTCCGCTTGAGATGCGGGTGCGCCGCGCGCGCCAGCAAAAAGGCCGAGCTGAGATTCACATCCACCACGCGGTTCCATTCATCCAGCGCCACTTCCGCAAACGGCCCTTTGCCGGTAATGCCCACCGTATGCACCACCCACCGCGGCGGCCCCAGTTCCTCGGCGCAGCGCTCCACGGCCTGGCTCACCTGCGCCTCGTCTGTTGCTTCCGCCGGCAATTCCAGCCCGCCCGGCGCCTCCTGCCCCGGCAACACCATGGCGCCCACCTTGAGCCCGCGCTTCAAAAACCGCTCCACCATCGCCGAGCCAATGCCTCCCGCGGCCCCCGTAACCAGCGCGCACTCCCCTTGCGGAGTGCCGCTCGGCGATGATGGCGGCTTACCGTCCGGCATGGCCTGTTTCCATCAGCACTGCGTCAATCATTTCCTTTGCCGCCCCGGGCGACCGCGCTACTGCCGCCAACGCTCCGAATATCTTCTGGTAAATGATAGCCTCCCCGGCCTCGAAACGCGCCCCGCCGTTCTGCCCGGGCGGGCCTGGATTCAAGCGCGCCTCCGCTTCATCAAGCAGCGCATGCTCCGAAGCGGCGTTCGAGTCCAACTTCATAAGGGCCGCGCGGGCCTGCCGAATGCGCCCCTTGGTCTCGTCCAGCACGCTCGCAGCATCCTCAGCCGACAGATACCCCGAATTCACCAGCTCGCATGCGTCATCCGCGTCCTGGAGAAGGGACTGCAATTTTCGCTTCCTGTTGCGGGATTTCGAGGCGCTTCTGCAACGGTCGGCAACCTTGCCGCAAATGGCCGCGACATGATTCTCGAAGTTGCGCAAGTGCGGGCCGGGCTCAAAGTAATCGCGCCGCGCATTGGGGGTAATGGCCGGGTCCAGCACATGTATTTCTCCAACGCACCAGCGGTTAAAGCGCTCTTCGGAGAACAAGTGGTCGAACGCGGATTCGTTTCCCACTTGAATGTTGCCCATGCGGGCCCGTATTCCTCGAATGCCCAGGCCCTTGGGAATGGCGCCCAGGTAGGACGAATGCAGTACCCAGCCGACGGCCGCGGGTTCGTTTCCCCGCAGCGAAGGAATGCTGATGCGTTCAAATTCCGTGAACGCATCGTGGCGGTGGTCGGAAAAACAGATTGCGTTGCAATGAGGCCGCGTTACCGGGGCGGGGTCCCCATCAAATTCAACATGCAACGTTAATGGCTGCCGCTCCGGGCGGAAGAGACTTGCAATGTGTTCGGCGCGCGAAAAGTCCTGCGACATGGGAACAGGGCATACCTCTCCAATATAGTTTCTTACCCGCCGCTCATTCAGCACGATTCCCGCAGCGTGGCGGCCTATTCCTTCAATCCGCGCCTCGAAGAAACGACCGGGCCGCTTGATGCCGCGGACCGTATCAACCACTACGCAGTCACGAATTGCGGCCCAATCCAGGGTCGAATCCTGCCTCAGGCTGCTGATTTTCGCGCCGTCCCAAAATACCCGCGTTATGGGTTCATCGGGCCGGGAGCGAGTCAGGAAGGTGACGCTGTCGGCAAAAGCCAGCCCCGCAAGGCGTCCAATGCCTCTAAAGCCTCTGCCCTGCCGATTCGATTTTCCGCTTTGCGCAATGGGCAGCAAGGCCCGCGCGGCCTGTTCGGGCGACAAGCCCGGCCCATCGTCCAGGATGGCGATACTGGAGTCGGAGCGGTTGACGGTAATCCTTACCGACCCGCCCGCGAGTCCCGAAAGCGCGAAAGAGTCGGCGGAGTTTTGGATGTATTCCCGATAAATGGCCAAAGGGTCGCCATACATCCCCAGGGTGATGAGCTGCAAAATTTCCGCGCCGACACTGACCATCGCTTACAGGCGCCTCGGCTCCAATTAGCGCGTTGGCCGCATTGCGCTGCCGCGGGATGGCGGCGCGGGGAACAGGCCCGCGTCCTCCACAATCTCTTCCTCCCTGGGCTTGCCCCAGCCTGAATCAAACTGAAAGAGAGCGTGCTGCGCGCCGTCCCGGTCGCTGAGCAGCTTGTCCTTTGTGTCCAATACGTGATAGCGGATTACCTCTCGCACCCTGCGGTCCAGGCTGCCGTCGGACGACCAGCGCAGAAAGTTGCCGCGCCGCGCTCCTGTTGACAGGCCCGATTGGGCGAGCAGCATGACCAGTTCCTTCCTCTGGGTTTCCGAAAGGCTTCGGCGCGCCGCTTCGTATTCGTCCCGCACCGGCTTGCCAGGGCCTCGCTCGTAGTGTTCGCGATGGAAAATAAAGGCGTGAGGAAGGGTGAGCAAACGCTCAAATTCAGCTGTGCCGGCGCCATAGGCCCGGGCAAAGAAGTCAGTGCTGCCACTCACGATGCCTCGTGTTGCCTGGAGCATGATCTGGAAGGAGCGCAAGAAGTAAGGATTCCACTTCTTGCCCACATGCGACCGGTCCTTGAGGGTTACCGGCTGATACCGCATTGGGAAGGACCAGATGCGAATGCCCAGTTCCTGATTCAGTTCGATGTTCAGCCGCATGCGCTCATAAAGGTCGGCGGGCGAGTCCATGAAGTTGTAGAGCATGTAGTTCGATAGATTCACGATCTGGTTATCAGCCGCCATCCGGACGGCCCGCTCATACATCTTGCGCATGCCCACATGGTCGAAAGCAATCCGCAAGGGGCTGATGCAGATTGTGGACATTTCACGCAGGAACATGGGGGATTTGACCAAAATCCTCGCGTCAACTCCCTGGTTGAAATCCACCCGCCTCTTGACAGGCGCTGACCCGCCTCGCCGGAGCCTGGCGCCCGGAGTGAAGCCAAGATCACGGATTTCCGCGATTATTTCTCTATACCGAGGCGCTGCCGTGACGTTGTTGTCCATGAGTATCAGGTCTTTCTTTTCGCCATGCGCCTCCGCAATGCCCGCAACCAGTGCTGAAAGCGGCGGCATGTCCCGCTGGCCGCCCTCCAGCCTGGGCACGCCGCAGAACTTGCACCGGCGAACGCAGCCGCGCGACGCATAGCCAAAATAGGCGTCATGGACGGGGTATTGATACTTCACCTGCTCCAGAATCGAGTAGTCCGGGGTTCGTTCTTCAATTGGCGTTCCAATCAGGTCTTCGGCGCCAAATTCACCGTCTCTGGCGCTCAATTGCAGCGAAGCGGCGGGCGGCCCATCCAGAAGGCCCCTGATGAACCGAACCCCGGCCCACCTCGGCTCGCTTACGTAGTCCTCATGCATGAGAGACGCAGCGATTCCTCCCACGAACACTCTCTCCGGCTGTCCGTTGGCCGCTTGAATGGCATAGTCGATCGCCGC
>RKRP01000153.1 GCA_007571315.1 Gammaproteobacteria bacterium
TCAGCAGGGTTGCAGGAGAGGTCTGCTGAAAGCTGCTCGGGCTGCTTGAGCCCGCTTCCCCGGCCACCGCCGCAGGCCGAATCACCACCGTCTCGCGATTCACAAACTGGTATTCCAGCCCGGTGCTTGCCAATAGAGCGTCCAGCGCCACGCCGGGCTCATCAACATCCTCCACTGCTTGCGCCATCTTGCCGTCCGCAAGTTCGGCAGCGTAGCCAATTTGCAGTCCGGTTTGCTCCGAGAAATCGAGCAGCGCTTCAGAAAGCGGTTTGGTCTGGATCGTTACCGCATCGCGGCGGGCGTTTTCTTCGCCATTGGCCGCAGGCGCGCCGCACAGGAAAGCGGCAGCCGCGACTGTGAACAAACGGGCGAGGCAATGTTTCATCAGGATGACCTCCCTTGTTTGAGGGCGCGGAAGAGGCGGCCCCCTGGCTATTTAGACGGCAAATTCACGATTTTCGCCACCGCGGTTTTCACGGCCCGGTTGCCGCCCTGCGCTTCTGCCGCCAATTTTTTGGGGGCCCGCTCATCGTTTGGGCGGCTTTGCGGGGCGCAACAGCAGCGTCCCGCCGGGGCGCCGTTCGGCAACAGCGATGTCCGCGGCGGCCAGGAACAACGCGAACGATTCGGGGTCGTCCGCGTCAAACGCGCCGCTAATCAGTTTCGCGGCCAAATCCGCATTCCCGATGACGATGCGGGCATTGCTGTAGAGGTTGAATTCCGCCGCAACTTCGGAAAGAGCCCGGGACTCAAACACCAGCCGCCTCTCCCGCCAGGAAGTCGCCGTTTCGATGTTCGCGTCGATTACGACCACTCCGGCGGCCTGCTCTTCTATCCGCGCTTGCTGCCCCGCTGTCAGGCGAACCAGGCCGCCGCCACCCGCCGGCGCATTGCCGCCCGCCGCCGCGCCGCCGCCGCCCGGCAGCCTTGCTGCGCCTTCACGGTTCGGCCGGGTTTCCTCGTCATCGCGCCAAGCATCCAGCGATTGCACATCCACAATCCCTGCCACCACTGTAACGGCCGTCTTTCCGTCCCGCTGGCGCACATTGAAGGAAGTGCCCACCGCCCGAATCAGCGCAAGCTCGGTAACCACCTGAAAGGGGCGGGCCGGGTCTTCCTTTACGTTGAACAGCGCCTCGCCGGATGCCAGGCGCGCCGTGCGTTCCGACTGCGTGTAGTCGAGTTCCAGGGAAGATTGCGCGTTCAGGACCACCACCGAACCGTCCTGAAGCGAAAATGACGCTTGCTCCCCAATGCCTGTGGAATACACGGTTGGGCCGGAAGCGAAGAAAAGTCCGGCCGCGGCCGCAATCAGCAGCGCCGCCGCTCCCGCCCAGACCTGCTTGCGGCGCAGCCGCTTCCCCGGCCCGGAAGATTTGGCGGCGAGGCGCGCCTCCGCGCCCGGCAACTCCACCACGTTGCCCTGCTTGCCGGATTCGCGCGCAAGAGCAACCAGCGCGTCCGCATCCATCGGCGCGAAGACTTCGCGGAAATCCCGGGAAATCGCAACCAGGGACAGGTACTCCTGCACATGCTCGGACGAAGCCGCCAGCCACGACGCGAACTCCTCCCGGGCGGCCTTTGGGAAATCGGAATCCTGCGCCTGCGCCAGCCACAGCGCGGCTTCGTCGGTGATGCGGTTGCGCCGGGCGCTCATGGCGAACCCCGCTTGCCCGCCGCAGTCCGGCGCAGCCGTTTTCGGCAATGCGCTATCCCGGCGGCGAGATATTTCTGCACCATCTGGCGGGAGAGCCCCATGCGTTCGGCGATTTCCTGCTGCGTCAAGCCTTCACGCCAGCGCAGCAAAAGCGCCGCCTGGCACTTTGGCGGCAATTCCTTCATGGCGCGCTCCACCGCTTCCCGCTGGTTGGCGAGCACCGCCAGGTCGTAGGGCGACGGGTCTTCGGATTCGAGCAGGTCGGGATCAACGCCGGCATCGTTATGCGCGCGCCGCCCCGCGTACATTTCATGCACGAGGTTGCGGGCAATGCGGAAAAGGTAAGCCTGCGGATGCCGAACCAGATCCGGACGCTTTACGCGCAACAGGCGCAGATAAGCTTCCTGCGCCAATTCCGCGGCATCCTGGGGATTGGCCAGCCGGGCGCGCAAATGCGCCTCAAGCCGGTCGCGATGATCGGCAAACAGTTGCTCCGCTTCGGCTTTTTCTCGCACTTCGCTACGACCTTGCCGCTGCCGCCCTGGGCGCATCCCGGCTACAGGACTATAGAGCGATAAACGTTGAAAAGCGCCACCGCCGCCTTCCGTCCAGGGGCCGGCGGCAAAGCCGGGCAGATCATTGGCTGCAAGCCGCAAGCGCCTCCAGGGGCCCGATTCGACCGCGCGCCCCCGCTGGCTAGAGCGGGGCTCACAGACTCTCTGCTTGCTGCGAAGCCAGTTGGAACACCGCGTCGGCCATCCAGCGCTTGAAGCCCTTGTTGTCCATGAATTGCTTGAACAACTGATTGTTGTCATTGACCATCGAGGTCATCACTTGCCTCAGCGCCTGGTCGAATTCGATGCGCGTGTTTTCCGCGTCCGAGTGCTCACGGGCGTTTTTGTAGGCCGGGTTGGCGGCCACGCGCCCGGGTATCGTCGCCGTGATGAGTTCGGCCACGCGGTCGGCATCGTCCCATTGGATGCCGCCGAACAAATCGTTGAACTGGCCGATGATGTTCGAGAGGCGGTCCATGCGGGGGTCGGCCCGGCGGCTGCCTGCGCCGGGCGGCAGGGGCTCGATTTCCGCATCCTCATCAAGAAGCATGATCTTCTGCATCGCCTGCTTCTCGACCCGGTAGCTTTCCATGTCGATGGCGTCGAGGATGCCCTTGGAAAAATCCTCCTCCTGCGGCGCGGGCAGCCTGGGAATCAGGAATTCGAGGAAGGTTGAGAGCGCTTCCCACGCGCGATGGTTCCAGGGAAGCACGCAGGAGAGGAAATTGTAGGTCCGCAGGAATCCTTTGGCCTTGCCCTTGAAATCGACCTGCTCATCCTCGTTCAGGCCGCGCCTGTAGGCTGCGGCGCAGGCGTCAAGAACCGGGTCCAGTTGCTCGCGGCCGGCGCCGTCGAGGAAGAGGCGCGTGAACTCTTCCGGCTGGCCGGGCGCGTACACCTGAGCGCCGTCCAGGTCCGTTTGCAGATCATGCAATTTGTTCGGGTCGGTTTCATCGGCAAGGATTGTGGCGCGGTGGAAGGGGGCGAACGCATCGCGGATTGTGGCCGCATTGTTGAGAAAATCGAGCACGAAAACATCGTGCTTTTTGGGATGCGCGCGGTTGAGGCGCGAGAGCGTCTGCACGGCCTTGATGCCGGCCAGCGTCTTGTCCACGTACATGCTGTGCAGCAACGGTTCGTCGTAGCCGGTCTGGAACTTGTCGGCGCACACCAGAAACCGGTACGGGTCTTCCTGAATCTTCTCCGGTATCTTGCTGGAGGGAAACTGGTTGAGCGAGGCCTCGGTAAGCTCCGCGCCGCCAAACTCATGCGTTCCCGAGAACGCCACAATGGCTTGCCAGGGGCTGTTGCGCTCGGCGAGATAGCCGCGAATGGCGTGGAAGTACTGAATGGCCCGCTCAATGCCATTGGCCACGACCATCGCCCGGGCCTTGCCGTCGATTTTGCGTTGCGCCAGCACGTGATCGTGAAAATGATCCACCATGATTTCGGATTTGAGGCGGATTGCGTGGCCGTGGCCCTCAACGAAACGGCGCAGCTTCTTGCTGGCCTTGCCCGTGTCGAATTCCGGGTCGTTCTCAATGGTTTTCGCCAGCTTGTAATAGCTTGCGACCGGCGTGTAATGCGCCAGCACGTCCAGGATGAAGCCTTCGTCGATGGCCTGCTTCATGCTGTAGCTGTGAAAGGCGCGGCGCCGGACCGCGCCGTCCGGCCGCGCCTCGGGCGCGCCGAATATTTCCAGCGTCTTGTTCTTCGGAGTGGCGGTGAACGCGAAATAGCTGGCGTTGGGCAGCAGTTTGCGCGACTCCATCAAACGGTTGATTTGATCCTCGAAGGTTTCATCCTGCGCTTCGGCGCCCGATTCCGAGAGCGCTCGCGACATCGCCGCGCTGGCGCGCCCGCCTTGGCTGGAGTGAGCCTCGTCGATAACAATGGCGAATGTCCGCCGCCGCTGCTCGTTGCCGATTTCCGCGAGGATGAACGGGAACTTCTGCACCGTGGTGATGATGATCTTCTTGCCCCGCTCGATGAAGCGGCGCAGGTCGCCCGAGCGCTCGGCATGGCCCACGGTGCTGCGGATATGGGCGTATTGCCGGATGGTGTCGTTGATCTGCCGGTCGAGAATGCGGCGGTCGGTGACCACCACGACCGAATCGAAAACCGCGGCGCCGTTGCGTTCCAGCGAGATCAACTGGCGCGCCAGCCAGGCGATGGAATTGCTCTTGCCGCTGCCTGCGGAGTGCTGAATCAGGTAGCGTTGCCCCGCCCCGCGCCCGGCGGCATCCTTGAGCAGCCTGCGCACCACGTCGAGTTGGTGGTAGCGGGGCCAGATTTGCTTGCGCCGCTTGCGGCCGGTTTTCTTGTCGCGCTCCTGCACGATTTGGGCGTAGTTCTCGAGAATGTCGGTCAGCCCTTCGCGGGTCAGCACTTCCTTCCACAGGTAATCGGCCTTCAATCCATCCGGGTTGGGCGGATTGCCGCCGCCGCCGTTCCAGCCGCGGTTGAAGGGCAGGAACCAGGACGCCTTGCCGTTGAGGTGGGTGCAGAACCGCACATCGGACTCGTCCAGGGCGAAGTGCGCAACGCAGCGCCCCAGCTCGAACAGCTTCTCGCGCGGGTCGCGGTGCTGCTTGTATTGCGCAACCGCATCGCTCGCCGTTTGCCTGGTGAGGCTGTTTTTGAGCTCGAAGGTGATGATGGGCAGGCCGTTGATGAAAAGCGCGATGTCCAGCGCCCGCTGCGCCTCGCTGCGGCTGTAGCGCAGTTGGCGCGTAACCGTGAAGCGGTTCTGCGCGAAGCGCTCCTTCGCCTGCGGATTGCCGGGAGAAGGCGCGCCGTAGAACAGCGCAAGGTCGTGGGCGCCATGGCGGACACCCTGGCGCAGCACGTCGATGGTGCCGCGCCTGGCGATTTCGCCTTGCAAACGGGCGAAGAACTTGCGCCGGGGCGGGCCGTCCTCGTCCAGGGCTAGGGATTCGGCGGCTTTGGGTTGGCTGGCGCGCAGGAACCCGGTCAATTGCGCGCGGTCCACGCAGTATTCGCGGTCGTAGTCGAGCCAGCTTCCCGCGCTCCAGCCAACGCCGCCATAAGCGGCGCGTGGCTCGCGGACAGAGCGGGCATCCGGCGGCTCGCAGGGGTCGCCGGTCAGCGCGATGCAGATCAGCCGTTCCAGGCCGGCTTCCGTCGTATCCGTCGGCGTGTTCAGCGCGCGGCCCAATAACTGCCAGAAACCACGATAATCAATGCGTCAAGGCCGCTCGTTTAGCGCCAGATACTTTTTCTCCAGGGCTTCGTAACGCTCATCGTGGCGCTGCGCGGCTCGGAACTTGCCGCGCCAGCGCGAGGCGAAAGATGGCATCTTCTTGCCAGCCATTTCCTTGAGCGCCTCCTCAACAAGCGAAGACGGCGAGATGCCGCGAGAGCGCGCCAAGCGTTTGGCAACCGGCACAAGTTCGGCATCCACGGTAATGGTGAACTTTTGTTTCATGTGAAGCCACCTTCCTCCATAAATTTTACCTGGTCTGTTCCGGCCTCGCCCTTGGGAGTGTTGAAAATTCGCATTTGGATGCGCTCCTGTTCGTGAGTCAGGAATTGGACAGCAGGGGCGATGGTCGAACGATCAATGATCTTGAGGGGCTGATTCCAGCCATCCAGTATCCGCCTTGGGCAGCGCGCGCGCCGCCTAGCGCACATCCAGCTTGCCGGTGACGACATCGGCGATGAGCCGAGTGCGGAGTTCCTTGAGGAGCTTGGTCTGGCATCGGGCATTGGCGATGCTTTCGTTGATTTTCGCCGACTCGTCGTCGAGGAAACGTGCAATAGCGATTTGTTCGTGAAGTGGCGGGAGACATATATAGATCAATTTGAAGTGCTCGGGTCTGAGGCTCCACATGTCGGACGTGATCCCGTAGGACCATCGCGCAGCTTCCCACGCAAAAGCTCGCGTTCGCAGTAAATGGTGCAGGTAGGGTGATAGCGCGGCATTCCGTGGTCGCTGAACTATGTAGGCCGGACTGACGATGCCCCTGTGCTGCGACACGCCGATTGCTCCTTGCCAAGCCCGCATCTTGTTATAGGCGATATCGCCCGGCTCAACGAGTTTATAGGTGTTCTTGTCGTGTCGTGAGCCATCCTTCTTCGATCTTTCTTCCAGCAAATCCTTTTGCCTAATGACCCCCTGTGCGATTGTGACGGACAGCATCTGTTGTTTGGAATGGCCGCAGTTAATCACCTCGCAGAAGGTAGAACGATTGGGAAGAACCTCCCAGTGCGTCGGCACTT
>RKRP01000090.1 GCA_007571315.1 Gammaproteobacteria bacterium
GGCAGCCAGGCGCCTGGCCGCACCACCTGTCCAACTCGATGAAAGCCGTCGCCGAGGGGCTAATTGAGGCCGGCTCCATGCGTTTGAGCGATCTGGATGCCCACTCTGTGGAGGCATCTCTGAAGGCGCGGCGCGGGTCGTATTACGAGAGCCGCTTGAGTTCCCAAAGCCTGATCAGCGAGTGCGAGATGGCGGTGCTGTCGGTGCTCAAGCGGGCGGGCGGCGCCAGGAATCCTTTTTCGCGCTCTGAAATGATTCCCGCGCTGCGCGAAGCGCTGGCGGAGCATCCTCCCGGCATCGGCGCAAAACCGGGCGAACTCCTTAACGCCCTGAAAATGTCCGGGCTTCTGGCGCTGCGGATAAACGCCGATAAGGACCGCGAATGGATCTGCCCCATTCCGAGCATGGCGAAATACATGGAAGCTGGAAAACACGGCGTTTCCGCGCCCTTTCCCGATTGTTCCCCCTAATACGATCGCGGCCGCAATACTGGCGGCAATCGTTATGCTGCTAGCGGCGGTGGCTGCTTATCCGGTTTCGCTCGCGAGCCAATTCATCAATGATCAGGCCCAACTCTTCATGGCAGCGCCAGGCCGGAACGCGAAACACCGCCCAGCCTGATCGGGTGAGCACGCGGTCGCGGGCGATGTCCTTGCGCCTCCGCATTCCCCTGCTGTCTTTGTGCTGATCGCCATCGACTTCGACATTCAACTTGATGCCCCGTTCGAGCAAGGCAAAATCAAGTTCGTATCCTTCGACGTTGATTTTCGCGTAAGGCTTGAAGC
Source organism: Gammaproteobacteria bacterium (assembly GCA_007571315.1). Lineage (GTDB taxonomy): Bacteria > Pseudomonadota > Gammaproteobacteria > Steroidobacterales > Foliamicaceae > Foliamicus. The sequence continues at coordinate 786 of RKRP01000090.1, forward strand.
CCTCGTCTTGCAGCGCCTCAAGCAGCAGCCGTTCCGGTTCGCTGTCGGTTCGAAATTCGGCGGGCCGGGATTTCTTATTGCTTACTTCCTGCCTGACGTAAATGCGAAGTGAAGCCAGCGTTGCGCAGCCGAATTCATCAATGCGCGGATGCCCCATCACAACGAGCCTGGAACGCGCGCGGCTGACTGCGACATTGAGCAGGTTTCGTTCTTTTTCGACCCAGCGAATCGCGTTTATGGGCATTTGCGGCGAAAGCACCGCAGAAAAAATGATCGTGTCGCGCTCATCGCCTTGCAAGCGATGCGCGGTTCCGCTCATGAATCCGATTTCATTGAGCTTTTCATTGCCGAATCGTCGCTTTGCCAGTTGCTGAATCAGGCGCGCCTGGGCCTGGAACGGTGTTGCCACGCCCACGCTGCGGCAACCGGCTTGCAATTCAGCCGCAAGTTGGCGGATGGCTTGCCCGGCTTCCGGCCGGTTGATCCAACTCCCGCTCTCGGGACGTTCAGCCTCGCCATCAACATCGATCCAGCCAACAGCCCTGTCCCCGCTTGGCGCAGTCGAAACATCGGTCAAAACAGTGAGTGCGTTGGCGTAGAAAGTCCGGTTGAACCAGCGGGCGATATGAGGATGGCAGCGATAGTGCTCGTCCAGAATCGCCGGCCGCGCAGGTTTGAGGGCGTGTTCGAATGCGGCGTAGGCCGAACCATGCTTGTGATGCATGCCGCGCTCGCGCAATTGCTCGTTGCCGAATCCGGCCTGCCTTGCGATTTTCTGCAAATGTCCGTCTCCTACGGAGACGATGGGGTTGAGCTGGCACGGGTCGCCCACGATGGCGAGGCGTTTTGCTCGATATGCCAGAGGCAAGATGGCAGCGAGGCTGCATTGGCTCGCCTCGTCGATGATCACCAGGTCGAATAGCCCAGACTCCAGGGGGAAATTGTTTTGCGCGGTCAAGGCGGTGCAAGCCCAGCCTCGCAGATGGGGCATCGAATTCACGATAAGCCGGCTCAGGTTGTTGCCGCGCGCCGAACTTTGCGCGAATCCCGCCAGCGCATGGGCGCCGGCCCGAATCTTCGCGGCTGTTTGAGCGCGGATAGCGTCCAGGCTCGCGCTTGACCATCGCTGATCTGCTTGCCGCAGCCTTTCGTCCGCGTCTCCCAGCTCCTTCGCGAGTCGCCCGCGTTCTTCACGGCCGCGGGCCAGTTCCATGCGCAGCTTCACGATCAGCCTCGAAGTCCGAGCCCATGCGGCGATCACTTGCAAATCCGCATCCTGTTGGCAGCGAAGTCGCAGGCGCAAGCGCCTGCTGCGCCATCGGCGCAAAAACCATGCTCCCAGCAGTCGTTTGCACTGCTGTTCGATGCCAGCGAAATTGATCTGAGGCAGCGGCGGCCCGGCATCCGGCCAGAGTTGCCGCGAGGTTTCTCTTGCCTTCTGCTCGAGCTTCTCACGCTCCTCCGAAGACCGCGACAGTGAGGAATCCATTTGATCCAGCCGCGCCAGCTGGATGAGCAATTCCGAGCGGGATTTGACAGCCTGCCGCAGACGGCGCCGTGTCCTGGCTGGACCGTTGTTGCGTTGTTTAGCCTTTTCGACCGCCAAGGTAATGCAATCTGGCACTTTCTCGCGCGCATCGCGGTTGCCAGTGCGAATCAACAGCCCCGCGCCCACATCGCGGTCCGCGCGGCTCACCGCCACATCCACGGCCTTGTTGTTGGTCGATGTGACCAGCACCTTGCCACCTTCAAGCCAGGTGTTGGCGACGGCATTGACCACGAGCTGCGTCTTGCCGGTGCCAGGCGGCCCTGTCACAACCACCAGCGAGTCGGCGCGCATTTGCTCCAGCACTTCCTCTTGAGACTGGTTGCATGGCAGCGGCGCCGCAAGCGGCCCCGAGCCATTCCGATTTCCGCCCGCATTTCGTGAAAACAAGCTTGCCGCAGCTGTGTCTTGCCAGTCTTGACGCGACTTGAGCGCCACCAATTCCCTGCGAAGCATCGACTTGTAGCCCGACCACTCCGCGAGCACTGAAATCGCGGCATTATGGATTCCCGGTTCGAGCTTGATGCTGGATGCCAATTCCCCCGCGTCGGGCATTGAGTGAATCTTCAAGCCCAACACTTTGGCGCTTTGGCGCGAAAGTTTCTCGAAAGCGATGGCATCGCCAAAGGGAACACCATCAAGCACGAATTCCCTGATTTCCTCTATCGCTGAAGGATCGAACACTCCGCTCGCTGGCACCGCAAGATTGAACTCGGGTTCCGTTACCGCATGGAGAGTGACCGTATCGTCCTCCCGGCGTTCGGCCTGGACCTGCACTGCGAACAATGGCGCCACTTTCGGCTTGTTATCTCGCCCTTCGACGACTACCGCTGGCCAGCCGTAGATGACCGGATTCTTGCCCTTGCCCAGTTCCTGGCCCAGGCCCGCCGGGGCGGCGATGGAGTCCGCCAGCCCCGTAACGAGTTGCTCCTTTCCGCTGTGGGCGAACCAACGTTTGCCGTGTTGGACGAAGTCCACCAGGGATGCGGCGGCTTCAGCCTCGACGCACCACAATGCGTAATCGCACAATTGCTGCCAAGACGTTCGCTGCCGCGGCATTTTCCTGGCGTCTGTCCCGGTTGTCTGCGGATCCCTGTCGGAATCATGGGTGTTCGATTCGGGAGGCGGCGCTCTTTTTGATTGTTGCTCTGCAGCGGACCGGACTCGATAGGCTTCACGCTTTACGCAATCGTCGCAGAAGACTGTGCGCGTTGAGCGCGACCAGTGCGCGCGGATGCCCAGGGGCAGCTTGACGGAGCAATTTCCACAAAGGCTGGCATAACGCAACGGAATGTGGAGCAAATCCGCTGGCAACCGCTCTTTCGGTGCGTATCGGGGCAAATCAGCTTTCCTGAGCGGTCCCGTCGGCGCGAGCGATCTTTGTACCGGCGATTCTCGGCATGACCAAGGCCGGGCAACACTTTTCGATGGGCAGTTCGGTCACGCAGACGGCTTTATTTTGAGGAAATGGATGCGCTGCGGCATTGTCGGAATGGGGCCAAACCCGCCAGTGGGGGCTGAATAACTATCCTGCGGCGCAGATTCCCAGGGCCTGTTCACACTATGCGATGCCGCTCTACCGGGCCTCGTTTGCGTGGAGAGGGAGGGAGCGGGCCACGCGGAAGCCGAAGAACGTGTAATGGATGTCTTCGGGGTCACGGCCGCGGAATGTCAGGCGCTGGCGGTCCGGGCGCGTAATCCAGCTGCCGCCCCGCACGCTTCGCCGGTCGCACTGGCCGGGCGGCACGTAGAGCGCCGAACCGTCCGTAGGCAGTTCAGCCGTATAAGGCTCCACATAGCAGTCTTCCACCCATTCCCACACATTGCCCGCCACATCGTGCAAACCAAAAGCGTTCGGCTTGAACATGCCGACTGGCGCCAGGGTCGGGAAACCGTCGTCGCAAGCCGCCACCGGCCAACCGAAATCATGCACGGGGTCCGCGCTCAAGTCATACACATTGGCATAAGCGCATGCCGCCTGGGGGTCCGCCCCCCATGTAAAACTCCCCGCGCCGCCGGCCCGCGCCGCGTATTCCCACTCCGCCTCGGTAGGCAGTCGGTAGGGTTGGCCGGTCGTCCGGGCAAGCCATTCCACGTAGGCGCGCGCATCCAGCCAACTGACGCAAGCCACGGGGTGGTCCGGTTTGGAGTCCTGACCGAGCATCAAATCGGCCCAGAACGATTCCGGGTGATTTTCCCACTCGCCGCCGAACTTGCCTCGACAGCCCTTCTCTGCCTCATAGCCTGTTGCGGAAACGAATGCCCGAAATTCGGCATTCGTCACTTCGTGCTTGCCGATCGCGAAATCACGCTTGATACGCACGGTCCGGGGCGGCCCCTCCGGGCGGCCCTCCTCGCCGCCGTCCGCGCCCATGACGAACTCGCCGCCGCGCACCACAATCATGTCCGGGCAGCGGGCGCAATCGCGAAACGCGGCTCCCGGACCGCTCTCCGCAACCGCCATCCCGGCGGTCAGGCTGAACAAGGCGAACAAAAACGGCAATGCGCGGTCCAGTGCGCTATTCCGGCAGGGAGCGAGCCACGCGGAAGCCGAAAAAGCTGTAGCGCACTTCTTCGGGGTCGCGGCCGCGGAATGTGGCGCGCTGCCAATCGGGATTGGTAAGCCAGCTGCCGCCCCGCACGCTGCGGTTTTCACACTGGCCCGGCGGCGGACCGTAGGCCGAACCATCCGTTGGCGCATCCTCTGGATACAGCACTTCGTAGCAATCCTCCACCCATTCCCAGAGATTGCCGGTCATGTCATGCAGGCCGAAGCCGTTCGGCTGGAAACTGCCAACCGGCGCCAGGGTCGAATGGCCGTCGTCGCAGTTGATCCAGGGCCAGATAAAGTTGTGCGCGGCGTGCGCGCTCAAGTCGTACATGTTGGCGTGCTGGCAGCCCTGGTGGGGGTCTTCCCCCCAGTAGTAATAATCGCCCGCGCCGGCGCGCGCCGCATATTCCCACTCCGCTTCACTGGGCAGGCGATAGTCCTGACCGCTGATGCCGGATAACCAGTCAAGATACGCCCGGACATCCAGCCAGCTGACACAGGCCACAGGATGCTCGGGATCGGACTCCTGCCCCAGGCGCAAATCGGTCCAGTGCGCTTCAGGGTCGTTGGTCCACTCATCATTGATGTTGCCGCGGCAACCCTTCGCCATTTCGTAGCCGGTGGCGTCCACAAACTCCCGGTACTGCCGGTTGGTGATTTCAAACTTTCCCAGCGCGAACGGACGGGCGATCGTCACTTCGCGCGGCGGCCCCATTGGGCGTTCGCTCACGGCGTCTTCGCTCCCCATGACGAAGCTGCCGTCCGGAACCACAACCATTTCGGGGCACTGCCCGCAATCCCGGAAGGTTTTTGGCTGCGCCTCATCAGCGGCGCCCGGAGGCGCAATGGCGAAAGCCAGAAATAAAGCCAGTGCTGATCGATTCATTGACGTTCTCCCCTCGGCCCGTCCCGCGGGCCAGTTTATTTCAGAGCGTGCGCGGCTCGCAGCTTCCTCACTCCGGCAGGGACCGGGCGACGCGGAAGCCAAAGATGGAGTAGCGCAGGTCCTCCGGGTCGCGGCCGCGGAACGCAAGCCGTTGGCGGCTGATCCGCGAGGTCCAACTGCCGCCCCGGACACTGCGGCGGTCGCATTGGCCGGGCGGCGGACCGTAGGCGCTTCCGTCCGTTGGAATATCGGCGGGATACGGGGCTTCGTAGCAGTCCTCCACCCACTCCCACAGATTTCCGGCCACATCGTGCAGGCCAAATCCATTCGGCTGCAAGCGGCCCACCGGCGCCAGCATCGGGAAACCGTCGTCGCAAGCCGCCGGCTGCCAGCTGTAACCGTGCATGGACTGCGCGCTGGAATCGTACACATTGGCGTGGCCGCAGCCTTGGTTGGGCTCCGGCCCCCAGGGAAAATCGCCGCTCACGCCGCCGCGCGCCGCGTATTCCCATTCCGCCTCGCTGGGCAGCCGGTAGGGCTGGCCGCTCTTCCCGGCCAGCCAGGCCACGTAGGCGCGGGCATCCAGCCAGTTGACGCAAGCTACGGGGTGGTCCGGTTTGGAATCCTGTCCGGTCTTGAGATCGGTCCAGACGGCTTCGGGGTGCAATCGCCATTCATCGCCCACCCGCACCGCGCAAGGCGGTTCGGTTTGATAGCCGGTGTCGGCCACAAAGGCGGCGAATTCCCGGTTGGTGACTTCAAATTGGCCGATCGCGAAGGCGCGGGCAATGCTTACCTTGCGCGGCGGGCCCTCCGGCCGGCCTTCCTCGCCGCCTTCCGCGCCCATGATGAACTCGCCCGGCGGCACCTCAACCATTACGGGGCAAACATCGCAGTCCTGAAAAACCCGCGGCGCCCCGGCCTCCCCGGCCTGCGCCGCAACACCGGAAAAACCTGGCAGCGGCGCCGGGGCCCAGGCCAAGGCGGCCATGCGGCTGGCGCCCGCGCTGCTATGGCTGGCGACAGCGAATGCCGCCCCCAATACAATGGGCATGAGAGACACGCCGCAGATCCTTTTCAGCATTTGCGATTCCCCGTTTACAGCAAGAATATGTTCCCCGGCCGCGCATCGCAGCATAGCATGCCGCCGGGCGGCGGGCTGCGCCTGAAAGCGCTGGGCGGCAGGCGTTGAAAAAGGCGATTTTCGCTGGCGCGGCGGGCGGCCTGCTGTGGGGGAGCGCCTTTATGCTCTATGCGGGCTGGCCGCTGCTGCGATGGGGCATTGGCCTTGCCGGCCTCACCCTGCTGCTGTCGCTTTGGACGGGCCGGCAAGCGCAGCAGAAGCCCCGGAACGCGGCGACCGGCAGCTTCGCGTTCGGTCTGGTCGCATTCTCGTTGGCCTGCCACTGGATCTACTACAGCGTGCGCATCATAAATGGCGGGCCTGCAGCGCTGGCGGCGGCGCTGGTGGCGCTGCTGGCCGCATTGATGGCTTGCTGGTACGCCCTCGGAGGCTATTGGGCCGCGCGCGTTTGCGCTCGCCGCGGTTGGCTTGCGGCGATGGCCATTCTGCCGTCGGTGCTGGTGCTTGCGGAATGGCTGAGAGGCTGGGCGTTTACCGGATTCCCATGGCTTCACGCCGGATACCTCACCGGGGGAGTATTCGCGGGCAGGTGGCCCGCGGTGCTGGCTTCAACGGGCGGCGCGCACCTGATCAGCTGGCTGACCGGGGCGCTGGCCGGCGCCTGTCTGCTGATCCTGCAGGCGCGCCTGGCCCGCCCGGCGCAGGCGCTGATTTTGCTTGGCCTGCTCGGCGCGGCGGCCGGGCTGGGGCACCTGCCTTTCCCGGAGGGCGGCGCGCGCTCGAATGGCGATGTGCGGGCGCGCCTGGTGCAGGGAGGCATACCCCAGCAACGAAAGTGGCTGGAGGAAGAATACCAACCGACCCTTTTGACCTATGAGAACCTGAGCTTCGGCCAGCCATGGGGGGGCACGCCGCAACAGCAGCCGGAGTTGATCATCTGGCCGGAGGTCGCGATTCCCTCCACCCGGAAAGCCGCCGCCGACTATTTGGCCGAATTGGACCGCCTGACGCGCCAGCGCAATATCGCGTTGGCGGTTGGCATTCTCACCGGCACCGGCGAGGGCCGGTTCAACTCGCTGATTGTTCTGGGCAACGGCGAAGGTATTTATCACAAGTCGCACCTCGTTCCCTTCGGAGAGTTCTTTCCGGTGCCGGATGCCGCGCGGGACTGGCTGATGCGCATGGGCCTGCCGTCCAGCGACCTGCTCGCCGGGCCTTCCGAACAAGCCCCGCTGCGGGCGGGAAGCGCCGTTTGCGGGGTAAGCATCTGCTACGAAGCGGCCTTCGGCGCCGAGCAGCGCGGCTGGATGCCGGAAGCGGAAGTGCTTATCAACGTAAGCAACGACGGATGGTTCGGCAACACGGTTGCGCTGGAGCAAAACCTGGAGATAGCGCGCCTGCGGGCCATGGAAGCAGGACGGTATTTGCTGCGCGCAACCGGCACCGGAATTACCGCGATGGTGGACCGGTCCGGGCGCATCATCGCCCGCCTGCCGAAATACGAAGCCGGTTTCCTGGATGCGCGCGTCCCCCGGCTTTCCGGAACAACCTTGTACGCGCGCTTCGGCGACTGGCCCGTCGTTATACTTTCACTGCTGCTGGGCGTGGCCTTGCCGGTGGCCATCCGGCTTGTGGAACGCCGCAAAACCCCCAAAGCCTGGGAGATGTGGAGGGCCTTGGAATGAAGGCACGAAGACGGGAAGTTCTGAAAGGCGCGCTGGCGCTGTCCGCCCTGTCCCTGCCCTGGCCTCCGCTGCGCTCAGGCGGGGCCCTGGCGGCGGAAAGGACATCGGTGATCGTTATCGGCGGCGGCTTGTCCGGGCTCTACTGCGCGCTCTCCCTGGCTGATTTCGACGTTGATGTGCTTTTGCTTGAAGGCTCGAACCGGATTGGAGGGCGAGCCTTCACCGCCGACGGCGTGGAAACGCGGCCGGAGTATGGCGCCAGCGAAGTCGGCCCTTCCTACGCGCGGGCAATCTATCTGTGCTCGCGGCTGAACGTGAACCTCATTCCCGACCGCCGCAAGCTCCTTCCAATATCCAATTTCGTGAACGGAACCTGGGTGGCCTCCAGCAACTGGGCCGCATCCAACGCCAACAAAATGCCGGAGGGCGAACGGCACATTCCTCCGCTAATGGTGGGAATGCGGTTGCTTTCGGACATGAACCCGCTGGAGAACCTGACCGACTGGCTGTCCGGCGAATTTGCTTCCTACGATGTTTCGGTGCGCGAGCTGTTCATCAAAAACGGAGTCTCCGAAGCGGCCTTGCGGTTGGCCAGCAAGACGATGGACACCCTGAACTCATCCAGCCTTGCCTTGATGCAGGAGCGCACCCGCACCGAATATGATGCCAGCTACGCCGGAACCGTTAGCGGGGAGGCGGATTCTCCTTTCGGCCTGATTGGCGGTCAGAACGAAGGCGAAGATGCGCCGGCGGTGCGCAATATCGAGGGCGGAACATCCCGGCTGCCCGAGGCTATCGCCGCAGCGCTGGGCGACCGGGTCCGCACCGGGAAAATCGTGGCGGAAGTGGCCATGTCGAAATCAGGCGCCGATGTCCGCTGCCTGGACGGCAGCCGCTACCGGGCCGATTTCGTGGTGTCGGCCGCGCCATTCTCCACCCTGCGCAACATTTCCGTTACTCCGCGCTTTGCAGGCCCGCAGGCCGAGGCGGTTTTCAGGCTCGGCTACCGGGGAACGACCCGAGCCTTCGGAGTAGTCGAACAGCCGTACTGGGAAGACGACGGCCTGGAGCCCTCGTTCTTTACCGACGAGACGATTCAAACTCTGACCGTGGTTGACAAGCCCGGAATAGACAAGCGCGTATTCTCGGTCATCTTTACCGGGCCGGACGCGGCGCGCATCGACCAGTTGCCGAACGATCAGGCGCTGGCGTTGATCGAATCGGAAATCGCCCGCGTGCGTCCCTCCACGAAGGGCAAGCTGCGGTTCCTGTCCTTGTACGGCTGGCGCAATAACCGCCTTGTTCAGGGTTGCCGGCATATGTTCGCCCCGGGGCAAATCACGCAATTCGCGCAGGAAATGATCGTGCCGCATCATCGCCTGCATTTCGCCGGCGAGCATGCCCGGCGTGTGGACTTTGGCATGGAAGCCGCTCTGGAGAGCGGCGAGCGCGCCGCCCAGGAAATCCTCGGCCGCGCGTAACGCTTCCCTCAACCCGCGCGCTGCGGCCCTCCCCCGTAAAGCAAACTGCCGCAACAGGCGCTTCAAGCAAGCTGCTGCGCCTGCACAGGCTTGTCTCTCCCATGCGCCAGCCGATACAGCGCAGGCAGAACAACCAGTGTAAGCAGGGTGGAAGACACGATTCCGCCGATTACGACCGTAGCCAGTGGACGCTGCACCTCGGCGCCGATGCCCGTGTTCAGCGCCATGGGAACAAAACCCAGCGAAGCAACCAGCGCCGTCATCAGCACCGGCCTCAGGCGCGTCAATGCGCCCTCCACGATGGCCTCCTCCAGAGCCATACCCTGCTTGCGAAGATCCCGAATGAAGGTAACCATGACCAGTCCGTTGAGAACGGCGATGCCGGAAAGGGCGATAAATCCGACCGCCGCCGAGATTGAGAACGGAATGCCCCGCAACAAAAGGGAAGCAACCCCGCCGGTGAGCGCCAGAGGCACTCCTGTAAAGATGATGCCCGTGTCGCGGAATGTGCCCAGCGCCGCCGCCAGCAGTCCCGCAATCAGCGCCAATGTGGCGGGCACTACCAGGCCCAGCCGGTTGGCGGCGGACTGAAGATTCTGATACGTGCCTCCGTACTCCAGCCAGTACCCGGCAGGAATCTCGACTTGGCGCCCAACCGCTTCGCGCGCGTCATCCACGAAGGACCTGAGATCGCGGCCCCGCACGTTGGCGGTCACAACTACCCGGCGCTTTCCGTTTTCCCGGTTGACCTGGTTATAACCGGTCAGAAGCTGCATGTCCGCCAATTCTCCCAGGGGCGCGAAACCACCCCCCGGGAGCGGCACCGGAAGGCTCGCATAGTTGTCCGGGTTTGAGCGCAAGGCCTCCGGCAGGCGCACCACAATATTCACCCTCCGGTCGCCCTCGTACATCTGCCCGGCTACGCTTCCGCCCAGTGCGGTCGCCACCATGTCCTGCACTTTGCCAAGGCCGACACCGTAGCGCGCGAGCGCCTCCCTGTCCGGCACAAGCGTCAGCACCGGCAAGCCGGTAGCCTGCTCGACCTGAATATCGGCGGCGCCCGGCACGCCGCTTATGGCCGACTCTATGGCGGCGCCCAGTTCAATCAAGGCATCAAAATCGTCACCGAAGACCTTTATCGCCAGTTCAGACCGAACGCCAGCGATCAATTCGTTGAAGCGCATTTGTATCGGCTGGAGAAATTCGTACTGATTGCCCGGATAGGGCGCGACGCGGGCCTCCAGTTGATTGATGATGCGGGATTTGGGCTTGCCGGGGTCGGGCCACTGAGCGCGCGGCTTGAGGATGATGAACACATCCGCCACGCTCGGCGGGACAGGGTCGGCGGCAATCTCGGCGGTGCCAATCTTGGAGAAGACCCGCTGCACTTCCGGCTGGCGGCTCACTTCCGCTTCCAGCAGCTCCTGCATCTCAACCGCCTGCTTCAGCGAAGTGCCCGGTATCCGCAGCGCATGCATGACGATGTCGCCTTCGTCCAGGCTGGGCACGAAGTCAGCCCCCATGCGCGTGGCCAGCCAGCCGAAAAATATCACCAGCGCCAACGCCAGGCTCACCACCAGCCAGCGGAACCGCAATGACGCCAGCAACAGCGGACGGTAGAGCGACCGCGCGCCGCGCGCGACGGCATTTTCCCTTGCCTTGACCGGCTTTCGCGCCAGCAAGGCGACGGCGGCAGGCACAAAGGTGACCGACAGCAGCATGGCGCTCACCAAAGCGATGACGACTGTAGTCGCCATCGGGTGGAACATCTTGCCCTCAATGCCGGCAAGCGCGAAGATCGGAATATATACCGCGGTGATGATGAACACGCCGAACAGCGCAGGGCGAATCACCTCTTTGGTTGCGCTGAAAACGATCTCAAGGCGCTCTTTCAGCGGCGCCGAATCCAGGCGAGCCGGACTCAGGCGGCGCAGGCAGTTCTCCACAATGATGACCGCCCCGTCCACAATCAGGCCAAAATCCAGCGCCCCCAAACTCATCAGGTTGGCGCTTACGCCACTATAGACCATGCCGGAAATCGTCATCAGCATGGCGATGGGTATGACCGCCGCGGTGAGCAGCGCGGCGCGAATGTTGCCGAGAAAAAGAAACAGTACGACAATAACCAGGATAGCGCCTTCGGTGAGATTGATACGCACCGTCGCCAGGGTCTTTTCCACCAGGCTGGTGCGGTCGTACACCGCAGTGGCCGCAACGCCCGGCGGCAAACTGGACTGGATTTCCTCCAGCTTGGCTGCTGCGCGCCGCGCCACCTCGCGGCTGTTTTCGCCGATGAGCATGAACACGGTGCTCATCACCACTTCGCGGCCGTTCTGGGTGGCCGCGCCATTGCGCAATTCGCGGCCCGCTTCAACCCGGGCCACATCACGCAGGCGAAGAGGAACGCCGTTCGTGGCGCGCAACACAATCAGGCCCAGCGCTTCGAGGTCTTCCGCCTGTCCCGGCATGCGCATCAGCCACTGCGACCCATTGCGTTCGATGAACCCTGCGCCCCGATTGGCGTTGTTCTGCTTCAGCGCATTGATGATGTCGTCATAACCGAGCCCGCGGGAAAGCATCCGCGCCGGATCGGGCGCAACCAGAATTTCCTTGCGGAATCCGCCAACAGGATTCACCTCCACAATCCCGGGAACCCGCAATAGCTGAGGGCGAATGATCCAGTCGTGGATCGATCGCAGGTCGGTGGGCGTTATCGCAGAACCGTCCGCATTGGTGGCGCCGGGCTCGGCATCCACCGTGAACATGAAAATTTCCCCCAATCCGGTGGCGATGGGACCCAGCTCGGGTTCCAGGCCCGGAGGCAAATCGGCCTTTGCGGCGCTGAGGCGTTCCGACACCTGTTGCCGCGCAAAGTAGATGTCCGTGCCCTCCTCGAACACCACTGTAATTTGCGACAGGCTGTAGCGGGAAAGGGATCGCGTGTAGTCCAGCCGGGGAATCCCGGCCATCGCGTTCTCCAATGGGAAGGTGATGCGCTGCTCCACCTCCAGCGGCGTGTAGCCTGACGCTTCGGTATTGATGACCACCTGGATGTTGGTGATATCAGGAACGGCATCAATAGGCAGACGGCTGAAATTCCACACGCCCAGAGCGCACACGATCAGCAGTGCCAGCCCGATCAAGCTGGGGCGAGCCAGAGAAAAGCGGATCATTTGCGCCAGCATGGTCAGGTCGCCGGCGCAGGCCGCGCCTTGCCGCAGAACAGGGAAAACAGGCTGATGCGGCGATACGGGCGGGTCACGGCGCTAATGATCGTGGGTGGCGCCCGATTTTTCGATGTCGGCCTTGACGAGATAGCTGTTGACAGTCACGTACGGAGTTCCCGGCGCCAGCCCGCCCAGCACCTCGACCCAGTCCTCATCCTGCCGTCCCAGCTCCAGCATTCGAACCTCGTACTGGTCTCCAAAGCGCGCATACACCACTGTAAAGTCGCGAAAGGCCTGCAAACCGCTGCGTTTGACAGCCAACGCCACATCGTGCTCGGCAACCTCGATTTCACCGGTAACGTACAGGCCCGGCACCAGGGCGCCTTCGGGATTGTCCAGCGCGACCCGCGCAATCACGGACTGATCGGAGCGCGCCAGCGCGCCGATATAACTGACCTCGCCGGTTCCTTCATATCCGATACCGGAGGCCCGCACCGTTACAGCCGCGCCCGGCCGCACGCGCGGTAAATCGCGCGGAAATACCGCAAAATCCACCCACACGCGGGCTGTATCCATCAGAGCAAAGAGAGTCCGTCCGCCGGTCTGCTCGCCCGGATGCGCGTGGCGCTCCGTGATGATGCCTGCGATCGGCGCGGCGATGGAGTAACGCGCCAGGCTGTCGTTGCTTTCGACCGTCGCCAGAGCCTGTCCCTTGAGCACCCGGTCGCCCACCGAAACATCCACCGATTCCAAGGCGCCGTCGAAGCGCGCAGCAATGCGGCGCACTCGTTCCCCATCGGGGGCCACCGAACCGTAAGCGCCGATCGTCTCGCGAATGGTTGCCGGCCCCGCGGATTCGATTTTCAGGCCGAAGGCTTCGGCAATTTCCGGGTCGATCCGGGTCCTGCCCTCGAAATTATCGTACCGCCATTGGCGCGCGGTTCCATCATGCCGGGCAACCACATCAACCTCGAAGGAGTGCGGCTCGTAGATCACGGCATCACCGCGCAGGAAGTCGTCCTGCGGGAAAAAAGCGATCTCATCCTTCACGCCGCCCAGCCGGCTCAAGGTCATGCTCAACTCTACATCGGCAGGGGAAATGCCAACACCGTTGCGCATGGCCCAAGCGCGGTATTCGGGTGGCGCGCCGGTTTCGAAAATAGCCAGTTCCAAGCTGAAATCGCCGTCCACGAGCAAGCGGCCCCCGCGCGGGCCGCGCGGGGGATCCTCTTCATCGCCATGGTGGCGCGGGTGCGAATGCCCGTTGCCGTTCGCTCCAGGCGCGCCGCAGCCTGCCATCCACAGCGTCGCCGCCAAAAGGACAAGCGCAGCGATTGATTTCCACATGACGGGCTCCGCAGGCTAAGGTGCCGACGAAGGCATTGCCACGCCAATCAGCCGTTCAATCTCCGTCATTTGGCGGAGGGCGTCAATCGCCGCCTGCACCAGATCGGAGCGCGCGAACAATAACTCGGATTCGATCTGCTGCAATTCAAAGTAGCCGTAGCGGCCCAGCTCCGCCCCCTGCCTTGTTTGCTCCGCTGCTTCTTGCAATCGCGGCATGATCTCGTCGCGAAGCATTCGCGCTCGAATCAAGCTATGCACCATCTCGTGATGGATCTCAAACAGCCGGGCTTCGAGTTGCAACCGGGTGGCCGCCTGTTCGGCGCCCGCGCGCGCCAGATTGGCGTTCGCCTCCTGAACGCGCCCCCGGTTGCGGGCTGCCGCTTTCAAAGGGATCGATATGCCCAGGGTGAATCCGTAGTCTTTCCGGGTCTCCATTCTGCGAATGCCCGCGCTCACGCGCCAATCCGGGCGGGACTGCGATTCGGCCAGACGGAGTTCGGCCTCCTGCAGGCGCCGCTGGCTGATGTTTATCGACAAATCCGGAGAGCGTTCGAGCAACTCCGCCAACGCGGCAAAGCTGCCCGGATTGGGCAATTCCTGCCAACGCCCGGCAACCTGCCGGAAATCCGGATGCGCCTCGCCCCATTGCGTAGCCAGCCGATGCCGCGCGTTGGTCAAATGATGCTCCATATCCGCCGAATGCAAACGCACCTTTGCCAGTTCCGCCCGGGCCCGGGCCAGATCGACAGCGGGCGCCAACCCGGACTGCACACGCTCACTCACCGCGGCAACCGATTGTTCGGCGCTGGCTATGGCCTGTAGAGATATCGCGTAACGCTCCTGAAATTCCAGATTGTCCAGGAAAAGGAGAGCCGTTAGCGCTACCGCATCCAACCGCCGGACTTCCGCCTGCGATTCCAAAACCGAGATGCCGGCCTGGGCCGCGGCGATGTAGCCTTGCCTTTTGCCGCGCTCCAGCACCCAGCCCAGGCTGAGTGTCGTTTCCGCCCCCTTGAAGCCACCGAAATCGCCCGTGCCCAAAACATCCTGCATATCCAGACCGAGTTCCGGCGCGGGCGCGGCCTGCGACTGCGTTACGCGCCCACGCTGAGCCTCAATCTGATAACCAAAGGCGACCAACTCCGGGTTTTGGGCCAATGTGCGGCGAATCGCCTCATCCAGCCTCATATCATCATGTGTTTCCGCCTCGCCGAACCGGACGCAGGCCAGCAAACAAAAGATGATCAGCCCGTTTCGCGCACGGGCGCGGCGGATGTTTGCCCCTCTCATCATCAACTATCTCCAGCGCCACAGGGCGTGTTTGCCGCACTCATACGGCGTTGGAACGGCTTGCTTTCAGACGTTTGACGCGGCGCCGGTCGGCCGCGACAACCTGGATGCGCCAGCCGCCAACATCCAGACTTTCGCCAGCCTTGGGAAGCCGTCCCAGGCGATGCATAACCAGGCCGCCCACGGTGTCGAATTCTCCCGTGTCCAGCGCCGTTCCAACCTGCTCGTCGAACTCCTCAATGCGCATTTTGGCGCTCACAAGATAGCTTCCGTCCTCCTGGCGGACCAATTCCGGCGCCTGTTCGGGATCGTGCTCATCGCCAATTTCGCCAACAATCTGCTCCAGCACATCCTCAATGGTGAGCAACCCCGCCGTTCCGCCGTACTCGTCCACCACCACCGCCAGGTGATTGCGGCCGCGGCGGAACTCGCCGAGCAGCGCATCCAGGCGCTTGGTTTCGGGAATCAGCGTAACGGGCCGCAGCAACGGCTTGATTTCCAAGCGTTCGCCGGGCGACTCGGTCATGGCCCGCAGCAGGTCCTTCGCCAGCAGTATTCCCACCACGTCATCGGGGTTGTCGCCGATAACCGGGAAGCGCGAGTGCCCCGAGTCAATGATGGTTGAAAGCATCTTCTCGCGGCTGTCGTCCAGACGCAGAACAACCATGCTGGAGCGCTGCACCATGACCTCGTGCACTTCGCGCCTGGAAACTTCCAAAACGCCCTCGATCATCGCTTTCTCGCCGGCGTTGATTTCCCCATCGCCGCGAAGCTCCGCCAGCAGTCCCGGCAGGCCGGCGCGCGTCAGCCGCTGGCGCGCCCCCAGGCGGTCCAGCAGATTCCGCAGCAGGCTCACGGGCGCTCTCCGGCCCACGGGTCCGGCCAGCCGGCCTGCCGCAGAAGCCGGGACTCCAGCGATTCCATGGCCTGGCGTTGTTCCTGCTCCTGATGATCGTGGCCCGCCAGATGCAGGCAGCCATGCACGACGAGATGGGCGAGGTGCGCGGCGGGCGCGCAATCGCGCCGCAAAGCTTCCGACCGCGCCAGGGGCAAGCAGATGGCGATGTCGCCGATTTCGCCCAATGAGCGGTCCGCTGGAAACGCCAGGACATTGGTGGGCCGATCAATGCCGCGCCATTTGCGGTTCAGTTCGCGGCTCTCGGCTTCTTCCACCAGACGCACAGTTACCTCGCCCTGGCAAGCCGATTCCGCCAGACTCGCTCTCGCCAGCTTGCGAATTTCGGCGCCGGGCAATTGCGCGGCCGGTTCGGCGGCGCAATCGATGGCGTATTGGACCGCGACCCGGATCATGGTTGGGGTTTGGGTTCGCTCTCGTACGCCTCCAGGATGCGGCGCACCAGCGCATGCCGCACCACGTCGCGAGAGGAAAAATACACCGTGGCGATAGCAGGAATCGATCGCAGAATCTTAAGGGCGTGGCGCAGGCCGCTCTCGTGGCCGCGGGGCAGGTCCACCTGGGTAATATCGCCGGTCACCACAGCGCGCGAGTCGGCGCCGAAGCGGGTCAGAAACATCTTCATCTGCGCCGGAGTGGTGTTCTGGCCCTCGTCGAGAATTACGAAACAGCTGTTCAGGGACCGGCCCCGCATATAGGCCAGCGGCGCCACCTCGATGATGCCGCGCTCAACCCAACGGGCCACGCGCTCCGGGCCCAGCATCGCGTACAGCGCGTCATAAACCGGCCGCAGGTAAGGATCGACCTTGCTGGCCAGGTCGCCAGGCAGGAACCCCAGGCGCTCGCCGGCCTCCACCGCCGGGCGCGCCAGCACGATGCGCTGCACCTGTCCGGCCCGATGCGCCTCCAGGGCGCAGGCCACCGCCAGCCAGGTTTTGCCGGTGCCTGCCGGCCCAATCCCAAAGGTGAGATCCCGGGATCGAATCTCTCTAACGTAGCGGCGCTGGTTGGCGCCTCGAGGCTGCACCCGGAGACGCGGCGTGTCCACGACCGGCGGAGAATCCTCAGGTTCTTCGGCCTCGGGCCGCGAACGGGTTGCGAACACCAAACCAGCCGCAGAACCCGGGCTGCTGCCACCAGCGCCGCCTCCATCCGCCAGGCCCTCGCCGTCCGCCGCATCCTGCCCGTCCGCAGCGCCCTCGGCGCATTCGCTCAAGACAGCCTGAATGCGCGCGGCATCCAGAGAATCATCCGAAGCCATCCGGTACAGCTCGCTAAGCGCCGCGGCGCCCGCGCGCGCGGCGGCTTCCGCGCCCCGCACCCGGAACCGGTTGCCCTTGTTGGATACGCGCACTCCCAGCCCCTGCTCGATTTGCCGCAAATGCCTGTCGAGTTCGCCGCAAAGATTGGCCAGCGCGCCATTGTTCGCAGGCAGGAGGACAAGCTCCATGGTGTGAGTTTCGCTATTCAGGGCGGTTGATAAGCCTCAGGCAGACAAGTATCAGGCAGCAAGGGATTCCGGCAGCAAGCGGCCGCGCAGCGAATTGGGAAGCGCTTCGGTAATCGCCACGTCAACGAACCGCCCGATCAGCGAGGCCGGGCCGTCAAAGTTTACCCATCGGTTGTTGCCGGTGCGCCCGGCGATCAAACCTTCGCCCCGGCGCGCCCGCCGCTCCACTAGGATGCGCTGGGAAGAATGGACCATGTTGCGCGAAATGCGCCGGGCATGACTGGCGATGCGCGCCTGCAGGCGTTGCAGCCTTTCCAGCTTGACCCGCTGCGGAACCGGGTCCTGGTCCTCCATGCCGGCGGCGGGGGTGCCGGGCCGGGCGCTGTACATGAAGCTGAAGGATTGATCGAAGCCGATGTCATCGACCAGCGCCAGAGTCTGCTCGAACTCCGCCTCGGTTTCGCCCGGAAATCCCACGATAAAGTCCGAGGCAATGCTGATTCCCGGCCGCGCCTTGCGCAAGCGCTCAATCTTGTTGCGGTATTCAGCCGCGGTATAGCCGCGTTTCATGCGCGCCAGCACCGCATCCGAGCCGCTTTGCACCGGAAGATGCAGGTAGGGGGGCAGCTTGTCGAAGCGGGCATAGGCATCAATCAAACGGCCGTCGAACTCCATAGGATGCGAGGTGGTGAAGCGGATTCTGCCGATGCCCTCCAGCTTCGAAACGTAGCGGATAAGGCCCGCAAGGTCCTCCAGGCCGCCGGTGGGCGCCGGGCCGCGGTAGCCGTTCACGTTCTGGCCCAGCAGGTTGATTTCCCTCACGCCCTGGCGCTCCAGTTGAATCGCTTCGGCAAGCACATCCGCAACCGGGCGGCTGATTTCCTCGCCGCGGGTGTACGGCACCACGCAAAACGAGCAGAATTTGCTGCAACCTTCCATGACCGACAAGTTGGCCACTGGAGAGGCTGCGCTGGGCGTTGGCAAGGAGGCGAATTTTTCTTCCGCCGGAAAGGCCAGATCAACCACCGGGCCGGCGGCCGAAGCCGACTGCCCGAGCAATTCGGGAAGCCTGTGAAGGGTTTGCGGACCGAAGATCACGTCCACATAGGGGGCGCGCTGGCTGATGGCTGCTCCTTCCTGGCTGGCCACACAGCCCCCCACGCCGATTTTCAGCTCGGGGCGCTTGCGCTTCAAGGCCTTGTAGCGGCCCAGTTCGGAAAAGAGCTTCTCCTGGGGCTTCTCGCGCACGGAGCAGGTGTTGATGAGCACCACGTCGGCTTCTTCAGGACTTTCGGCAAGCGTAAATCCCTGGCTTTCGCGCAGCGCATCCGCCATGCGGGCGGAGTCGTACTCGTTCATCTGGCAGCCGAAGGTGCGGATATAGAGCTTGCCGCTCATGCGTGAACAGGCCCTGGCTCAGAGCGCGGCGGCAGAACCGCAGCGGGAACTTTCGGAAACGCTGCGCAACCGGGAGCGGAGCCTCGTCAATCTAGCCCGCATATTTCGCCAGGGCGGGACAGCGCACTAGAAAGGCACCTCATCGTCCATGTCGTCATTGTCAACGCCGGAATTGCCGTAGTTGCCGCGTTGCGCCGCGTGCGGCCCACCGTCTTGACGGCGCTGATTGAAGTCGCCGCCGCCACCGCCGCCGCGGCGGTCCAGAAACTGCATGTCGTCGGCCACCACCTCGGTGGTGCGCCGCTCCCGCCCTTCTCGGTCCTGCCACGAGCGCGTGCGCAAGCGCCCCTCAATGTAAATCCACGAACCCTTACGCAGGTATTGCTGCGCCAGCTCGGCGCGCTTGCCAAACAGCACTACGTTGTGCCATTCCGTGTGCTCCTGCACCTGGCCGGTGTTCCTTTGGGTCCACCGCTCGTTGGTGGCCATGCGGATGTTGGCCACCGGGTTGCCGTTCGTCATCTGCCGAACTTCCACATCGTGTCCCAGGTTACCGACAAGAATTACCTTATTAACTCCACGCATTCCTTTTATTCTCCCGAATCGCGCCGTCCCGTCAGGGGAAGGTCTTGCGGCTATTGTGCCATCACTTGCCCGGCCGGCCACAGCGCAAGCGATGCGAATTGCTGCGCGTTTCCACTCAAATGCCGCCAGCGCGCAAAAATGCGCTGCCGCGCCCGATTACCACCAAGCCGGGGCCAACTGCGATGCTGTCTGCCTTGACGCCCTGGGCCGGCAACACCCCCCTTCGGCGCGCGCCACGAAAGCCGCTTGATAATATCAACTTCCCGCATCCAGGGTGGCCCGAATCCAGGGAAACGGTCAAGTTGGCGCCCCAAAAGCCAACATGTCTGTTAGCGGCAAGTGAAGATTATACTTTCACCTTAATGACTCCCGAGCAGCGCCGGAAACTAACAGATTACGCCGCGCAAAAAGATCGCAGAGCCGAACCCGTCTTCGCAGGCCGGAACAAGTTCTTTGATGTCGTCAAAGACAACGTTCATATGGTGAAGACGGACAACAACTCCACGGGCTCAACTGTTTGCATCACCGGCCCGGCGGGGGTTGGAAAAAGCGCTTTTGTCAGAGAACTTGTCAAGCGGAAAAAACTGGGCAAGCATACAGTTCATTGCGTAGAAATAGATCGAAGCAGCCTCTATCACCCAGGCTGCGTTCTTGCGACAGTCGCAAACGCCGTTGACGGATTCAGGTTTGATGAGGGGCTCAAGGATCGTCTGACAGGATTTGGGATTGGAGCAAGCGCCGCGGGGACGGGGGCGCGTTTCTCACTATCCTGGAACCCCAAAGCCCCGCCCCCGTTCACGATCTTTCCCGAAGAACTGTTTTTGTCGGGCGGTAAAACTCTTTTGGATAAAGGCGACGCTTTTGTTTTGGTTATAGACGAAGCCCAGGCCATCAAGCCCTCTCCTGGCGGAGAGGCAAACGACTTGCTTTCCAACCTTCACCACAAAGGAGTTAACCTCCCGATCGTTCCTGTTTTGGTTGGTCAGCCTGTCACTCAAGAAAGAATCCAGGAAACAATCTCAGCCTCCCGGTATTCTTACGGCAACGAGCCTTTTATGGTTGGCTTAAATAAAAATGACGAAAAGGAATATATGGAAAAGATGTTTAACTGGTTGGAGCTTAAGGGCACGGCCCGGCAAAAAACCAGGCTGTCAAATTGGATTGCAAAAGAGTGCCGCGGCTGGCCCCATCATCTCTCTAACGCGATGAAGGCGGTTACAGAAGGGCTTTTGGAATCAAATTCTTTGGCCTTATCAGATCTGAACGGGAAGGAGATTGAAAATTCGCTAACTGATCGCAGGCTCTCCTATTACGAGAGCCGTTTAGGCAGCCAAAAGGAAATCCGGTTTGCTCAAAAAGCCGTGCTGGAAGTCTTAAAAAACCAGAAGACAGAAAACCTTTATGAAAATGCCGCCCAGGCCCTCGACTCAAACCCGCCTCGCGAACCCGTCTTGCCCTCGGAACTAAAGGACGCGCTGCTTATGAGCGGTTTGATGGCGAGGCGCAAGAAGAAGGGGAAGCGCAAAGAGTACATTTGTCCGATTTCAAGCATGGCGCAATATCTCGAAACCGGGCGTTTCAAGTCCGCGTCTGAATTTCCCAACCTAGACCACTCTATTGGTTATTAAAAGGTCGTCCGCAACGGAGTTCAGCTG
>RKRP01000186.1 GCA_007571315.1 Gammaproteobacteria bacterium
GACTGAACTCCTGTTATTGCATGAGGCCGCGCCTCCTCGCCCTTGCGCCAGGCCCTCTCCTCGGGAGACGCATAAACCCATCCCGGGGCTCGGTTCCGGCATCGCGCGCGGCAAGGCAGCTGGCGCGGCATCCCGGCTGCTAGCGGCGGAGTTTCTTCAGCGCGGCCGCGGCGAGCCAGACGATCTGGAAGATTATGAGCGGTCCTAGCAGAAACATCAGTCCGCCGGCGCCGAAACCTGCCGCGTCGCTGTAGATGTTCGCCCAAAGCGTCAACAGGCCGCCGGGGTCCCCGTAGTCGCCGGCCAGCTTGCCGCCAATCCAATAGAGAACCACCGGGCCGGCCAGCAGGCCCGCAAGCAGCGCGCCCGCGGATCCGGCCACCCACGGCAACGGCAGTTTCTTCCAACTCGGCATCGCCTCGCAGATTGTCCGCAGCAGGCTTTAGAATGCAACTCCCATTGCATTGCCTGGGAGGCATCATCATGAGAGAGGGCAAAGGTATTGACCGCAGGCGCGTGCTTCAGGGCGCGGCTTTGGCCGGGCTGACAGCCGCCGCCGGCAGCGGCGCGGCAACCCGGGCGCTGGCTGCCGAGGAGGGCGGAAGCGATGAGGTCCTGGTGCGCAGCGACGGCACCTACAAGACCGTGCCGCTGGCCAAGGACAGCATCCGCCTGTGCGTGGTCCAGTCGGTTGTGCGCCCGGTGGATGCGCAGAACCCGGCGCCGGGCAAACGCAGGAACCTGAACCACATGCTGGACCTGATCGACATGGCGCAGTCGTCGGGGCCACCCTCCGACATCCTGTTTTTTCACGAGTTCCCGCTTACCGGTTTCCGTTTCAACTGGACCCGCGACGACGTGCAGCGGGTGGCGGTCGAGATTCCGGGCGAGGAAACCGAGGAGATTTCAAAGCGGGCGCGCAAACATGGCTGCTATATCGTTTTTGGCAGCTATGCGAAGGACCCGGACTGGCCCGGCCACAACCTTTCGATCACCACCATCATTGGCGACCAGGGCGAAGTGCTGGCGCGGCACTGGAAGGCGCGCAACATCAAGGGCGTGTTCCGGGTGGGCAAGCGCAATATCGAGCTGATGACCACCACGATCTACAACGTGCTCGACCGCTATGTGGAAATGTATGGCGAAGACGAGGTGATTCCGGTAACGCGCACCAAGTTCGGCAATATTTGCACCACCGCGGTGCAGCGCGAGCCGGAACTGATCCGCGCCTTCGCCCTGAAGGGCTGCGAACTGATGCTGCGCACCGCAACCGGCGGCTTCAACCATCTCGACGTTCAATCCGGCGCCATGCACAACGGCATCTACACGGCTCTGGTCAACAATGCGCACTCGCCCGGCAGCCGCGGCGTGTTTGGCGACACCGGCGGCGGCGGTTCGGGGATCTGGGGGCCGGGCGGCGAGCCGCTGGCGGAGGCGCGCAGCGGTTTTGAACAGCCGATCGCCGCTACCCTGCCGCTGGCCGCGTTCCGCGCCAGGCACCGCATTCCGGATGTCCACTGGAGGCTCTACGAGCCTGTGTACCGGGGCTATGTGCCGAAATTCGGCCCCAATCTGTTCTCGGAATACCTGCCTGCGGACCTGGACGACGCGGGCGCCTATCTGGCGGACAAGTCGCGCTGGAAATAATCGCGCTCCTTGCGAGGAGCGGCGCGGGGCCTGGTTCGGCGCTGGATTTGTTGCGGAATTGGGGGCGGTCAGTCCAGGTTGAGATACTCGCGGATCTGGCTTGCGAGACTGTCGCAGGCCTTTTCGCGGGTGCGGGCGATGATGGGAATGGGAATTACCAGCGCCGGCACTACCGAGGTGCCGCGCACGCTGGCCTTCATGTCGCCCATGTCGCTGAGCTCGTTGATGTCCCACACCGATGCGGTGTATTCGGAGTTGTTCTGCCACCAGGCGACCCCGAAGCAGCCTGCGCCGCCCGGCCCGGCGGCGCAGGACAGGCTGCCGCCGCTGCCTTCGCGAAGCGTCTGCCCGCTCAGCCACACCATGTAGCGCACGCCCTTGCGGTGAATGGTCTCGGCCACGCCGGGCCGGGCCATGAAATCGCTGAGGTCGGCGCTTTCGCGCGGCATGGTGCGCGGCTCCAGCCACGGGTAGAGTTGATCGATAAACTCGCGTTCCGCATGGATCAGGGGGCGTTTGCTGCCGGAGCGGATTTTCTTTGAAACGCAGCGCACGAATCCTTCCTCGGTGCGGTTCCCGGCCAGGTAGCTGGTCCTGAGCAGGACCAGCGATTCCGCCGCTTTATCGCCCGCCGCCGATTCCCCTGCCATCGCTGCGGCGGGCGCCAGCGTGCCGGTGGCCCCAAGCAGCAGCGCGAGCGCGCCCAGGCGCAAAAGGCGGGCGCATGCTTTGCGAACTTTCATGAGCGGCTGCCGATCAGGGCAAGAATAGCAGCATCCTTGGCCAGTTCCTGCCCCAGCGCCGCCCCCGCGTCGCGCAGCGCGTATTCGGCTGCCTCGCTGAGGCTTCGGCCCACTCCGCCACCTTGCGGGCCTTCGCCGTAGCCGGGAATTTTCAGCCGGGTGAGGGGCGCGCCGTCGCTGCTCAGGATGCGCACGTTGAATTCGACCCAGGCGGCGGGCACATCCACCTTGGAGCGCCCGGGAACGCCAAATTCGAAACGCAGGATTTCCGGCTCGATAATCAGGTCGGGCGAAGCTGCGGCGAGATTTTCGGGAACCACGTTCAAGGTTGCGCCAAACACGCTCTCCAGCATGCGAACGCTGGACGGGCCAATTTCAATCGTCCAGCGGGTCGAATCCATGGCCTCCTCCACATGGGTGAAAGTTCTCAGGCTTTCCGGGTACTGGATCTGGGCGGTGAGCGGCAGGCGGGCCATGAGAGGGACGGGAAAGGAGGCGCTTAGGGCCACGGCTCCGCCGCACCCCCCCAGGCCCAGGGACGCAGCGGCAAGGGCTGGCGCAACCCACAACGCCCCCCTGCCCGAAACACCGTTCATCGCCACGCGCTTGAGTATACTCCCGCAAGCGGCGCGGTGGGTTCGCAGCGGAGGTTCAACCCCATTTATGACTGTGGAAACGTTTCTTGAGCAGGCTGCGCAGGCGGGCGCGCCGCCCATGGCGGGCGGGCGTCTGGTGGCCCGGCGCCTGGGTTCATCGAAGGAGATGTGCGATCTGCTTCTGGGACTGGTGCTTAAGGAGCAGAAAACCTGCACCTATTCGCTGGTGCGGTTTCTTGAAGAGGAAGGCGGCCTTCTCAAGCCGGGCGACCGGATCGTGTTTCTGGATGTCGAGCGGGAGCCTCGCTGCCTGGTGGAGCTGGATGAGTGCGAGCAATTGGCCTTCAACGAGGTAACGGAGCGCCACACGGCGGGAGAAGGCCCCGCGGCGCGGGAAGTGGGCGTATGGCGGCGAATTCACCGCGCTTACTGGGGCAAGTGGCTTGAGGCCCGCGGGCAGAAATTCCACGAGGAAATTCCGGTCATGTGGCAATCGTTCCGCCTGCTGCATCCCCGGCCAGCATCCTGACGGGCCGCATGAAACTTTGCCGCCGCCGGACAACCCCGCTTGAAAATCCGGATTTTGCGCGCCCGCTAAGGCCAACTCGTGAGCTTTGACGGCATCTGGTCCGCTGCGGGCTTGTGGCTGGCGCAGCATCCCCCGGCCGCTGCCCTGGCGGCGCTGCTGGCCCTTGCCCTGGCGGCGGTGGCGGCCGACTGGCTGGTTCGCCGAGTAATCGCCGCGGCGGCCCGCAAGGCGCTGCGCCCCTCCGGCACCGGCGCGCTGGGCGCCGCGGTGCTGGAATCGAGAGTGCTGCTGCGGTTTTCGCACCTTGCGCCGGCGCTGGTCATGCTGCTGGGCTTGCGCGCCGCGCAGCCTTTGATCGGAGCAACCGCAGGCCGGGCGCTGGGCGTGCTGGCGTTTGCAGGCGTGGTGCTTACGGCCATCGCCGGCATCGTTGCCCTGATCAACGCGGTGAGCCTTTATTTGCAAAAGGCGCCGGGCAGCCATTCGCGCTTGCCGCTAAAGGGCTACGCCCAGGCGGTTTCGCTGGTGCTGTACGTGCTTGGCGCGCTGGCCATCGCGGCTTACGCGGCGGACGTGTCCCTCTGGCTGCTGCTGAGCAGTCTGGGCGCGCTGACCGCGGTGCTGCTGCTGGTGTTCCGCGACACCCTGCTGTCGCTGTTGGCCAGCATCCAGATTTCCGTCAACGACGTGGTGCGGGCAGGGGACTGGGTGGAGATGCCTGCCCACAATGTGGACGGCGACGTGGTGGATATCGCCCTGCACACCGTAACCGTGCGCAACTGGGACAAGACCTTGAGCACCGTGCCCACGCAGGCGTTCATCACAGGTTCGTTCCGGAATTGGCGGGGAATGAGCGAGGATGGCGCCCGCAGGATCAAGCGGTCGCTGTTCATCGACATGGCCACGGCGCGCTTTCTCGACGAAGCCGAAATTGAACGTTTCTCGCAGTTCAAGCTGCTGGAGGATTACATTCCGGCCAAGCAGCGCGAACTTTCCGAGTACAACCGCCTCATTGGCGCTGAATCGCCGCCGGTCAACCTCAGACGGCTTACCAACATTGGCACTTTCAGGGCTTATCTGTTCAACTACATCAAGAACCATCCCAGGGTGCATGCCGGCCGCACCACCCTGGTGCGGCAATTGCAGCCGGGCCCCAACGGCTTGCCCATTGAAATCTATTGCTTTGCGGCCACCACCGACTGGCAGGCTTACGAAGACCTGCAATCCGACCTGTTCGATCACTTTCTGGCCGTGGCTCCGGAATTCGGCCTGAACGTGTTCCAGCGCGCCTCCGGCCGCGATTTGCGCATAAGCGGCCGCCCGGTGGCGGATTAGCGCGCGCCCGGTGGCGGGCTAGCGCTTGCCGAATTCCGGGCCGCGGGGCTGGTAGCCCTCGGGGTCGGGATGCAGCAGCAGTTCGCAGCCGGGAAACTCGGCCCGGATGCGGTTCTCCACGCTGTCGAGGATTTCGTGCGCCTCGGCCAGGTTCAACGATGCGTCCAGCAGCACGTGGAACTGGACGATGTAGTTGGACCCGCCGTGGCGCGTCTTCAGGTCGTGAATATCGCGGACCTGTGGGTGGCTTTCCGCCAGCCGCTGGATTTTTCCCCGGTGCTCGTCGGGGATTTCGCGGTCCATGAGGATATCCAGCGCCTGCCGGGCGATTTTCCACACGCCGAAGAGCAGGTACGCCATCACCGCCACAGCCACCAGCGGGTCCGCGAACCGCCCGCCGGGCAAGGTGGATGCTGCGATCGCCGCCGCCACGCCCAGGTTGATTACGAGATCAGTCTTGTAATGCATCGCATCCGCGGCGATGGCGGCCGATTCGGTGCGCCGCCGCACATAAGCCTGCACGCTCACCAGCGCCAGGGTGAGCGCCACGGATGCCAGCATTGCGGCAATCCCCAAGGCGGGCCGCTCGACTTCAGCGGGATTCAAAATTCGATCGACGGTTTCCGCCAGCACGTAAACGGCGGAAGCCGTAATGATTGCCGACTGCGCCAGCGCCGCCAGGCCCTCCGCCTTGCCGTGGCCGAAGCGGTGTTCCTGGTCGGCAGGCTTGAGCGAAACCCGCACCGCGAAGAACGTGATCAGCGAGGCCAGCACATCCAGCCCCGAATCGGCCAGCGAACTGAGCAGCGACACCGAGTCTGTGATTTGCCAGGCCCAGGCTTTAAGCGCCACCAGAACGGCAGCCGTGCTTACCGAGGCGCAGGTGGCCAGCCGCAGCAAGCGGGCGCGGGCCGCGCCGGTGGCGATGTCAGTCATGGCGGTATCCGGCGGCATGGAATTGGGCGGTCATGGCGCATACAATAGCCGACACGGGGGCGACACGGCTTCGACGTGGGCTGTGAGACCCTTGGCGTGCATGCCGAGGCGCAGGGTTCCTCGTTAATCCGCCTGCAAAACCAATAGTTGCCAACGACGACAACTACGCTCTGGCGGCTTGACCGCCAGCGTTCCTGCCAGGATTTCCTGTGGCCCGGCTGGAGCGTCGCTTGCGCAGGATCGCCCGTAGAACCGATCGGCGCCTCCGGGTTAAGAGTTAGCGGATCAAAGCGGCGCTTCTTTCCTTGCCCGTCGGGGAATCGCCGTTATTCAAGACGCGGCTAAGCATGTAGAGCGCCTCGGGCAGTAGCGCTTGCGGACGCGGGTTCGATTCCCGCCGCCTCCACCACTGTCTCTTCTCCTGAAGCATCTTTCGGCATCGCAAAGTGTATCTATCAAACTGAATAAACAAACTTATTTCAGTGGCCGAGTGCATCGCGAAGGCGCGGGACAACGCACGGGCGAGCGAATCGACGAAGCTCGCGCTCGAGTTCCTGGTGCTCACCGCGGCCCGCTCGGGCGAAGTGCGCAAGGCGACGTGGGA
>RKRP01000099.1 GCA_007571315.1 Gammaproteobacteria bacterium
GCCAGGTTGATGACCGCTTCCGGCACTCCTGCGCCGGCCGGCGCACCCAGCGGGTGCTCGATCAAGTTGAGCTCGCCTGCCTGCATCAGCGGCTTGGGCAAACGGTCGGTCAAGGGCCGCAGCCCAGCACCCCGCCCCGCCGCCAATATCCTCGCCCTCACGCAAGAGGCTCACCCAGCCAACCCCGTCAGGTCACTCCCTATGTCCTTCCCCCTCCCTGTGGGAGTATTGAAGGCATGGATGCCGGAGCAAGCTACAGGGACGTATTTATGCGTCTCCCGCAGGGAGGGGGCACGACATAGGGCGGCGGAAGCACAACATGCGTCTCCCGCGGAGAGGGGGCCAACCAAAGGGCGGCGGAAGCACGCACTGGTGAAATATGTCCTATGATGCACGCGGTCATGCGTATTGGCGCGAAATGCGTTGCTGGCCGCTGTTTGGACTGAGGAACCCGCGCTTGCCAATCTCCTTGCTCGCCCCGCTGGCCGCCGCCTGTATCGCTCCCTCCCAAACCGACCTGTGGCAGGAGCGGCCCGGCGCGGATCTGGCCTGCGAAATCGCCATGCAACGTTCCAGCTCCACCCTGGGGATTACCGCCGCCAACGGCATTCGCGGCACCCTGGGAGGAGAATTGGACTTTCTCGGCGACGTTTCCTTCTGTCTGGGCAACCATCGGCTTGACGTGCAGACCGCCCGCTTCGACCAGCGGCAAAACCGGTTCGAGTTTTCCGGCAATGTCGCCTATTCCGGGAATGACCTCAGAGTGCGCGCCTCCGACGCGCTGCTGGATCTGGACGACGAGAAATTCAGCTTCAGCGCGGCGGAATACGCGCTGCGCGACAGTCTGGCTCGGGGCAGCGCCGAAGCCATTCTGCTGGACGGCCAGCAGGGACGTGCGCAGCTTGAACACGTCAGCTACACCAGCTGCCTGCCCGGCCGCAGCCATTGGGAACTTCGCGCCGGCTCCATCCAGGTGGAGCAGCAGACCGGCTTCGGTCGCGCCCGCAAGATCAGCCTGAGGCTCCTCGACGTGCCCATCCTGTATCTCCCTTCGTTGTCCTTTTCCGCGCGGGGGGCGCGCAAGTCGGGCTTCCTGGTGCCGGAGCTCGGCAGTTCCAGCCGCCGCGGAGCGGAACTCGAAGCCCCCTGGTACTGGAACATTGCGCCAAATATGGATGCCACCCTCACTCCCCGCTATCTGTCGCGGCTGGGTTTCTTCGCGGGAGTGGATTACCGCCTCATCACCCGGAATTCCTCCGGCCGCCTGAATCTGGGCTATCTGCCGAACGACAAGCTGCGGGAGCGCTCGCGCTTCGATGCCGACCTTGAATTCCACGCCCGGCTCTCCAATCGCTGGACGATCGCCGCCGACGGCCGCTGGGTATCCGACCGGTTCTATATCGAAGACATCGGCCGGGGATTTTGGGAGCAGGCCCAAACCCACTTGCGCCGGGAGCTTGCCGCCACCTACGCCAGCGAGAACATCGACGCGCTGTTCCGCGTGACCGGGCACCAGGTTGTGCATCCGGATGTGGAACGGCTGTTCCGCCCCCACATGCGCGCCCCGGAATTCCGCCTGCGCGGCCGCTGGCCCGGCTTGCTGCCAAACGTGGACGCGCGGCTGTGGGTGGAGGCAGGCTGGTTTGAGCACGCCCAGCGAACCTCCGGCGCCCGCGTGCATCTGGAGCCTCAGCTGGTTGCCCGTTACCAGGCCGGCCCAGTGAACGTGACGCCCTCCCTGTCCATGATGGTCACCGGCTCTCATGTATCCGAGCCGTTTCAGAGCCGCTACGACACCTACTACCGGGCGCTGCCAATCGCCAGCGTCGATGCAAGCGCCGGCTTATGGCGGCGCTTCTCGTCAAGCGACCTTGACGTAAGCCTTCGGCCTCGCGCCATGCTCAGCTTCATCCCCACCGTAAACCAGGACCGCATGCCGGTGTTCGACACCATCATTCCAGACTTCAATTACGTGCAATTATTCCGCTCCAACCGCTACCTGGGGTTCGATCGCGTGGGGGATTCCCTGCATTTGAGCGCCGGCCTGCAGGGAGTGCTGCAGCGAAGTTCGGACGGCAAGGAGCTCATGCGGTTCACGCTGGGGCAACGCTACAATTTTCGGGGGCGCAGCGTGAGTCTGGAAGGACTGCGTTCGCAGGAGGGCAGGGCCTCGGACTATATCGCCGAGTTCGCCTACGGTCTGGGGAAGGACTGGTGGGTTGACATGCGTTATCTGTGGGATGCCGAAATCGACGCAGCCAGCCGTTCGGAGGTGGCGGTCACGTACCGCAAGGACCCGCGCCGCAACGTGCGGCTGGCCTACCGCAGCCGCTGGGCGCGCACGGAGAACCTGGATCTTGCGTTCCGCTGGGCGTTGAATGAACGATGGACTGCGGTGGGGCGCTATAACTACTCTTTTGCCGAGAACGTGGAGCTGGAACGCTACCTTGGATTCGAGTACGAATCCTGTTGCATAGGAGTGGCGCTGCTTTGGCGCCAGCATGTGGAGCGCGACGCTTCCTTAGGCGGCGCGTCGGTGTATTTGCAGGTCACTCTAAAGGGACTCACCAGCCTGGGCGGAGATGCCAGGCAAATGATTGAGCGTGGTATGCTCGGCTATCCCAGCCGATGAGTAAAACCCTGCCAGCCTGATGAGCCGTCCCCGCGCCGCCACGCCCCGAAATCCGCGCTCTCCGCTTTCCGGTCGCTGCGCCGCGACGGTTTCGCTGCTGGTCCTTGCCGCCGCGGCGCTCTCTCCCGCCGGCGCTCAGCTGAGCCGCTCGGGGGATCTGCTTGAAGGCATTGTGGCGGTGGTTAACGACGGCGTGGTGCTCAAGAGCGAGCTGGAGCAAGAGCTGGCGGCGGTGCGGGCGAATATCCGGGCGCAGGGACTGCGTTCCCCGCCCTCCGGGATGCTTCGCACCCAGGTGCTTGAGCGGCTGGTGCTGCGCGAAATTCAAATGCAGCGCGCCCAGCGCATGGGCATTGATATTTCCGATGAACAGGTGAACCGGGCGCTGGAGTTCGTTGCCCAGCAGAACAACGTGCGGCTGGGCGACCTGCCCGAGGCGCTGGCCGAGCAGGGCTTTGAGTATGCGCGATACCGCGAGGAACTGCGCAGCCAAATGGTTTTGGATACGCTCAGGCAGCGCGATGTGGTGGCGCGGGTGTTTCTCAATCCTCGCGAGGTGGATGATTTTCTTCGTGGCGCGGAAGGCGAAGCCGGCGCCAACCGCGAGTACAGCGTTTCGCATATCCTCATTGGCGTGCCGCTCAACGCAACCGCCCGGCAGCGCGACGCGGCCCGCGAGCGGGCTGAAAAGCTTCGTCAGCGCGTGCTGGATGGAGAGAACTTTGCAGAGTTGGCGATCGCCTATTCCGAGGCGCAAAACGCGCTTCAGGGCGGCAGTTTGGGCTTTCGCAAGCGCAATGCGCTGCCCACCGCGTTTGTCGCGCACGTCACGCAGCTTGAGCCTGGCGAGCTCGCGGAACTGATTACCACCGGCAGCGGAGTGCATGTGGTGCGCTTAGATGAGGTGCGCGGCGGCGAACCGATTATCCAGGAGCAATGGGAATTGCGTCATATCCTGCTGCAGCCGAACGAAATCCGCGATAGCGATGCCACCCGCAGCGAACTGGCCGATATCCGTGACCAGATTGTGGCGGGGGAGAGCTTCGCAGCGATGGCTCGCGCCTACTCGGCGGATCCCGGATCGGCCAGTGAAGGCGGCGTGCTCGGCTGGGTTTCGCCCCAGGACCTCGATCCGGATTTTGCCGCCGCCGTGGCGGAACTTGAGGACGATGAACTCAGCCAGCCGATACGCAGTTCCTTCGGCTGGCATATCGCCCAGCGGTCCGGCGCGCGCATGCAGGACGTGAGCGATGAGGTGCGTCGTCAGCGCGCCGCCCTGTCTTTGCGGGAACGCAAGGTGCAGGAGGAAACTCAGCTTTGGCTGCAGCGGCTGCGGGCTGAAGCCTTCGTGGAATACAAGCAGTAGTCCGAATCGCGATCAGCGTTGGCGAGCCCGCCGGCATCGGCCCGGACATTGTGATTCGGGCGGCTCCTCGATTGCGCGATTTGAGCGTGGTGCTGCTCGCCGACCCTAAGGTGCTGCATCAGCGCGCGCATCTGCTCGGCGCCGAGTTTTCAGCGGCGGCCCGTGAACCGGGCAAACCCGCTTCCGGACTGCGTATCGAGCCGATTCCGCTTCCCCGCCGGTGCTCGCCCGGACGGGCCGACCCGCGCAACGCCGCGGCGGTGCTGGAGGCGATTGACCGCGGCGCCCGCGGATGCTTGAGCGGAGAATTTGACGCGCTGGTGACCGGGCCGGTCAACAAGGCGGTTCTGCGGCAAGGCGGCTTGGATTTTATGGGCCACACGGAACATCTGGCGCAGCTGGCCGGCGCGTCCACGCCGGTAATGCTTCTGACCTGTGAAGCCCCCCCTGCGGACTCGCCGCTGCGGGTGGCCCTGGCCACCACCCACCTGCCGCTGAGCGCAGTGCCCGGCGCCATTACCCGGCATCGTTTGCGGGCGGTTCTCACGGTGCTGCTGCAGGGCTTGAAGCGCGATCTTGGGATCGCCAGCCCTCGTGTGGCGGTCCTGGGGCTTAACCCGCATGCCGGCGAACAGGGGGAACTCGGCAGCGAGGATCGCGATGAGATAGCCCGCGCCGTGGCCGATTTCGGCAATCAGCGAGTGGAGGGCCCCTTGCCGGCGGATGCCGCCTTTGCGCCTGCGGTCCTGTCGCGCTTCGACGCGGTGCTGGCCATGTATCACGATCAGGGTCTGCCGGTCATCAAGTACGCGGGTTTTGGCCGGGCGGTGAACGTAACGCTGGGGCTGCCGTTCGTGCGCACCTCGGTGGACCATGGCACCGCATTGGAACTGGCGGGAACAGGCCGGGCGGACGAAGGCAGCCTGCTGGAGGCTGTGGCGGCCGCAGCGCGCATGGCGCAGCGCCGCAGCGCCGCGCAGGGCTTGGTGATTTGACTCGCCGTGTCCGGCTTGATGGCGCGAACCGCCGCGTCCGGCTAGGCCAGCACTTTCTGGTCGATCCTTATGTGGTGGATGAAATCGTTCAGCTCGCGCAGCCGCGAGCGGGCGAACGCTTTGTGGAAATTGGGCCGGGCCGCGGAGCGCTTACCGGGCCGCTGCTGGATGCGGGGGCCATCGTTGACGCTGTGGAAATCGACGCGGCGCTCGTCCGCCAGCTGCGGCAGCGTTGGCCCGCCAAAGAGCTGACGGTGCACCTGGAGGACGCGCTGGAATTCGACTACGCCTGCGTGGCGCCCGCGGACCTCCGGCTGATCGGCAACCTGCCGTACTACCTGAGCACTCCGCTGCTGTTTCGCCTGCTTGAGCGCCCCGGCGTGTTTCGTGACATCACCGTGATGCTGCAGCGCGAAGTGGCCGAGCGCCTTTGCGCGCAGCCGGGAAGCCGCCGCTACGGCCGGCTCACTGTGATGGCGGCGTTGCGCTGCCGGGCGGAGTGGCGCCTTTCTGTTGGGCCCGATGCCTTCCGGCCACGCCCTAAGGTCGAGTCGGCGGTGGTGCGGCTAATCCCTGATTCGGATGCGCGCATCGAAGCGCCAAAATCCTTTGAGCGGCTGGTGCGCCAGGCGTTTTCGCAGCGGCGCAAGACAATCGCCAACGCCTTGCGGCCGATGGCCTCCAAAGAGCATATCCAGGCCGCCGGCATTGATCCGTCCCTGCGCCCGGAACAAATCGCAGTAGCGGACTACGCCCGCTTGGCGGAACGGCTGCGGCGCAGTTTGGGGCAAGGCGCGCGCACGGTGTCGGGATGACCATCCAAGCGCACGGCAGTTAGCGACCGGCCCCATACGCAGCCGGAATCCAGGGAAACGAGCCGGTCCGTAACAAATTGCCCCAGCGCGGACCAGTGGCCGAACACCGTCCGGCTCTTTGGCGGCAGGTTCGAGGGGCGCGTGAACCAGGGGGCCAGATAGGGAGGCTGTTTTCCGGGCGGGCGCTTGAAAGCGAAGTCCATGCGGCCCTGCTCATCGACCATGCGCATGCGGGTTAGCGCATTCACGATTGCCCTGAGGCGCCTGATGCCGTCGAGATCGTCGCTCCAGTAATTGGGCGCATCGCCGTACATGTTGCCGAGGAAGGCTTCGCAGCCTTCACTTCCGAGCGCTTCCTCCACTTCCGCGGCGCGGGCCAGGGTCTGTTCGAGGTTCCAGCCTGGATAAACGCCGGCATGCACCATTAGGCAGTCCAGCGAGGCATCGTAATGCGCCAGCGCTTGTCGGCGCAGCCAGTTGGCGCTTGCCCGCGTGCTGGAATCCCGGATATGGAAATGGGTGGCCAGCCAGTGCAAATCATGATTGCCGAGCACCACGATGGCCGCGGGGCCCAATTCGCGCACGCGGGCCAGCACTCCCAGGGAATCCGGCCCGCGGTTGACCAGGTCGCCGCAGAACCACAGCTGATCGCGCGCCGGATCGAAAGCGATGCGCTGCAAAAGCGTGTCTAAGGGCTCCAGGCAACCCTGCACGTCTCCCACCGCCCAGACCGTCACAAGTCAGCCCCTAACTCTGGTATTTCAAGAGCTTGCGCTTCCCAGCCTCTTTCGGGGCCGGCACAACATCGGGCTAATGGAGCACGCCGGGGGCCTGGAGGCGGAACAGCGGGATGCTTGCGGAGAACTTGCGGCCACCGTCGGTAATCATGCCGTAGCTGCCCTGCATGGTTCCGAAGGGCGTATCGATGATGGCGCCGCTGGTGTAGCGGTGCTGTTCCCCGGGATCAAGCCGCGGCTGTTCGCCCACCACCCCGTCGCCGAACACTTCCTCGACCCGGCCGTTTCCGTCGGTGATGATCCAGTGGCGCGTCAGCAGCCTGGCCGGCTCCGCGCCGCGGTTGCGAATGGTTATGGTGTAGCTGAAAATGTAGCGAGTGCCCTCGGCATCCTGGCCCAGGTAGGCGGGCTCCACTTCGATGTGGATGTGCTCGCCTGAAATCATTCGCCGGCCTGCGCGGTGGCGGGCGTTCGGTTCTTCATGAACTCCTTCATGTCGTCCTTCACTTCCGTCCAGTTCGCCAGATCAAACATTTCCGGCGCGTATTCTTCCAGCCGCGCCCGCAGGTTGGCAGGCATTTCGTCGAGGCTGCCCAGCTTGCATCCGTAGCCGCGGGACAGTTGCCGTCCCGGGCGCGGGCCCATCAGCATCCAGGGGTTCCAGTTGAGCGTTTCCTGGTAATGGCTGATGGCCGGCGCCATGTTGATGTCCGGGTTCTCCAGGTCGGCGATGTCGGCGGCGAAGAAAATGAACGAGTCCCAGTGAAAAGTGGGGCCCACCGAGGCCTTGGGCCACACTTCCGGGCGCAGGGGATTGGGAAAGGCGAACTGCGACTGAATCGGTATGTAGAGCTTTCCGCCGACGGCCCACCATTGCATGTTCTGCGGCTTGATGGTTGCGGTTTCGTCGGTCACCGTGCCTTCAAGCCCGTTCTCGATGGAGATGGGTCCGGTGAGGTACTGCTGAACTTCCACGGTCTCGCCGGTGTAGGGATTGTCCCAGTGCGTGATGACTTCATCCGTGTCGAACCGGGTGAACAGCGCAACCTCGTTCATGGTGGCGCCGTACTTGTGCTCTTCAAGTTGCTTCCAGCGGGTGACGTTGTAGTTAATCATGCTGAACAGGGGTTCGAGGTTGCCTTCGTGCAAATAGGCCCAAACATGCCCGCGCGACACCCGGTGCACCGTCTCTTCGACCAGCGATCCGAAGGTCTTGACGCGCGCGCGCAGCCGCGACACGGGATCGTTCAGGTCCAGCGGAACACGCTGCTGTTGGGATTCGCACCCCGCCAGCGCCGCCGCTCCCAGCGCGCCCGCGCCCAGGCCCTTGAGCAGCGCGCGGCGCTCAAGGTTGGTTGCTGTGCTTTTTGCTGAGTGTCTGCTCATGGCTTGCCTCCTTGGATTGCGCGGTCTTTCACACGGAAATCGGCGCCGGAATATGCGGATGCGGCTGATAGCCGCGAAGCTCGAAGTCGTCTTCCTGATAATCGTCGATGGAGTCCCGTCCGGGCCGTATGGCGAGTGTTGGCAGCGCCCGCGGCTGGCGCTGCAACTGTTTGCGGGCCTGTTCGCAGTGGTTGCTGTAGAGGTGGCAATCGCCGCCCGTCCAGATGAATTCGGCCGGTTCAAGTCCGGTTTGCGCCGCCATCATGCTCAGCAGCAGCGCGTACGAAGCGATGTTGAAGGGCACGCCGAGGAACAGGTCCGCGCTGCGCTGATACAGTTGTCCGGAGAGTTTGCCGCCGCTCACGTGCAATTGCAGCATCAGGTGGCAGGGCGGCAGCTTCATTTGCGGGATCTGGGCGACGTTCCAGGCATTGATGATGATCCGGCGCGAGTGCGGATTCTCCCGGATCGTCTTAAGCGCCAGTTGCACCTGGTCGATTGCGCCGCCGTTGCCGTCCGGCCAGGCCCGCCATTGCGCCCCGTACACGGGCCCCAATTCACCGTCCTCGTTGGCCCATTCGTTCCAGATCTTCACGTTCCGCTCCTGCAGCCACCGGACGTTGGTGTCGCCGCGCAGAAACCACAGCAGTTCCACGGCGATTACGCGCAGCGGCAGCCTCTTGGTGGTCAGCATGGGGAAACCGCGGGCCAGATCGAAGCGCATCTGCTTCCCGAACAGCGCCCGCGTGCCGGTGCCGGTGCGGTCGTGGCGTTCCGCGCCGTGTTCCAGCACTTCAGCTAGGAGATCAAGGTACTGGCGCACCGTTCAGGCGGGCCTTTGAACGCGGCGGACGAGCAGCCACAGGCCGAAGCCGATCATGGGCAGGCTCAGCAGCTGTCCCATGGTCAGCCAGCCAAAGGCCAGGTATCCCAAATGCGCGTCAGGCAGCCGCAGGAACTCCACCAGCATCCGCGAAACGCCGTAGCCGGCCAGAAACAGCCCGGTGGCGCCCCCGTGCTTGCATGGCGTTGAACCCGCCTTGCGTTCCCGGGTGTACCACCACAGCGCCAAAAACAACACCAGGCCCTCCAGCAGGGCTTCGTAGAGCTGCGTGGGATGACGCGCCACGCCGTCCACCACGAACGCCCAGGGCGCATCGCTGGGCTTGCCCCACAACTCGTTGTTGATGAAGTTTCCAATCCGCCCTGCGCCCAGGCCGATGGGGACCAGGGGAACCACGAAGTCCGCGACATCGAGGAAAGTTCTGGAGTGCTTGCGCGCAAACAGGAGCGCGGCCGCGCACACACCCAGCAGCCCGCCATGGAAGGACATGCCGCCCTCCCATATGCGCACAACGTACAGCGGGT
Organism: Gammaproteobacteria bacterium; assembly: GCA_007571315.1. Lineage (GTDB taxonomy): Bacteria > Pseudomonadota > Gammaproteobacteria > Steroidobacterales > Foliamicaceae > Foliamicus. Next base: position 9,300 of record RKRP01000099.1, read on the forward strand.
CGGCGAGCGCCTGCTCCCAGCCGTAAAACAGCGTGTAACCCAGGCGCCCGCCCAATATCACGCCCCAAAAGCAATAGAAGATCAGGTCTTGGACCATGATGGGAACGAAAGCGCTGCCGGGTCGGCGGCTGCGGCGCTGCGCCAGCCACCAGGCGGCGAAGAATCCCAGCAGGTACGTAAGGCCGTACCAGCGGATGGCCAGCGGCCCGATTCGCAGGGCCACGGGATCGAATCCGGGATATTCGATCATCTCCCGCGAAGTTTAGCAGCCTGCATATTTGACGGGGGCGCGCTTTCTCGCCTCTTTTCCGCGCGTTTCGCCAAGGGGCGGCGCATGAAATGCCCAAGCGCAGTCCTTTCATGACACGACCGGTAAAGCCTGATGGTGTTCCCCTGCCTTCCAGGAGCGTTGGAGCCAGGATGGTGGAACCGAGCCAGAATGGCGCCTCCTGGAAGGCAGGGGAACACCATCAGGCGAAGGGAAAGCGCCGTTCCGGGAATGCAGGGATGGCAGGGCTATTCTGGATCGTCGATGCGCAGGACCTGGTTGCACTCGTAGAAATAGCCGTCCGGGTCGAAAATCGCGCAACCGAGCAGGTGGCGCAGTTCGCCCCTGGAGCCGCGCACCGTGAAGGTGCGTTCCGGCGTGTGCACCCGGGTGCCCAGTTCCGCCGCGCGCCGCGCGACTTCCGCCGCGTCTTCCGTATCGACAACGAACACCGGCGTGCCGTAGCCCACCGAGGTGGGGATTTCCGGCGCCGGCAGCGGCGGGTCCACCCACTGCAGAAGACCGATCATGCCGATGCGCGGGTCTTCGCATTTCATGATGACCAGGTGCGTTACGTCGCCTTTCTTTCCGGCGGCTATGCCTTTGCCGGACAGCGTGTAGGGCATGTCGATCCAGGTGGACATGCCGAGCACATGCTCGTACCAGCGGCGGCTCTTTTCCATGTCGCGCACAATCAGCGTGGTGCGCTTCACGATGTTGCGGATGCGGGGGGCTGAGTTCATGGGTTTGTCTCTCCTCTATTGTGGTGCGCCGTTATACCACGCCTTATCAATATAGGGGTTAGCAGCTGCCGTCTAGGGCGCAGGCCTTAGGGCGCAGCCACTCGTCAAGCGCCAGGCACAGGGCGGTGTGCGAGAGCGGATGGCGGCACATGTGCTCCCAGCCCGCTCTCAGAGCCTTTTCCGCAGCGGCCGCGTAGCGCGGGCCGGGCAGGAATTGAGACAACCTCAACAGAGCCCGCGCCGCCACCGCGGCTCCTGCAGGCAGCGCGTCATCGGACAGCGAGCGCGGGCGGTGGATCAGGCGCTCTTGCTCCAGAGAGGTGAAATAGAAGCCCCCGCCCCCGCCGTCCTCAAAATGATCCAGCATTCTCGCGGCCAGGGACTCGGCCAGCTCCCGCCGCTTGCCGCCCAGTTCCAAAAGCGCGTCGAGCAGAAAGGCGTAGTCGTCCAGGAAGCCTTCATTGCCCGTCCGCCCCGAGGTCCAGCAGGCCAGAAGCCGGCCCTTGCTTATCAGATTCGCGGCAATGAAGCCCGCGGCCCGCTCCGCCGCTTCGGTCAGGTCGGGCCGTTCCAGGCAGCGCCCGGCGATGGCCAGACCGCGCACCGCCATGGCGTTCCAGGAAGTCAGAATCTTCTCGTCGCGCAGCGGCCGCTCGCGCTCGCTGCGCGCCTTCAGCAGCCGCTCGCGCGCCGCCTTCAGTTTTCCTTCGCCGCCGCCTGCTCCCGGCTGCTCCACGAGGTGCCAGCGGCTGCCCTCGAAGTTGGGGCCGCGTCTCAGCCCGTAGCGGGCCGAAAATTCTTCGTATTGCTCCGTCGGCAGCAGCGCCTTGACCTCATCCGGCGCCCACAGGTAGTAGAGGCCCTCGTGGCCTTCGGAATCGGCATCCAGGGCGGCGAAGAATGCGCCCCCCTCGTGGCGCATGTCGCGCAGCAGCCAGGCGGCGGTTGCGCTGGCCACCTCCGCGTAGCGCCGCTTTTTGGTGAACTGATAACCCAGGGAATACGCCGACAAAAGCGCCGCATTGTCGTACAGCATCTTCTCGAAGTGCGGAATTTCCCAGCGCGCATCCACCGAATAGCGGAAGAAGCCGCCGCCCAGGTGATCGTTCAGTCCGCCGGCGGCCATGGCATCCAGCGTGGTCTCCAGCATTTCGCGGGCGGACTCGCCGTCCTGCATGGCGGCGCGCCGGATCAGCAGTTCCATGTCGGCCGGGCGCGGAAACTTGGGTGCTCCGGCGGTGCCGCCATGCACCGGATCAAAGGCGGCCCGCATCTGTTCAACCGCGTTCAGCAGCGGCTGTTCGCCGAGTTCTCCGGCGAACGGCGCGCCCGGCGCGGATATTCTCTCCAGCATTTCCTGAACGGTCTTGCCGTTGCTGCGGGCCTCCTCGCGGCGGCTGCCGTAGTAGGCGGCCACGTTGCGGAGCAGGTCGGTAAATGCGGGCAGGCCGAAGCGCGGTTCCCTGGGGAAATAGGTGCCCGCGAAAAATGGCAGCAGTTCATCGTGGATCAGGAACACTGTGAGCGGCCAGCCGCCGGACCTGCGCGTGAGCAACTGGTGGCTGGTTTGATAAACGCGGTCCAGGTCCGGCCGCTCTTCGCGGTCCACCTTGATATTCACGAACAGTTCGTTCATCACAGCTGCGGTGGCCGGGTCCTCGAACGACTCGCGCGCCATCACGTGGCACCAGTGGCAGGCTGAATAGCCCACCGAAAGCAGAATCGGCCGTTGGGTCTGGCGCGCCTCGTCCAAGGCCTGCTCATCCCAGGGATGCCAGTAAACCGGGTTGTCCGCATGCTGAAGCAGGTACGGACTGGTTTGCTTCCCGAGCCGATTCATGGTGGGTTAATCCCCAACGCTGCCTGCGCCCCAGTCTATGCCAGCTTTATCCACCCTAGGAAATCCCCGGTGAACAGATTGCCGCCTGCCTGCCCGCATTCGAACATCCGACCCCAGGATTAGCGGGCTTAAGGAATACAATCGGGGTTTTAATTGAAGCCGCAAGGTTTGGACTATCGAGTGAACGCCCCGAGATCGCCGCAGGGTTCCTCCATGGCTGGCGCGTCCCACAGGTCGGTGCTTGAGCGGATTGCCAGTGGTGACCCGCGGGCCATGACGGATCTTGTCGATACCTACGGCGATCTCATCTGGTCGCTGGCGCGGCGTTATTTCGGCGCCTCGCCGCTGGCCCAGGAGTCCGTCCAGGAAGCGTTTCTGTCACTGTGGTCCTGCGCCGGCCGATACTCGCCCGGCAGAGGCAGCGAAGTGACCTTTGTGCTGACCGTCGCGCGCCGCCGCATGGTGGACCAGATCCGGCACGAAGCCAGGTTTTCAGACAGCGTTCCGTTGCTGGGCGATGAGGCGGACCCGGCGCTGGATGGTGGCCACCAGCTCGCGACACTTCTCAACTCGGCGCGCGTGGAGCCGCTGCTGAAGGAATTGTCCGGCAACGAAAGGGAAATCCTTTCGCTGTCTTTATACGAAGGCTATTCACATAGTGAGATTGCAAAACGCCTTGACATGCCCCTGGGCACTGTCAAAACTCGAATCCGGCGAAGCCTGATCCGGCTGCGCCGGGGCTTGAAGGTGGTTCGAGGGGAGGAAAATCGTGGCTCCGGCTAACCGATTGAGGGAGTTGCTGGCGGGCGATGCCGCCGGGGAGCGGCTTGACGATGCCGAGTGGCTCGAGCTGAAAGAACTTCTTGCGGCCATGCCGCTTGAAGCGCGCAACCGCGAGCGGGAAGACATGCAGGAAGCGGCGGCGCAGGCGCAGGCCGCCTTTCTGGCGGAAGACCGGGCAAGCTGGCGCAACATGCCCGGTGACCTGCGCGCGCGGTTGACGGCGATGGGCCGCGCCCGCGCCGCGTACGCGCCTGCGCCGGAGCGCCGGACGGTCCCGCGCTCCGGCTGGGGCTGGGCGGCTGCGGCGGCCATGATGCTGGCTTGGCTGGCCACCACAGTATGGTTTCAGGGCCCGCAGCTCCCTGCGGATTCCCGGGCGCTTCAGGCTGCGGCGGATTCCCGCACTTTGCCGTGGCGTTCGGAAGTGGCTGGTTATGAGCAGGTTGGGGGGCAGATCACCTGGAGCGATTCGCTGCAGGCGGGCGAAATGCGCTTTTCCGGCCTTCCCGTGAACGATCCCGAGGTGGCGCAATACCAACTCTGGATTGTGGCCCCGGAACGAGACCGCAACCACCCCGTGGATGGCGGAGTGTTCGATGCTCCCCCGATTGGCGAATTTGCGCTGGCGGTGCGGGCCAAACTTCCCGTGGCGGAGCCGGTGGCATTTGCGGTGACCCTCGAAAAGGCCGGCGGCGTGGTGGTATCCGACGGGCCGCTGCTGCTGGTCGCGTCCGAGGGCGAGCGCTTGTAGGCGCCTAAGCGTTGTGAGGGTGCTGCGCGGAGTTCTGCTGGCTCTGGGCTGGGCTGCCGGAGGGCTGGTGGCCCTGGCGCTGGTCGCTTTTGGCGTGGCGGCCTGGGTATGGCGCGATATTCCCGCGGAAACGCTTGAGGCCCGCTACGCCTCGCCGGCATCGCGATTCGCCGCCATCGACGGCGCCCGCATTCATTACCGCGATGAAGGGGCTGGGCCGGCGGTGGTGCTGGTCCACGCCAATTTCGCCAGCCTGATCGGCTGGGACCCCTGGGTAGAGGCCCTGCGGGAACGCTATCGCGTGGTGCGCTTCGACATGACCAGCCACGGCCTGAGCGGCGCCGACGCCACCGGTGACTACAGCCTGCCGCGCACGGTAAACCTCATGGAGCGCCTTCTCGACCGCCTTGGGGTGGAGCGCGCCGCGCTGGTGGGAACATCGCTGGGCGGCACGGTGGCCATCCACTACGCGGCGCGCAACCCGCAGCGCGTGGCCGGCCTGGTGCTGATTTCGCCGGGTTCCCTGGAGCCTGGCGTGCGCGGCCGTCAGGCGCCGCCGCCCATATCGCCGGCTGCCGCCCTGGTGCGCTGGATTACGCCGCGCGCATTGCCGGAATTCATGCTTAAGAGCGGCTTCGGCGATCCGGCCAGGGTAACTCCCGAGCTGGTGGACCGCTGGCACCATTTGTGGCGCCTTGAAGGCCAGCGTGTGGCGCAACTGGAGCGGCTGCGCCAGTACATTTCCGGCGACATCGAGGGCCTGATCGGGCAGGTGCGCGCGCCGGTGCTGATTCAATGGGGCGAGAAAAACCCGCAGGTCCATGTGGAACTGGCCAGCGAACTGGCGCGGCTGCTTACAAACGCGCCCTCCATTGAGACTATCATTTACCCCGGCATCGGGCATATGGCGATACAGGAGGCGCCGCATGAAACCTCCGCGGATGCGCGCGCATGGCTGGACCGCGTGCTTTTCGCCAAACCTCCCGATTCTCCTGGAATTGAGGGATAGCCGAGATGATGAGGAAAACGCTCAGGGTTTTGACGGTGGCGGGCGCCGCCGCGCTGGCGCTCGGGATTGCCGGATTCGGCGTGTTCAAGTACCAGAATCGCACCCCGCCGCAACTGGCGGAGCCAAACTACTTTGCCTACTACAAGGCCCAGGACACCCGGCCGGAAGGGCGGGTGGGCGTGTTCATTTCCCATCTGATCCAGCCAGAGGAACTGCGCCCCGAGGATTACTACGTGCTCACGCAAAAGAGCCTGCAGTACATCCCCTGGCCGATCCGCTATATCGTCAACCGCGACCGGGGGGTGGTGCTCATGGATGCGGAGCGCTACTACGAGTTCGAAGAATTCACTCCCACGCGGCTGATCGACCACCTGGGGCGCGATACGGACTACGACGGCGTGCCCTATGCGGACAAGTACCGGACCGGCGAGGTGGTGTGGTCGCCGCCGTCCGCCAGCAGTTACCTAGGTCAGGGCTACTTCCTGCTTCCCGGCCGCAAGGCGGGCCTGCCTGCGTCGGCGGCCCGGCTGATTACCAAGTGCCAGGTGTTCTATTACGCGCCCGGCAAGGGTTTTATGGACGGCCGGATTCCCCATGAGGCCGGCAACCGCATCATCGCCCAGGAGGCCATGCAGCGCGTGCATCAGAAATACGGCGATATTCCCTGGGCCTGGGTAACCGCCGAGAACCTCGGCATGGCCCGCAAGGCCATGCGCGGCCTGCTCGAAACCGGAGTTGATACGGTATTGCTGGCCGTGCCGCGGCCGATTTATTCGCACCACGAGGAATTCAACAGCAGCATCAAGCACGCCATGCACTACATCCACGATTGGGAGAAGGAAAACGGCAAGCGCATCAAGGTAATCATCACTCCGCAACTCGGCGACATGGCGGTTACGCGCAGCGCCTATGCGCAAATGCTTAAGGACCGCCTGGACACGTTCTCCCCCGAGCACTCCGTGAAAGTGGTGGCATCGACGCACGGCATGCCTTGGGACCAGGTTCCGCATGAAGCCTGGCTGGAGTTGTCTCCGGCGTATCTTGGACCGATCGAGAGGGAGTTGCGCGAACTGCTGGAGAGTTACGGTTTCGCCCGCCACGAGCTGGTGATGAGCCAGGAGAATTTCGCGGATCCCATCAACGACCCGGAAAACAATTATCTCTCCACCAATGAGGCGTACTGGGATGGAATCCGCGCCGGGTTTGACTACATCGTTAACGTGCCTTTATCGTTCTTTGCCGAAAATACCGATACGGCCTTTGGGCACGCCATGGTCAATTTCCATGGCTTCGACAATTACAGCCTCTACGATCCCATCGATTATCCGGACTGGAGCCAGCCGCTAGTGCGGGAATACGTGCAGGACGGCACGCGGGTGATCTACAACGGCACGCCGGTGGGGCGCTACCGCGGGCCGATCGTGGAGGCTTTCTTCCAGGCCATGGATTCGGTGCTGTCGCGGCATACAGGCAGTCCAGCGGGCGAAAATCGCGTGTCCACGCCTGATGCCGAATACTTGAGTTCCCGGGGATTCATCCCGCCGCGGGCCGGTGACACGCCCGCCCGCTCTCCTGGCGCTCAACACGGCTCTTGATGAGCGCCGCCGGCAGCGGCCCAAGCCTTGAAGGGCTGCGCATCGATCGCGATGAGCGGCCGCGGCCCGGCGCGCTGAAACGTTTTCTGTGGCCATCCATCGCAACGCTCTCGGTGGCGGGCGCGCTTGCAGTGCTGGCCTTTTTGTTCTGGCCCGATTCCGCGGTCCAGGTTCGAGTGGAGACCGTGCGCCTGTCCTCGGCCGGCGGCGGCGCAAGCGTTTTGGATGCCAGTGGTTACGTTACCGCGCGCCGCGCCGCCACGGTTTCGTCAAAGCGCACCGGCCGGATCCGCAGGGTGCTGGTGGAAGAGGGCATGGTTGTGGACGAGCGTCAGGTGGTGGCGGAACTGGATGATGCCGAGGAACTTGCGCAACTGCGCCTGGCCGAAGCGCAGCTGGCCCTGGCGCGCAGCGCCCTGGGCGAGACGCGCGCGGAACTTCGCGAAGCGGAACTGTCCTTCGACAGGCTATCGCAATTGCAGGAGCGCGGCCTGGCCAGCGAAACCGAACTGGACTCCGCGAAGGCGGCCCGCGACCGTTTGAGCGCCCGCCTTCAATCCAACGCGGCATCGGTTACGGTGGCGGAGCGCGCGGTGGCGGTGCAGCGGCAGGCGCACAGCGAAACCGTGATTCGCGCGCCCTTCGCCGGCGTGGTCATCGACAAGAACGCCCAGCCCGGGGAAATGGTCTCCCCGGTTTCGGCCGGCGGCGGATTTACCCGCACCGGCATTTGCACGCTGGTGGATATGGAATCGCTGGAGATCGAGGTGGACGTGAACGAGGCCTACCTGCAGCGGGTGCGGCCGGGCGGAGCGGTTACAGCGAGGCTGGATGCCTACCCGCAGTGGCGGATTCCGGCGGAGGTGATCGCTATTGTGCCCGCGGCCAACCGCGAGAAGGCCACGGTGCGCGTGCGGGTGGGGATCCTGGAGCGCGACCCGCGCATTCTTCCAGACATGGGAGCCAAGGTTTCATTCATCGAAGCCGGCCAGCCCCTGCCGGAGCCGGGGGCGGATCTGATCCGCGTGGAGGCGTCGGCGCTCATGGGAAGCGCCGGCGATCAGTGGGTGTACGTGGCCGAAGGAGGCCAGGCGAGGCGGCGCGCTGTGCTCACGGGCGAGAGCGGCGGGCCGCGCGTGGCGATCCTGTCGGGTCTGGCGCCGGGAGAGCGGGTAATCTTGGATCCGCCCGGCGGACTGCGCGACGGCGCTAAAATCACATATCCTTAACCCTCGTATTGCGCTCCAGGAACCGAAACGGAACATATGGCCACGCAACTGATACAGCTCACCGGCGTTAGCAAGAATTACCGCAAGGGACGCGAAACCGTGCGCGTGCTCGACGGCATCAGCCTGGGTATCGACAAGGGCGACTTCGTGGGTCTGATGGGCCCCTCCGGCTCCGGCAAGACCACGCTGCTGAACCTGCTGGGCGGCCTTGACAAACCCACCGAAGGCCTGGTTGAGGTGGACGGCAGGGTCATCAGCGCTCTGTCGCCGGGCGCCCTGGCCAAGTGGCGCTCGAGCAACATTGGTTTTATCTTTCAGTTCTACAACCTTTTGCCGGTGCTTACCGCCGCCCGCAACGTGGCCCTGCCGCTGTTGCTTACATCGCTGCCGGCATCCCGGCGCAAGCAGCATGTGAACACGGCCCTGCAGCTGGTGGGTCTGACCGAGCGCGCATCCCACTATCCGCGCGAGCTATCCGGAGGGCAGGAGCAGCGTGTGGCCATTGCCCGCGCCATCGTGTCCGATCCTCCCATCCTGCTTTGCGATGAGCCTACCGGCGATCTGGACCGCTCCACGGCCGACGAAATCATGGACCTGCTGCAGCGGTTGAATCGCGATTACGGCAAGACCATCGTCATGGTTACCCACGACCCGCGCGCCGCGTCGTTCGCGCACCGTGTTCTGCACCTCGACAAAGGGGAGCTGGGCGCGCCGCCGGAAGAAACTCCTGGCGCGCCAGGCGGAACCTCGCCATGAACCGTTTTACTCTCATTTGGCGCAACCTGTGGCGCAAGCCCATTCGGACCGTCTTCACCATGCTGGCGGTGCTGGTGGTGTTTTTTCTTTTTACCGTGCTGGAGGGCTTGCGGATCGCGCTTTCCTTGAGCGATGTGGGCATTGAGGCGCAGGAGCGGCTGCTGACTTCGCACAAGGTGTCGCTGATCATGATGCTGCCGGCGGCCTACCAGTCGCGGATTGCGCGTCTGCCGGGCGTTGCCGCCGTGTCCCATGGCACCTGGTTCGGCGGCCGCTACCAGGACAATCCCGAATTCGCGCAGTACCCGGTGGTGGCCGAGGAATATCTGGCCCTGAATCCCGAAATCAAGCTTTCCAGCGCCCAGAGGCAGGCCTGGCTGGCCAACCGGGGCGGCGCCATCGTGGGCCGTCCGGTGGCCAGTCAGTACGGATGGGAGGTTGGCGACCGTGTTCCGCTGAGATCCAGCATATGGACGCGGAACAATGGCAGCAATGTGTGGGAATTCGACATTGAAGGCATTTTCGACGACACCGATGCCGGCATGAATGCCGGCGTGGTGCTGTTTCACTACGATTACTTCGACGAGGCCCGGGCTTTCGGCAAGGGCACCGTCGGCTGGTACGTGTCCAAAGGCGACGGCTCCATGCCGATTGAAAACCTGATGGCCTCCATCGACGCGGAGTTCGAGAATTCGCCGGCCGAGACCAAAACCAACACCGAAGCCGCCTTCGCCCAGGAATATGCGCAGCAGTTCGGCAACATTGGCCTGATCGTGACCCTGATTCTGAGCGCCGTGGTGTTCATGATTCTGCTTGTGACCGGCCACACCATGGCGCAGTCGGTGCGTGAGCGGATCCACGAAATGGGCGTGCTCAAAACGCTGGGCTTTACTTCGGGAAGCATTTTTCGGCTGACCGTGCTGGAGGGGCTGTTGCTGATATTGCCGGTGGGCATCCTTGCGATGGCGCTGGGCCGGGCCGCCCTGGCCTTTGTGTCCGGCGCGATGGGCGCCATGTTCCCGGCCGGGCTGCATGTTGGAACCCAAAGCGTGGTTTTGGGGCTGGCGCTAATGCTGGCGGTCAGCCTCGGTTCGGTATTGCCGCCGGTAATCCGCGCGCTTAAGCTCGACATTGTCGCGCTGCTTCGCACCGCCTAGGAATTTGCGCGATGTTCGGATGGCTGACGCAAACGGCGGCGCTTGCCGCGCTGAACCTGCGCAGCCTGCCGCGCCGGCCCGGCGCCGCCGCGGTGGCCATGTCCGGCATCGCCGCTCTCACCGGGGTGTTCGCCGGCGTGCTGTCCATGGCGTCGGGCTTTGAGAAAACCATGGAGGGCAGCGGCCAGGAGGATGTGGCGCTGGTGTTGCGCAGCGGCTCTACCGCGGAGCTCAACAGCCGCTTCAGCAGCGAACAGGCCGATGTCATACGCTATGCTCCCGGCATCGTCCGCGATGCCGCCGGAGAGCCCCGGGTTTCCTCGGAGTTGTTCTGGATCGTTAATGCGGTGGGCAAATCATCGGGCACCGAGGCCAACGTTGCCCTGCGCGGCATACAGCCCGCCGGCTATGCCCTGCGAAAGGGGTACCGGCTGGCGGAGGGCCGCGAGTTTACGCCCGGGCGGTTTGAACTTATCGCCGGCCGCGGCGCCCGCAACCAGTTTGCGGGGCTGGAACCGGGACAGATGATCCGGTTTGGCAAGACCGAATGGCTCGTGACCGGCGTGTTCGAGGCCGGAGGCTCGGTGTTTGAATCGGAGTTGTGGTGCGACGTTAACGTGCTGCAGTCGGCGTACCAACTGGGCAGCGGTTTCCAAGTGGTTCGCGCTCAAGTGGATGGCGCCGCCGGACGCGCGCGGCTGGAAGAGGCGCTGGACGGCGACCAGCGCCTGGCCGTGGATGTGTGGAGCGAGGAGCAGTTCTACTCCGAGCAGGCCGAGGATACTACCGCGCTTATTCGCGTAATCGGCATTCCGATTTCCGTGCTCATGGCTATCGGCGCGATTTTTGCGACCCTCAACGCCATGTACGCGTCGATCGCGGCGCGGGCGCGGGAGCTGGCTACGTTGAGGGCGCTAGGCTTCGGTTCCTTGCCCGCGGCTCTGGCCACATTGCTGGAATCGGTGGCCCTGGCGCTCCTGGGAGGGGTGCTCGGTTGCGCCATTGCCTGGCTGGCCCTGAACGGCTTCCAGGCATCCACGCTGGCTTCGAGTTTCAGCCAGGTGGTGTTCAACTTCGCGGTTACGCCCGACCTGCTTGCCCAGGGTGTAACCGCGGCGCTTGTCGTGGGCCTTGTGGGGGGTGTTTTCCCTGCTGTGCGGGCGGCCATGGCGCCTGTCACCGTGGCCCTGCGCGAGTTGTAGGGGCGCAGCTGAGTCTGGATATCGGAGGAGCGCGAACAGATCCTGCTTACCTGCTTTTGGATGAGACGATACAGTCGGAACAAGATACTCGGAAGCCGGCTTGCGCCGGTCGCTGGCGCGGTCATCCTGATTGCTGCTGCTGTTGCGGCTGCGGACATCCGCAGCGTAGTCGAATACCGCAAGGACGTGATGCTGGGCATGGCGGCGCATCTCACCGCGCTGACCGGCTTGCTTGCCGGGGAAATGGAGTTCGATGAGAGCCATGTTGCGGCCCAGGCGACCTCCCTTGGCCTGAATGCGCAACTGATCAGCTCGCTGTTTCCGCCCGGTTCCGATTCGGGCGAAACCGCGGCTCTGCCAGAAATCTGGCAACGCCCGGAACAGTTTCTTGCTTGGGCCGAAGCGGCGGAGCGGGAAGGCCGCAATCTGCTGGCGGCGGTCGAGGCGGACGACAGGCAATTCATGCTGCGATCGCTAAAGCGGCTGGCGGACGCATGCCGAAACTGCCACCAGGATTTCCGCTCCGAAGGCTCGCCCAGGAAATAAGCTCAATCCCTTCGTCCTAATCCTTGCCAATGTTCTGGTAAAGCCCTTTGTCTTGCCCCTTCCCTGCGGGAGCGGCGGCGGCAGGACAGTCGCCGCCGCTCCCTATGGATGGGTTTATGCGCCTCCCTCGGGGGAGGGGGCAAGGCAAAGGGCGAGGGAAGCGCGCGCTCATGCAATAGCCGACTTGGGCTGCATTGGCCAGATACAATTTGCCAAGGTGCTGCAAATAGAATGCTGAAATGAAAACAACGGCGTGTATTTCGAGGGGTTCCGCGATGATGGCCGCGGGTGCGCTGGCGCTGGCG